>JAEUVM010000681.1 GCA_016787125.1 Chitinophagaceae bacterium | reverse complement strand
CAGCAACGGCGATTGTGATGTAACAGGAATGCCCGGCAGCCTGGAAGAATCAATCGGTAATTGCAGTATAGAAAAAAGAACTAATGGACGATTCACCTCCACACAGGAATTACTGAAGGCATACAGGGTCGGCGATACATTTGCAAAAGATATCTGGCTTACCTCAGTAAAAAAATGTGCTGCAGGACTGGCCTCTGTAAGTAATATTATTTCGCCCGATACCATCATAGTAGGAGGCGGTATCGCCGAAGCGGATGACGACCTGTTCATACCGCTGAATAAATGGTTTGATGAATTTGAATGGCAACCTGGCGGCATCCGCCCGCAGATCGTAAAGGCAACACATGGCGACCTGGCAGGTGCGATAGGAGCGGCCTGTTTTGCCATGAGCAAAAACCCTGAAAGCTGAACAAATAAAGTATAAATAGTGGCACACATCAATGAATTGCTCAGCCGTTATCGTTCAGGCTATAGCCTGGAGCAGCCTTTTTATACCAGCGATGAAATTTTTGAAGCAGAATGGGAAGCTATCTTTAAAAAACACTGGCTCTTTGCCGGCAACATGGCACAGATCCCGCAGCCCGGCGATTATTTTTTATACCAGCTTCGTTCAGAGAGTATCATCATCATCCGCGGTAATGAGGGTGAAGTGCATGCACATTATAATACCTGTACCCATCGTGGCTCGGCTATTTGTCTTGAACAAAAAGGCCATGCGGCCAAACTCATCTGCCCGTATCATCAATGGGTGTTTGATAAAGACGGCACTTTGCTGAATGCACGGATGATGCCCGATGATTTCTGTAAAGAACAATATGACCTGCGCCCCGTGCAGGTGAGAACAGTGGAAGGGCTCATCTTTATATCACTCGCGGCTACCCCGCCGGATTTCAGCGCTATTGAAAACAGCCTTGCTCCTTTTTTAAGGCCATATAAAATTGCAAACGCAAAAGTGGCCTGTATAAAAAACTATACGCTGACAGCCAATTGGAAACTGGTGGCCGAAAACTTCCGTGAATGTTACCACTGCGGCGGCGCTCATCCGGAATATTGCAGCGCAGTGATCGGTGCCAGCCTGCGGGAAGATACCACTGCCATTACTGCTGAAAAACAAAGAGCCTGGCAGGAGAAACAACTTGCCACCCAACTGGTGGAAGTAACACCCGGCACCACCAGCTATGCCATCCGCTACCCGCTGCGGCCCGGCGTGGAAAGCTATAGTGTGGATGGCAAAAAAGTTTCATTGCCCATGGGCTTACATAAAGATCATGATGCCGGTGTGGTGGGACTGGTGAACTATCCCAACTTCTGGATGGATGCTGTGAGTGATTATGTATGGACCATGAAAGTAACGCCGGTAAATGCCGCCACCACCGAAGTGGAA
>JAEUVM010000653.1 GCA_016787125.1 Chitinophagaceae bacterium | reverse complement strand
CCGTTTTTGCGAAGCCATGCAAAAACCCTTGAAGGTTCCGATGTTTTGATACGGAAGGTTTGCACCGAGGCATCGCCCGCCCTTAATGCCGGGTTATTATTTTTTAATTTTAATAAAGACTGGTAAAAGGCCGTCATCTCTGCTGCAGCAGCACCGGCCATGATGGTATCTTTTTCAAAAAACTCGATCCGCTTTGTATTGGCCAGTTCCTGTCCTGAATAAATAAGCGGCACCCCATTCCACGTAATGCTGAACACGGCCAGTGCCTTGGCCATAGCGCCATACTTTTCATACTCGGTGCCATTCCAGCTATTCTCATCATGATTGGTGGTAAACCAGGCCCGCATGGAGCTATCGCCAAGGTCATCATACCGTTTCAGTATGCTGTATAATGAATCAACGGGTTCATTTTTTTTATAAAAATCTTCTGTGCGGTGCATCCACGTCCACGAATAGCTGGCATCAAACACTTCGCCGTATTCCGGCTTTTCCAGTTCGTCAAATTCACCCAGCCAGAGCAATGGCTTTACTGCATCAAGCTGGGGCCTTGCTTCCTTCCAGAAATCCAGTTCCACCCAAAAGGCGAGGTCGCAGCGGAAACCATCAATGTCAAACTCGGTCACCCACCATTTCATGGCGTCGATCATGGCGGTACGGAGCGCAGGCTTGCTGAAGTCGAGTTCAATGATATCATCCATGCCGGAAGCGATCTGGAAATCGTTGGTGGCAGTATCCATCAGGTAATAGTCGGGATGTTCTTTGGTCCATTTATGATCCCAGCCGGTATGGTTGGCCACCCAGTCGATGATCACTTTCATGCCGGCATCGTGAGCCTGCTTCACCAGGTTTTTAAAATCATCAGCCGTACCGAATTCAGCACTTACAGCCGTGTAGTCGGAACAGGCATAGTAGCTGCCGAGTGTGCCTTTTCTATTTTTCTGTGCAATAGGTGTGAGCGGCATGAACCACAGCGTATGCACGCCCAGTTCTTTCAGCCTGGGAATTTCACGGGCAAAGGCATTCAGGGTGCCTTCGGGAGTGTATTGCCGCATATTCACTTCATAGATCGTGGTGGTATGGGCCCACTCCACCGGTGCAAACCTTTTCAGCATATCGGTTGTTGTTGATTTATCGTTTTTTGTTTCTTTTTTCTTCATCAGCTTGCAGGATGACAGGCAGGCTGCGCAAACGATGGCAAGCAATACTACACGCATGATAATTCTTTCGCCGAAGATAAAGAGATAATTAGCTAATCAGCCAATATGCTCATGTGCTGATTTGGAAATTTGAAAATGGGACAATTTGAAGATGTGGGAATGGGATAATGTGGAAATATGAAAATGGGGAAATATGGAAATGGGGAAATGAGACGATTTGAAGATGTGGGAATGTGATAATTAGCCAATATGCTGATGTGCTCTTCTCGCAACTCATAACTCGCAACTCACAACTCTTAATGAGTATTAAAACCATTTCGGTTATAAAATGAACCGCCGAAATTCACGCCAACCTTAAACTTTAAACTATAAACTATCCTCATCGTATTACCTTTGCGCCATGAAGCAATTCGAAGTCCCCATCATCTACCGCAGCCCCCTTATCACTGCAATCAA
Organism: Chitinophagaceae bacterium; assembly: GCA_016787125.1. Classification (GTDB taxonomy): domain Bacteria; phylum Bacteroidota; class Bacteroidia; order Chitinophagales; family Chitinophagaceae; genus JJ008. The sequence goes on along the minus strand of JAEUVM010000653.1, from coordinate 501 downwards.
GAAGAAGCGGAAGGAGGAGGATAAGATGAAGAAGGACTTTACGCCCGCCCTGCTTGATTTTGGTCCCCTGCATATTTACCTCGCCCGTCATTTCGGGTTTTGTTATGGAGTGGAAAATGCCATCGACATCGCCTTCCGCACTGTAGAAGAAAACCCCGGCAAAAAGATATACCTGCTCAGCGAGATGATACATAACCCGCAGGTGAATGCTGACCTGCAGGCACATGGCGTTACCTTTTTACAGGATACACACGGCAAACAATTAGTACCGATTGAAGCCATCACCGCTGATGATATTGTGCTGATACCTGCCTTTGGCACCACACTGGAGATCGAAAAAAAATTGCGGGCCATCGGTATCCCCGTGGAAAAATACGACACCACCTGCCCCTTTGTGGAAAAAGTATGGAACCGGAGTGAGGTGATCGCAAAAAAGAATTATACCATCGTAATTCACGGCAAACCCAACCACGAAGAAACCAGGGCTACTTTTTCCCATGC
>JAEUVM010000637.1 GCA_016787125.1 Chitinophagaceae bacterium | reverse complement strand
TTTACTGCTGCGGATATTGTAGCTCACCAATGCGCTGTTATCCGGAACGATCCACACTATGTCATCTTCATCGATGAATATATCCCAGATAATATAGTTGGGCAGTGAGTTTTGCGGGTTGGCATCATCGGGCTGCATCAGGTTCCACCGGCCTGTTGCCGGGTCATAAATATTAAGGCCTTCCATGGTGGCCACCCATATGCGGCCGCGGCTGTCTTCCGCTATATCATTGATCACTTCACCAGAAATGGAATTGCCGGTGGCAGGTCTGAATATCTTAAAAGAATGTCCGTCGTACCGGTTGAGCCCATTGCGGGTGCCGATCCACATAAAGCCTTTTTTATCCTGGTGAAAACAGGTTACCCTTTTATCAGACAATCCGTTGGTGGTGGTAAGCGTATTGGCCTTATAATAAACCTGCGCCTCCGTTGTATGGGTGAGCAGCAGGCAAATGGTTAATATCAGGTGTAATGGTTTCAAGAAAACAATGCTGTTAAAAATACAACATTGCCGGTCTTTATTCTTTGGTGATCAAAAAACACCAGCGGGCGAGTTTTCCTTCAAAGTCGAACGGGGTGGTAAGGCGGGTAATGTCTTTGCAGGTGGCAGCCCGGATGTTTTTGGTATCCAGTACAAATGTGCGGGCATTGTTGCTGAAGTAAAGCTGCCCTCCTTTGCGGAGTGCGGCAAGGCATTGATTGATGAGCAGGGGGTGATCCCGCTGTATATCGAGTATATCTGTCATCCGCTTACTGTTGCTGAAGGTGGGCGGGTCCATGATGATAAGGTCGAAGCTTTCCGGAGGCAAACTGGTGAGGTACTGTTTTACATCAGCATGGATGAACCGGTAGCGGCCACTGTCTGTAAACCCGTTGAGCTGCATATTGCGTTCGGCCCAGTGGAGGTAGGTCTTCGAGAGGTCAACGGTCACCACTTCTGCTGCCTGGCCACTGGCAGCGTACACGGAAAATGAACCGGTATAGGCGAAGAGGTTCAACACAGATTTGCCGGCAGATTGCTGCCTGACCATCTCACGGGTGCTGCGGTGATCGAGAAAGAGACCGGTATCGAGATAGTCGGTAAGGTTGACGATAAATTTCAACCCGTTCTCCTCCACTATTATTTCGTCTTTATCGCCTGCCTGTTTCTGGTACTGACCGAGGCGGCCGGGTTTTCGCTGGCGCAGTTTGAGGTAAATATTTTCGCTGGCGGTATCTGTCACCTCTGCAATGATGTGCAGGCTTTGCTCCATCCAATGGTCATGTTCTTCGTCTGTCATTCCATGCCGCCGCTTGTATTCGGCCACGTACACTTTATCACCGTACAGTTCGATACAGAGGGGAAATTCGGGCAGGTCGTGATCGTAGAGGCGGTAACAGCTCACCTGCAGGCGCTTTGCCTGTTTTGACAGGTGTCGGTACACTTTTACCAGCCTGTTGCGGAACATATCTGTTTTCGGGTTCATCATCCTTTTGCTGAAATCGGTGTAAAGTAAGTAATAAGACAGGAGCTTATGAGTAAAAAACTTTCACGAAATTTGAAAAATCATTTTAACTAAACCAGGCCGGTGTGTTTCCGGCCAGTTACCTGTTTTATTCACCGGATGTATGCCATTGTAGATATTGAGACCACAGGCGGATATGCTGCTGCCAACAGCATTACCGAGATTTCCATTTACCTGCATGATGGTACAGGTGTTACCGGTAAGTATGAAACCCTTGTCAACCCCGGACAATCCATACCCTACTACATTCAATCCATGACAGGCATCACGGATAAGATGGTGGCTGATGCACCCCGGTTTGAAGTGGTGGCGGAAAATATATTCAACCTTCTCCGCGACAGGATATTTGTGGCACATAATGTAAACTTTGATTATTCCTTTATCAAGGGACACCTAAAAGAAGCTGGCTTTGAACTGAATGTAAAAAAACTCTGTACCGTTCGCCTGAGCCGTAAAATATTTCCGGGGCTGGCTTCTTACAGTCTTGGCCGCTTGTGTGATGCTTTGGGTATCACCATCAGCAACAGGCACCGTGCCGGTGGTGATACAGCCGCCACCGCCCGGGTATTCCAGCTCCTACTTCAGCACGATAAAGAGCAGCATATTGCCAAAAGCCTGCAGCGTAATTCCAAAGAATCTGTTTTACCACCCAATGTACCCAAAGAAGATTTCGACAACCTTCCCTATACACCCGGTGTTTATTATTTCCACAATGCCAAGGGAAAGGTGGTGTATGTGGGCAAGGCCAATAATATCCGTTACCGGGTGAACAGTCATTTCAGCAACAACTCTGAAAGCCGGCAGAAACAGAATTTCATG
>JAEUVM010000632.1 GCA_016787125.1 Chitinophagaceae bacterium | reverse complement strand
CAACACGCTAAAGGACAGTCTGCATGTGTGGGTATTGGTGGGGCCGGTGTTTCACCCGGTGGAAGATTCTATCAAATATATTACCCGTGAGAATGGGGTACGGGTGGCTATTCCGGAAGCTTTCTTTTGTATACTGGTGCGTACTATCCGTCACCCGCATGATAACCCCGGCAGTGCTTAGTACATGGCTTTTCAGTTTCCGCAAAACCTGCCGAAGAGTCAGCCGCTTTCCAAGACCTTCCTGGTTACTATTAATAAAATAGAGGAGGCTACGGGTATCAACTTCTTTCCCAACTTTACGGATGCACAGCAAACGAAGATAGAGGAGCAGAAGGCGGCGGGGCTGTGGAGATAGGGGATAATAGTGAATAGATAATAGTGAATGGATAATAGTGCATTAGAGATCGGGATGTCACATAGGACACAGCTAACATAGAAGATCACATAGCTATGTGTATTACTATGCTTCTATCATTCTATGTGGCAGATGCTTAACCGCGAAGGCGCAAGGGCGCAAAGGAGAAGACTCTTCGATCTTTCAGCAATAATCCATAATTAATAATCAATAATCAGAGAATAGTTTCTCGCAAAGGAGCAGAGGCGCAGAGGGGGTAAGGCCGGAAATATGTAATTTTAAGCATGCCGGGTACCCCTCCAAAAATCATAAAGGTTTGTAGGATGGTTCACATTGATAATGTGGAGCATATACTTCAGTATGGCCTTTGTGCCATCGGTCATGGGCATGCCGACCCGAGGTATATCAATATTGGTGACAGCGGCCTGATGGCACAACGTAAAGAGTATAAGGTGCCGGTTGGTCCGGGAGGTACCTTAGGCGAGTATATTCCATTTTATTTTGGCGGCCATTCACCCATGTTGCTGAATATTAAGACCGGGCACAGGGGAATAACCCAAAGACCACAGCATGAGATCGTTTACATCATTTGCGAGGTAAGAGAGCTGGTGCAACAGTGTGCAGAATGGGTATATACCGACGGACATGCCAAGGATAAATTCACCGGTTTTTTTACTGAAATTGACCGACTGCCGGCAATTGTGGATTGGAACCTGGTTTTTGAACAGTATTGGCGAAACACGGAAGAGGATATAGACAGACAGCGAAGAAAGCAGGCAGAATTTTTGGTAAAGTCGCATGTGCCCGTATCTTGCATACATACCATTGTGGTAAGAACTGAGGAAAGGAAACGGCAAGTGGAAGAAATGCTGAACAGAAACGGAAGAAAAATCCCAGTAGTAACAGATTCAACTAACGAACTGTATTATCCATGATAAGCTATGTGAAAGGAAACATGCTTGCCTCATCAGCCGAAGCGCTGGTGAATACCGTTAATACGGAAGGGGTGATGGGTAAAGGGATTGCCCTGCAATTCAAGAATAAGTTTCCCTCTAATTTCCGGGAGTATGAGGCCGCCTGTAAGTCAGGGTGGCTGCAGCCGGGCAAACTGCTGGTTGTAAAAGACGGCACCTTAGAGAATGAGAAACTGATCATTAATTTTCCCACCAAGACGAAATGGTACCTGAAATCAAGATATGAGTATATCGAATCGGGGCTGGAGGCATTAGTGGCAGAGATCAGAAGCAGGGGTATAAAGAGTATTGCCATACCGCCGCTGGGCTGCGGGCATGGCGGGTTGAAATGGGAGAAGGTAAAACCCATCATGGAAAAACACCTTGCCGGGCTGGAGGAAACAGAGATTATCATTTATGAACCGGGCGATGAAGTAAAGGCGATTCTAAAAAAGGAAGAATCCAAAAAGGATGTGGAACTGACCACTGCGAAGGCCATGGTATTATACTCCCTTTATTATTATGAATCCCTGGGAGAAGAAAGCAGTTTGTTTGTAGCCAATAAGCTGGCTTATTTCCTGAAGCGGTTAGGTGAACCTTCACTTAAGCGGTTGAAGTTTGAAGCAAGTCATTACGGACCATATAGTGTGCAACTGGGGCACATGATGCATGCACTGACTGGCAGGTACCTGCGTGGACTGGAGCAAATGGATGCGAAGCCGTTCGAGATGCTTGAACTGAATTACGACACCTTTGAGGAAGTAAGGAATTATGTGCATAAGGTACTGAGCGCAGAAGAAAGACAGCGAATCAAAAACCTGGTTACCCTGATTGATGGCTTTCAAACATCTCTTTCTCTGGAAACACTGGCGACGGTGGATTTTGTAAAGCATGAGTATAAGGCAAAAACACAATCGGAAGTGATTGACAAAATACATAACTGGAGTGACAGGAAGCGAAAGTTAATGACGGATAAATACATTTCCATAGCTTATAATCAGTTGGATGAGTATAGTGGGAGATTGGAAATGGGATAATAGATAATAGTGAATAGTGAATAGTGAATAGATAATAGTGCATTACAGATCGGGATGTCACATAGGACATAGCTAACATAGAAGATCACATAGCTATGTGTATTACTATGCTTCTATCATACTATGTGGCAAAATGTATTTCTCGCAACGGCGCAAAGGCGCAGGATAGATAATAGTGAATAGATAATAGTGCGAAGAATATGTTGAATGCTAAATGTTGAATGGTTGCGTTGCAGATCGAAGAATTCCTTGCGTCCTGGCGCTTTCGCGGTGAAATGTATTTCCCGCAACGGCACAAGGGCGCAAGGGAGAAGACACTCCGATCTTTGAGCAATAATCCATAATTAATAATCAATAATCAGAGAATAGTTCTCGCAAAGGCGCAAAGGCGCAGGAGGGAGAAGACACTCCGATCTTTCAGCAATATTCCATACACTACTATTCCATAGCATTAAACCGCCACCAGCAATCTTCCCCCGTGTCGGTAGTAAGATAAATGAGTGACCATTTTTTGGCATAGTTCGGTTTGATGTAATAGCCAGGGTGGCTCACGCTCTCCAGGTAAAATGTATCGCCGATATGGATGACAGGGTCATTGACGTTATTCCGTTTATGTATTCTCCATAGTGTATCATTTCCGGTGGTATTGGAATACGTAAGCCAGTTAGCACTGTATGTAAGTAAGTTGGAACCGGGTACTATTTTTGACTCCGTGGTTTGTAATGCAATCATATCCCCGTTTACTAATGCCTGCCCGGTTTCATGCACTTCCGAAGCCGTCAGCAGTATAGCTGTATCATAAGTGCCGGGCAGTAAATTGGGGTACCAGTCAAGTACTCCCGAATAGGCCGGCCGCACCGTCATGCCATCCTGGCTGGTTAAGTAATAGTTGTAGCCGGAATATACTTCGGATCCCGCATTATACTCAGGAACTACCTGCAACGGCTCCGAATAAATAACATTGGCCACGGGGTTGGCAGGTTTTATATCACCCCAGGCGGGGAACTCGTACCAGGTAGCCTGTACCGGGTCGGTGGGCAGGTTGCGGTTGGCCAGGCTGATGATGCCATAGCCGTGGTTATAATAGGTAACGCCGTTGGTGTCCTGGTTGGTGTGCAGTTTATATTTATCATAATCATCAACGAGGTAGGGTACCTGGGGATAGTTAACGGCGTAAGGGTCGGCGCTGGTAAGTTCTTCGTAGGCGCTGTTGCC
>JAEUVM010000348.1 GCA_016787125.1 Chitinophagaceae bacterium | reverse complement strand
ATGGGATGCGCTGTTCTGGCGCTTCATGCATGTACACCGGTCTTTCTTTCTGCAAAACCCGCGGCTGGGTATGCTGATAAAAACATTTGAGAAAATGCCTGCGGCCAAACAGCAACAGCATTTGCAAACTGCTGAACAGTTCCTGCAATCACTCTATTGATAACCGATATTATCCCAAACCGTTTACGATGGCTTGCTGGTAAGCGGCAGCGATCTGTTCTGTAGTGTCGCCACCTTCGCCGCAGCAATTGGACAGCACACACTGTGTGATAGAATCATACATCCAGATAAAACCTCCGTTGACGGGATAACCACCCGGCTGTGCGGCTGCCTGTGCGTATGTGGCATATTGTGTCTGCAGGTCAGAAGGACAGGCGCCTGTCATGGGATATGGATCCCAGATATTGCTGCAACCTCCGCTTAATGAGTATGCATCGCATTGCGGAGCGCTTCCCCACCAGGGCAGGCCACAAAAAAATACCGCATCACCTTTCTGAAATTGTTTGCCGGGGCCAAGATCGAGATAGCCATTGCAGTAAAAGAAAAATGTTTCGCCGCCTTTCACATTTTTCATGGCTTCATCGGCGCTGCTGAAGTTGCCTTGCCATAACATGCCTGACCAATCACCTTCACCATACATAGCTACCGATGGTGTTTTGACCACGCTGCCACCGGGCGCATTATTGTCACCATCCCACCAGGGGCCAGGTGCGGCCTGGTTGGTGGCCAGTCCGGGAATCAATAAAGTATTTCCTTTTGCATTGGCGATCATCGGGCCCCAGTCTTGCGGATTGCTGTTGCTGCCGCCTGAATAACATTGCAGGTGAATGGCGCTTACAAAGCTGTTGCCTTTTGCGGCAAGCAATTGATTGTAGGTATCCGTCCATACAGGATCAGTATAATAAGGACAGAAGGCCACGCTGCTGTAGCCGATATTGCCGAGCATGATGCCGAAGTTTACCATGGTTGGCGTATCCATATAATCTTCATTGTCGAAATCAATGGCATCAATATCACCACCGGCTGCCACCATTGCATCTTTCAGCGCTTTGAAATTATCATAGAGGGCATTGCCGGGACCAGGCACGCCGCCATTGAGCAGTCCGCTGATGTGATGATAATCATTCACCCCGCCGGAGCCGACAGAGAAAATGATCTGTATACCTGCTTTGTGTAAAGTGGCGAGGCGTGCAGGCAGGTTCATCGTATCTGCCTCTGCATATTTTCCATTGGTAACGATCTGTGTATTGTTCAGCGCCAATGTGCCGGTGGAAGATACATGCACCGACCACATGATGAGGGCATTGTAGCCCGAGTTGGAAATGTCCGTCACAGCATTCTGCTGCCCAAAGGCAAA
>JAEUVM010000345.1 GCA_016787125.1 Chitinophagaceae bacterium | reverse complement strand
TTTTCCAGCATGGCAAATGCCTTGATCAGTTTTTTGCGTGTGTCTTTCGGTTCTATCACTTCATCTATAAATCCTCTTTCGGCGGCGGTGTATGGATTGGCAAATAATGCAGCATACTCTGCTTCTTTTTCCAGCAGCTTCTTTGCAGGGTCTTCTGCTGCGGCTATTTCATTTTTAAAAATGACCTCACTCGCTCCTTTTGCACCCATCACGGCTATCTCGGCTGTGGGCCAGGCATAGTTCATATCTGCACCTATATGTTTGGAGTTCATCACATCATATGCGCCGCCATATGCTTTGCGGGTGATAACGGTTACCCTTGGCACGGTGGCTTCACTTAATGCATACAATAGTTTGGCTCCATTGGTGATGATGCCATTCCACTCTTGGTCGGTGCCAGGCAAGAAGCCGGGTACATCCACCAGCACCAGCAGCGGTATATTGAAACAATCACAAAAGCGGGTGAAGCGGGCACCCTTCTTTGAACTTTCTATATCCAGCACTCCGGCCAGACTCATCGGCTGATTGGCCACTATTCCGATACTTCTGCCGGCAAGCCGTGCAAAACCCACCACGATGTTGTCCGCATAGTTTTTATGTACTTCAAAAAATGTGGCTTCATCGCAAATGCCGGTTATCACGGTACGCATATCATAGGGATGATTGGCATTTTCGGGTATGATGGTTTCCAGTGCCGGTCTTGTTTCGTCTGCAGGCGTGTAAGGCAGTTTGAGCACCACATCTTCACAGTTTTGCGGCATATAACTGAGCAATTGTTTTACCTGCTCTATGCAATCCATATCATTGGCGGCAGTGAGGTGTGTTACACCCGACTTGGTGGAGTGTGCCGATGCGCCGCCCAGTTCTTCGGCACTTACTTCTTCGTTGGTTACTGTTTTCACCACGTTGGGGCCGGTGACAAACATATAACTGGTGTTCTCTACCATGATGGTAAAATCGGTAATGGCCGGTGAGTACACCGCTCCTCCTGCACATGGGCCCATGATGGCTGATATCTGTGGTATGACTCCTGATGATTGTACGTTGCGGTAAAAAATATCGGCATAGCCACCGAGTGATCGTACACCTTCCTGTATGCGGGCGCCGCCGGAGTCGTTTAAGCCGATCATCGGTGCGCCGCATTTCATTGCCATATCCATGATCTTACAGATCTTCTCTGCATGTGTTTCGGATAATGCGCCGCCGAATACTGTGAAGTCTTGTGCAAACACATACACCAGCCGGCCATTTACGGTTCCAAAGCCGGTTATCACTCCATCGCCGTAATACACCTGTTTCTCCATTCCGAAATCTTTGGTACGGTGTGTAACCAATGCCCCCACTTCTTCAAATGAGCCGGGATCCATCAGCAGGGTGATCCGTTCACGGGCGGTGAGTTTTCCTTTCTCGTGTTGCTTTTCGTTGCGGGCTTTACCTCCGCCTTGCCGGCCTGCTTCGAGTTTTTCCTGCAGTATTTCCTTTTTCGATTTCATGTTCGTTGATTTGATGATCAGGCCAATCTTCTTTTCCAGCTCGTTGTTTTATGCTCCACCGGGCGGGTGATGTGCTGCTGACTGAGCCAGTGATGCAAGGCTGCCAGCGCTGCCATTTCTGCTATGGCCTTTTGTTTTTCTTTCAGCTTCTCTGCTGTATAATATTTTTTTACAAAATTGGTATCGAAGTGTCCCGACAGGAATGCTTCATGTTCAAATACAAAACTGCCAAAGGGTAAAGTGGTGGCCACGCCTTCTACCTGGTAGGCTTTGATGGCTTCTTTCATTTTCTCAATGGCTTCTGTTCTGTCTTTACCATGGGTAACGAGTTTCGCAATCAGCGGATCGTAGTAGATTGGTATGGTCATCCCTTCTTCATATCCATCATCCACCCGGATGCCATCGCCTTCGGGTTTGCGGTAGCGGTGCAGGTCGCCCACAGCAGGTAAAAAGTTGTTGAGCGGATCTTCTGCACAAACCCTTAACTCGAGTGCATGACCGTTGATGACCAGATATTCCTGTGTATAGCGAAGTTTTTCACCACGGGCTATGCGTATCTGTTCTTCCACCAGGTCGATACCGGTGATGAGTTCGGTAACCGGGTGCTCCACCTGCAAGCGGGTATTCATTTCAAGAAAATAAAAATTGAGTTGATCATCCATCAGGAATTCCACCGTGCCTGTACTGGTATAGGCGCAGGACTTTGCCACCATCACCGCTGCATCACCCATTTTCTTTCGCAGCTCAGGTGTGAGGATGGCTGATGGCGATTCTTCCACCACTTTCTGGTGACGCCGCTGTATGCTGCATTCCCTTTCGAAAAGATGGATGGTGTTGCCGTATTTATCTGCCAGCACCTGTACTTCCACATGGCGGGGTGAGGTAACATATTTTTCGATAAATACTGAGCCATCACCAAAGGATGATGTGGCTTCACTGATGGCCCGTTCCATTTGTTCCTGCAGGTCGCTTTCTTTTTCCACCACCCGCATTCCTTTACCACCGCCACCAGCCGAGGCCTTGATGAGGATGGGATAACCGATACGTGCGGCGATCTCTTTTGCTGTTTTTACATCTTCCACGGCTTTATCATAACCCGGCACCATCGGTATATCATATTGCTTCACACATTCTTTCGCTGCCAGTTTGGAACCCATGATGCGCATGGCTTCGGGTGTGGGACCGATAAAGGTAATGCCGGCATCTTCTGCTTTTTGTGCAAAGGCGCCGTTTTCGCTGAGAAATCCATAGCCGGGGTGAATACCATCAACGCCCAGTTCTTTACAATAAGCGATGATCTTATCTCCATCGAGGTATGATTGGGCAGATGGTGCGGGGCCCAGGCAAACTGCTTCATCGGCGTACAGCACATGCGGTGAGCGGCGGTCTGCTTCTGAATATACGGCCACTGATCTGATGCCCATTTTGCGGATGGTACGCATGATACGCAGGGCGATCTCGCCACGGTTGGCCACTAATATTTTTTTCATTGGTTTTTGGTTGTGTTATTCAAGTTCCACCAGTAATTGTCCTTTCTCTACTGCCTGGCCTGCTTTTACGGCTACCCGTTTTATTCTGGCGCTGGCCGGTATCATAATGCTGTTTTCCATTTTCATGGCTTCCAGTATGAGCAGTTTTTCTCCTTCGGCCACTTCCTGTCCTTCTGTTACGGCTACTTCAAGCACCAGTCCTGGCATGGGTGCTTTTATTTCTTTTACATGTTTGCCGGTACTCTTGCCATATCCCATTTTATCAAGCTGCCTGTCCAGTTCATCTTTGATGGTAATATGAAAGGTCTCTCCGTCTGCTGTTGCCAGCATTGTTTTACCTGTGGGTGTTTCGCCGGTAATATGCACACGGGCCGATTGATTGTTTTGCAGGATATGATAATGACCGGGGGAAACGGTCAGCACATTGGCATTTCTTACCTGTTCTTCTGTGAAAGTAAAAACGAACTCGCCTGTTTTTACCTCGTAGGTCATTTGTTCTTCTGCCATTTGGCGGGGATTTTCTTGTAAGTTAATTGATTCCTGAGTTATGATCGCCGTTTCAGAAAACATAAGGAAATGATGGCGCCGGTTTGTACCGGAAGCAGGCGCAAGTTGGTACAGAAATAAGCGGGGGGAGATGAGCAATATCACAGGTTTGACAAATAATTGTCAGCTTGGCAGTATTTCTCCTTCTGAACCGGACAGAAATTGGCATTCCCTGTCACGGCATCATTTTTTCGGGTGAGCCGCTGTTATCAATTTTATTCATTAAAACCGTTGAACATGTACTACAATCAGTCATGTGTGCGCCGCCACAACGCTATGGCGCATGAAGCCGCTAAAGGCAACACTTACGGAAACCCCGCAAAGGCGGGATTTATCCGATCCATGCAACGGGCTGCGGTGAACATTTACAAAACAGACAACAGCTACGAGATGCTGGTGTTTGCACCCGGCCGTATCAAGGAACATTTTCACATTGATGTGAAAGGAAATGATCTCACTGTTTCCTACACGCCACCGGAAGGATTTCCCCGGCCCGAATGGGTATTGCGGGAATACAGCAGGGGCGGATTCAGCAGAACATTCTCACTGGATGAGAGTATTGACACGCAAAACATCTCTGCCAAATACGCAGATGGTGTGCTGCAGATCAGCCTGCCTGTCGTTGCCGGAAAGGGAACTGTGAAGAAGGAAATCGTGATCAGCTAAGGTTGTCTTTCTTTAAAAAACGGGTATCCTGGTGATACCCGTTTTATATTTTCCCTCTGAAAAAAGGGATACCATCCACCGGTAAAACCCGGTTTTCCCAGTGAAAACTGTGAAGAAATTGTCAGTTAAGAATGACGGTCAGTAATAAAATGCTCTATATTTGACATCGGTAAATACTTAAACCCGTTAACATTCTAAATCAAACAAAATGGCAACTAAGAAAAAAGTAGCTAAAAAAGCAGCCCCGAAGAAGGCCGCTAAGAAAGCAGCTCCTAAAAAAGCCGCTCCAAAGAAAGCCGCTAAGAAAGCAGCTCCTAAGAAAAAAGCAGCCCGCAAACCCAATGCTGCCTTCATGAAAGCTCTTACTCCCAGCGCTGAACTGGCTGCTGTAGTAGGAAGCAAAGCAATGCCCCGCACTGAAGTAGTGAAGAAAATATGGGTGTATATCAAAGCCAACAAACTCCAGGATTCCAAGAACAAGCGTATGATCAATGCAGACGCTAAACTGAAGCCTGTATTTGGTGGTAAAGGTCAGGTTTCCATGTTCGACATGGCTAAGCACCTGGCTAAGCACCTGAAATAAACTATTAGTATTTATTCCACGAAGAAGGGCGTCAATAGATGCCCTTTTTTGTTTTTACCCTCTCAACAAGCAGTTTCCTTCTGTAAGAGTTGAAAAAAATCACCTCCCGACCAATATCATATTTTTAGTGTTACCAAAACGCTACCTTTTGCATAATCAAAACCTTTTTTTATGCAACGCTATCACATCATTTCCCGGATTGCCATTTACCTGCTTTCGGTGGTGTTGATCGTATTTGGCATTTTTCATTTTATGTATCCCCGTGATCTGCTCGTGTATGTGCCTCTCTCGTTGGTAGGCGGCATCTATTGGGCCTATATTGTCGGGGGTGCGTTTGTTTTAGTTGGTATTTCTTTTTTAACCAACCAGTATGTAAAGCTCACCAGCTATGTGCTGGTAATAATGCTCCTGATCTTTATACTAACCATACATGTGCCCAACTACAGGAATGCCGGAGATAAAGAAATGCGCCAGCTGGCATTGATCAATATTTTAAAAGATACGGCCATCCTGGGGTTTGCCTTGCATATTGCTGCGGGTGCCCACCATCAGCATTTTCACCTGGAGGACAGCGACTGAGCAATATCACTTTACGGGCAGAACAGTTTACCGGCATAATGACCGGATGATCTTTTCATGCGCCGGGTATTCTATGCTTAAGGCGGTTGCATTGGCCAATTCGAAATCGGCAAAGTCGAAACCGGGAGATACCGTACAGCCAACAAAGGCGAAAGCACTTCCCGGTGCCGGCCGGCTGGCAAACCAGCATCCTGCCGGCACCACATACTGAAACAGTTCTCCCCTGGTACTATCATTGCCCAGGATAACTGTTTCAAGTATTCCGTCTTTTCTTATTACATAGATGTGTAATGGCTGACCTGCATAGAAATGCCAGCACTCATCGCTTTTTATACGGTGAAAGGCAGAGAAGTTTCCTTCTTCCAGTAAAAAATAAATAGCTGTTGAAAATAACCGGTCACCGCCAAATGAAGACGGCAGTGCTGCTGCGGGAATAATGCCTTCACTTCTGTACGTTTGACAGTACCAGCCTCCTTCCGGATGTGGCTGAAGGGAGTAGTGCTGGATGAACTGCTGAGGTGTGAGCATGGCTGGATTAAATTGCTGCGAAAGATAAGTATGAAAAAAGAGGTTGTCGCAAAAGCTGTTCAACACAGAGATACACAGGGTTTTAATTTGTAAAATGTTCTCACTCTCTGTGTAACTCTAATCCTCCCTTGCTCTGTGTTGAATTCTCTTATTTGCGACAGCCTCGTTGCAAAATCAATTTGCTTGTTTTATTCTTTTACAATTGTTCCCTGTGCAATTTTTCCATTGGCAGTAAGCTGTACCATATACATACCTGCCGGAAAGCCATTCATGCGGATGGTAACGGGCTGGCTGTTGCTGGCTGGTATTTTCTGACTGAGCACCTGTTTTCCATTGAGGTCAAATACAGCTACTGTACCTCCGGCAGTGGCATTCTTTATGGTAAGTATATCTTTCACCGGGTTGGGGAACAGGAGCAACTGGTTGTCTTTTCCAAAGATCACCAGTGCCACGGCTGAATAATCATTCGACCCATTGGCGCTTACCGAACGGAGACGGTAGTAATTCTTTCCGTTAGCCGGTGCCACATCGGTGAAGGTGTAACCCCTTGTGGTGGATGAATTACCGGCAGGTATTACTGTACCAATAGTTGAATAATCCACTCCGTTGAGAGAACGTTCCACTGCAAATGACTGCAGGTTTTCTTCAGATGCTGTTTGCCAGCTTACCAATGTCTGGCTGCCGCTTTTTACTGCATTGAAGGAAGAAAGTTTTACCGGCAATACGAGCGGCGGCAAGGTATACCCGGCTGCTGTATAGCGGGCATGAATTGCAGTTCTTTCAGCACCGGTATAGCCAAGAGTGATGGATGCCTGGTATACGGCATTGGCCGCATCATTCTGGTTGGTGCTGCTGTTCGTCATACCGAGTCCTGTCCAGAAGGCCCTGTCTGCTTTTTGCCGGCCAATATCATCCCATATTTTCATGTTGGCCGTAGCCCATATTTGCCCGTCGGTATGGATAGCGCCGGTCAGTCCGCCGGGATACACAGCACCATAGTTGAGAACACGACCGCCCCAGAAAGGATTGTGTCCATCCCAGTTAAACATCCAGTGGTAGGCTGCATTAGCTGTGGTCCAGTAACCCCTGAAGCGGCTGTATGAGCCTGCGATATAATCTCCGGTTCCTTCGCTGAGTCCGTTTACCTGTGATAAACCGCCTGAGGTAACCCAGTCGTGCAGGCCATGCCCCAGTTCATGAATGATCACATCGGCATCTTCAGCATCATCCACTCCTCCTTCACCAAATGCTAACTGCCCGGAGCCAGACAGGTAATGTGAATTATCGGCACCACTCAGCCCGGAAGGATCGAAGCGTACACCACCTGCGTACTGGTATGGCATGATGCCAAGCGATAAAGTGGTGTTGAGGTACCGCATCATGGCATCAATGTGATAATAGGTATTTACTGCTTCAAAAGCATCGGCATTCCTGTCGAAGGCAAAGGTGGAACTTGCCTGGGTGAATAATCCTTTGCTGGGTGCTTCAAAGTCTCTTATCTCCGCATAAGGCCCCACAAGTGAATAGGTGCCGGCGCTGAGTGTGATATCGTTCAGCGTTACGCTTTTCAGTTGGGCTGTCAGCACGGCTGCATTGGCATCGCTTCCATCTACATAAGAACCGCCATAAGCTCCCAGTGCCGTGGTAAGCGGATCGGGATCAAATACATTGCCGGTGCCGGTGGCTGTTATCTTCAATGGTTTACCGGCAGGCAGTGGCTTTTTAGCCGCCGGATCGTGGTGATGATAATCTGCAATATCGGTAACCTGTAAAAGTGTACCTGTCTTTGCATCCACATATGCTTCCCATTCGCCTACGGGCTGATCGGTCGCAATATTGATGCGGTAAACAAGATAGTCACGCTGCTGATGACGAAGCACCATCAGTTCACTGGCATCATGTGAAATATTTCCTGCTGCTGCCAGGTGTGAAAGAACAGATTGCCGGGCGGAAGCGGGTAATACCACCGGGGTTACATCATCCATTGCAATACCATACCGGAAGCCATTCATTACATAGTCCACTTTACTATCCGGAGTGATATGAACTGTGATCTCTGCATTTTTATTTACCGGTAATCCTTTCCATGTTTGCCGCAGGCGCACCACCGTACCCGCTGCATCTGTACGGATGGCATGCAGCTTCAATGCCTGAATATCAGCGGTACTGATACCAAGCAGAGTTTTATTTGCTTCAAGATATTGTTTCGCCTTCTCTTCGGGTGTACTGCCTGCCACACGGAAGGCTAGCTGGTAGATGGCTGCTGGTGTGCCGGTTCTTTGTTGCATCCGCATGTTTCCAAGCATATACCAGTTATCGTTTTCTTCCGGAAGACGTATTTCCAGTGCTGATACCGGGGCAGGCTTTTGTGCTATGGCCATACCGGTAAGTAACAGTGCCGCAACGGCGACCAGGGGACGTTTTAAAATCATTGTCATAACTGATGGATTTAACTAAAATAAAGATAGCCATTTGCAGGAACCTGCCCCTTGATTAAATTGCCGGAGATTTCATGGTCTATTACCGTATTCACTATCCCGACACCATGCCCGGCCACCGGCTGGATGAATACCTGTCTAAAGGCTGGTACCGTATGCAGCAAACCATTTTCACTACTGATATCATTGTTAAAAATGATGTGGTGATACCGGTGTTCTGGATAAGACTGGCGCTGAAACAATACCGGCCGTTAGCATCCGCCCGCAGGATATTGGAAGTGAATAAAGACTTTACCGTTGCCATTCATACCAATGGCATTACCGCTGAAGCAGAAGAACTGTACCAGGTGTATAAGGCCCATGTTGACTTTGACATCTCGGACTCCATCGCCGATTACCTGGTTGGTGAAGCGTCCCGCAGCATTTACCATACCCGTTGTGTGGAAATCCGGGATAAGGGCAAATTGATCGCTGCCGGTTACTTTGATGAAGGTGATGATTCACTGGCCGGCATTCTCAATATTTATCACCCGGATTATAAACATAAAAGCCTGGGCAAATACCTGATGCTGCTGAAGATAAGGTATGCGCTGGAAAGAGGAAAGACCTTTTATTATCCCGGCTATATCAGTACCGCTATCAGCAAGTTTGACTATAAACTGTTTCCGGGTAAAGATGCCACCGAGGTATACCTGAGCAACAGCGGTACCTGGGTGCCGTGGCTGTCGGTAACCAATGAGCGGCTGGAGGAACTGCTTTTTACCGACAGGGAAATTGATGAATCAGCCTATGATCAGTCCTGATCAGCGCCTGTATCAGTCTGCGGCTTGACAACTGTCATAACGCATGGGGCATACAGGTGCTAAGTTGCAACTTCAATTGCCTGCCATGCTCCCTGATATTGCTATCTCGCAGTCGGCCCCCATCCGTCATATAAAAGATATTGCCGCTTCCATCGGTGTAAGTAATAACGACCTGGAATACTACGGCAAGCATAAAGCCAAGCTGCTACTTTCCCTGATCGATCATTCTAAAATTGCAAAGCATCACCTGGTGCTGGTAACGGCCATCACTCCCACCCCGGCTGGTGAGGGTAAGACCACTGTTTCCGTAGGACTTACCGATGGTCTTAATCTTATTGAGAAAAAAGCTATGGCTGTATTGCGTGAGCCATCGCTGGGGCCCGTGTTTGGTATGAAGGGCGGTGCCACGGGTGGCGGTTATTCACAGATCATACCGATGGAGGATATCAACCTGCATTTTACCGGCGACTTTTCTGCTATTGAAAAAGCAAACAACCTGCTGGCGGCTTTGATCGATCATAATTTACAGAATAAAAAAAGAAGCCTCAACATAGATCCCCGCACCATTGTATGGAAAAGGGTGATGGATATGAATGACCGTGCCCTGCGGCATATTGTGATCGGGCTGGGTGGTACCGCCAATGGCATTACCCGGGAAGATGGATTTAATATCACTCCTGCTTCAGAGATCATGGCCATATTGTGTATGTGTACCGGTATGGATGACCTGAAGCGGAGGCTTGGTAATATTTATATCGGCAGCACTTTCAGTGGTGAACCTGTTTTTGCCCGCGACCTGAATGCTGTTGGCGCTATGGCCATCCTGCTGAAAGATGCCATCAAGCCCAACCTGGTACAAACGCTGGAAGGCAACCCGGCCATTCTTCACGGCGGGCCTTTTGCCAGTATTGCACAAGGCACCAATTCTGTTCTTGCCACGCAAATGGGTTTATCGTTGAGTGATTATGTGATCACCGAAGCTGGTTTTGCCGCCGATCTTGGCGCTGAGAAATTCTTCGACATCAAATGTGCGGAGGCCGGACTGAAACCAGATGCGGTGGTAATGGTGGCAACCATCAGGGCGCTGCGTCATCATGGTGGCGCTAAAAAAGAAGAACTTGCTGTTCCTTCGCCTGAGCGGGTGGAGAAAGGATTGCCTAACCTGGCGAGACACCTGGAGAACATGTACCTGTTTGGCATGAAAGCAGTGGTGGCCATCAATGCTTTTCCCGGCGATACGGAAGAGGAAGTGGAGATCATCAAATCATTCTGCCGACATTACCAAACGGAAGCGATCGTATGCACCGGTTTTACCGAAGGCGGTAAAGGCATGACGGCGCTGGCACATGCGGTAACAAAGCTGGTGGAAAATAACGGCAGTCATTTTCACCCGTTGTATGAGCGGGAGATGTCTATTGAAGAAAAGATATTTACGATTGCCACCAAGGTATATGGAGCAGGCTCGGTTGAATATTCTGTAAAAGCAAAAACACAATTGAAACATATCAAAGGACTTGGCTTTGATACATTGCCGGTATGTATGGCCAAAACACCGAAGAGTCTTTCTGATGATGAACGCCGCTATGGCCGTCCCGAAAATTTCATTGTAACGGTGAGGGAGTTTGAATTTGCCGCAGGCGCCGGTTTTGTTATTCCCATCCTTGGCGAAATGATGCGCATGCCGGGATTGCCTGCCATACCTGCTGCAGAAGGTATAGATATTGATGCAGATGGTGTGATAACAGGATTGAGTTAAACCGTCATTCCCTTGAGCATAGAGGTAAACTGGCTGAACTGTTCATCTTCATCGGCCAGCACCAGCAGGTGATCGCCTTCTTCCAGTTTGTCTGATCCGCCGGGCTGCAGGTAATGCCCTCCCCTTCGGATGGTGAGGATATGCACACCATCGGGCAGGTGGAGGTCAACGATCTTTTTACCTGCCACTGCCGCACCTTTACCGATCACCAGTTCCCTTATCTCTTTACCAAGTGATGGCGATTTGATCAGTATGCCACTGTCTTCCTCTGTTACCTTCAGCCATTTCGCCATCAGGGGCAGCGTGGTGCCCTGGAGTAATACAGAGGTAATGGAGATGAAGAATACCAGGTTGAAAATAAGTCCGGCCTTATCGATACCTGCAATCAACGGATACGTGGCAAATACGATCGGCACGCCACCGCGTAAGCCCACCCATGAAATGAAGAGCTTGCTGCGGATACTTGTTTTGGCAAATGCTAATGCAATAAACACACCTGCAGGCCTTGCTACAAACATCAGCACTGCTGCAATGATAAGCCCGGTATCTATTACCGGCCATATTTTAGAAGGAAACACCAGCAAGCCCAGTGTAAGAAATAAGATGATCTGCATGAGCCATGCCTGTCCGTCGTAAAACTTTACCAGGCTTCGCTTGTGTATATAATCACGGTTGCCGAGCACCAATGCAGAAAGATAGATAGCGAGAAACCCGTTGCCGCCCATGGCATGTGTGGCTGCATAGGTAAACATGGCCAGTCCGAGCACCAATACGGGATAAAGCCCGTCGCTGTCGAGCCGAATATTATTGATGAGCCAATGACTTAGTCTTCCCATGGCATAGCCCATCACACCGCCGATAAAGAAGCCTTTGGCAAAATCGAACACAAAAGCAAATCCATCAAACTGGCCGCTGGCAATAACGCCGGTAAGGGTGATGGTGAGGAAGTAAGCCATCGGGTCGTTGCTGCCGCTTTCAAATTCCAGTACGGCGCCTACTTTTCCTTTCAGTCGTATGCCCCTGTTTCGCAAAATGGAGAATACGGCTGCTGCATCAGTGGCGGAAACGATGGCCCCCAGCAATAATCCTTCGGCCAGCGTAAAATGAAAAACATAATGTACAAACAGGCCTACACTCAATGCGGTAACCAGCACACCAATGGTGGAAAGCGAAATGCCCCGCCACATTACCGGCCGTATCACTTTCCAGTTGGTATCAAGACCACCGGAGAACAGGATAAAGTTGAGTGCTGTGATACCGACCAGTTGTGCCACCTGCGGGCTGTCGAAATAAATACCACCGATACCTTCAGACCCGGCGAGAATACCAACGATAAGAAAGAGAATAAGGGTGGGCACACCAAAACGGCTGGAGGTTTTTCCTGCCACGATGCTTATCAGCAACAGCAGGGAACCTGACAACAGGATATTTTCAGGTGATAAGAGCATATAGTGTTGTTAAGCGGTTTTGATGGCCCATCCTCATTCCTGTATCATCAGCGGGAGGTGTCTTTCTTCCTGTCGCGGTTATTGACCGCCACGAGTACCCATACCACCAGGAAGATAGCACCCACCACCGCCAATGCGGTTATAAGTGTAGGGTTCATGATAATTTAATAAAAATTGGTGAATAAAATGCCTCTTATGTGTTTTTACACATAATAAATCAAACATGTAAGGCGCTTTTTACCAGAAATGATGATAAGGGTGAATTTGATACAGGTATTCTTTTACCCGCAGAGCAGTTTGCCTTTGGTATAAGGTGGAAGGGAATACATTATTGCAAAGCCAGGCCGTTGCCGGCAAATAAAAAGGAGGTAACGTATTTTTCTGACTCAGCAGTTGTGCCGAAACGGCCACCGGTGCCTGTGTTTTCTCAAGGGCATCATGCGGCAACCCGGTTTCGGTATTGAGGATGGTTTCTTTAGCCGTAAGATCGCAGCCGGGTACCGGGGCAGCGGACAATTGATGCAGTTTCCCGCTTATCAGCAGAAGAACAATAAACACCCATAATACCCTGGTATATTTTTTCTGCACCATTGCTGCGAAGATACAGAACAGGGCCCGGCAATACCGGGCCCTGTTTGTCATCAAATGTTAATAAACCGGCTGACCGGCAACCTATTCCCCGTTGGGCCCTGTTTCCGGCGCTGTATCTCCGTGTATCAATGCGCTGAGGCTGGTGTGTAGTGTTTTATTATCCATTACATAAAACAACCCGCCTCTTCCGTTCTGGCTGCTGGAGCATTTTTGTCCTTTATAAGCATAGTCGGGGCCTAATGATCCCTGCTGGTTCATATCACCGAAGATGCAGAGGGTGTGTTTGCCATCGGCTGTTACACCCAGCTTGGCATGGTTGTGATCGGTGCCCATGCCGCCGGTGAGGCCGATCTTTTTTCCGGCCCATGTACCGCTGGTGGCAATGGACACGGGGCCCGGTTTACCTATTGATGCGGGCATACAGGGCATATGTGTATGTTCGGTGGTGCTGTAAATAAATGGTTCTGCCCACCAGCTTGCCACCCGCAGTGGCAGTCCGCCCAGTTTGGCTGATACCAGTTGCCACGGTGGTGAGGCCATAAGCGATGGTTTAGAGAGGAGCCGGATACCGCTTGATAAGGTATCTTCTGTCATCGTTACGCTTTTTGATTCTTTGCCCAGTTCTTTTACCAATGCCTGTACATCGGCGGGGCCGCCATTGTTTACGATCTCTTTATGTGCGGTGCTGGTAACCACGCTGGCATTATCAATGGCTTTAAGAATGATGAGCAGGTCGGCTTTATTTATTTTAACCGCAAAGAAATGCTGGCTCACTTCCACGTCATCATCTTTGATAGCGCCAAGTGTGTTGCCATCGTTTTTCCGCGGGTGTGCTTTGCTGCCTGATGCCGGCCAGGATGGTGTGGATACCTGCATGACAAATCCTTCGCCTTCTTCATTCCAGGCCACCATGCCTTTGGAGTGACCCATGGGTGCGCCTTTTGTTTCGATGGGATTATTATAAAACTGGTCGTTCCATAATACATAATAGTAACCGGGATTTTCATATACCTGTGCAAAGGTGGCGCCGAGCGGATCTTTCAGTGTGGCGCCGATACATTCTTCGCCTTTTACCAGGGTGGCATGTTTGCTGGTGGCGTATACATATTGCTGGCTGTGGCCTTCTTTGTATTCTTCCACGGTGCCGCCGAAAATTCCTTTGCTGCCGACCTTCGGCGTTACGCCATCATCGGTGCAACCGGGAAAACTGGCGGCATTGAATTTAAAAGCAAAGAGCCAGTCCACTGGTTCATGCGGCCCTGCCAGGGGTGTGGGTGCGGGTAGTTTCTTTTCTGCACTCATAAGTGTGATTGATTTTTTTGTTGAAAGGAATAATGGTTACTCGTTTTTCTTTTATCAAAAAACACCAAGCCGCATTGTTGCATAACGGCCTGGTGTTGTGCTGAAATATTTTACCTGTCTGCCTTAAATATTCCGTCTGTCGAGCGGGAATACTTTAGCTGGTTTGGCAGGTTCTGCCTTCGGTGCTTTATCGTTGGCCTGTGCTTTCGGCACATTCTGATAATCCTTATAGAACAATCCGCCCTCGGTTGCTTTCCAGGTGGTGAAGTTTTGAATGGCTTCAGCCATTTGCAAACAGAAGTCGGTTGACTGGTAGCCGGGTGAATCGAATGGGGTGCCGCATTTCAGGTTGCTGAACCAGCGCATCCATCCGGGGCTGCCCACGGGGTTAGCCTTCAGTGTGTCAGCATCAAACAGCGGACTGATGGGTGAGCCTTGCGGATATTCGGCGGTGCTGTGGCAGCTGTAGCAACTGCTCATCGGGTTATCCACCGGGCCATTGAGGCGGCCATTCCATCCGAGGTGAGTGGGTGGCAGTTCGGTGGTATCGGGGTTGATGATAGTCTCCACCAGTTTGGTATTGATGATGGTTTGTGTGGGTTTGGGGTTAGACTGGTTAGTATTGTTGGTCGGGTCTTGTCCCCACATGAGGCCCACCGGCACGAGATTTTCCCATTTGTTGGCTTTGTTCATTTTACCATTATACTGGAAGTTGCCAAACACCCATCCGTTGGGCGCCCTTTCATCCCGCACCATGATATCCATTTGAATCAACGCCACTTTTATGTGGGTGCGTTCGCTGCTGTTGAAGTTGTAAGTGGCATAGGCATCCCACCAGATACCATTTTGCAGGAAGGGCACTTGTTGTTCGGCCACTGTTTGCGGCATGGAGAGAAAGAGTATTTTAAACAGCACCGCACCATTCTTAAAGCCACTTCCCATATTGGCAGCAACGGGGTTGTCGTGATCTTTCCATACCTGTCCGATGGTATAGCCGGCCACATCATTAAAGAAGCCGACGGCCCAGGCGCCACTGGTGGCAAAGTTTTGCCCGGAGGCAAGTTGCTGTGGTTGTACCGGTGCTTCTTTGGTGAGGCCGTGGAAGCCTTCGCGGCCATTGGGGCCGTAGTGCTGCCAGGGCATGTGGTACCATGAACGTATGTCGTTTTCGTGTACGCGGAAGTCTACCTCTGTATTGCCTTCAAAGCAATACTTCTGTACGGCGAGGAGGTATTTTCGCCAGTCTTTTTTAAAATCAATGTTGAAGAATTCGGGCAGTTTGGGCTCGGGCAGTTCAGCGGGGAAATCCTGGCTCAGCCGGAATACTTTGTAGCCGCTGTCGGCCACCTGTTGCGGGGTGAGCATGAATCCGAAATCGGGGAAGGGCTGTTCGCCGCCGGTGGCGGTGGGGCTTCCGCCGCCGGTTGGTGTACCGGTGTCGTTCTTTTTACTGTCGCTGCAGGCAATGGCAATTACCAGGATGGTGGTAAAAAGCAGTCCTGCTACAAGGATGGCTTTCTTGTGCATGGAAGGGGTTTTAGTTGGTTAATATTTCAATGTCAGTTAAACACGGGGGTGCTAATGTTGCTATTGCAACAACAGGAGTGTGTATGGTTCAGAAGAAATTAAAGGGACGGTGCTTTGCACGGGGCATATACACAGGTGAGCCTTTTCTGTAACGGGTATCTGCACGATCCCTGAGGGAAATCTGTTGCGCCTGAAATACTGTTCACCTTTCAGATAATTAAAGGTAGGAAAGGCGGGTGAGGAAAACAATACTTAAAAAAGGGTATTTGAGAAAGATGATAGATAAAAGATAATAGATAATAGTGTGTTCAGGGCGGAAAATTCCTTCCATCATTGATAATACCATAAAGTTAAGTTTATTGCCACATAGTCACATCAGAGACATAGAAAATACACATAGCTATGTGTTGTTCTATATGCACTATGTACTATGCGGCACCCTACTATTATCTCTTATCTATTCACTTTTCACTACAAGGATGATGTCGCTGTCTCTCGTTTTCAGTGTAACCCGTACCGGTTTTTGTTTTTTGATTGCTTCTTTCAGCAGTGTTACATATTCTTTGTATTTCGGATTTGTCTTTTCTATTTTATAAAAGCGGGCTGACTCGTAGAAGGTAACCTGCACCGTGCCGGGTTCGCTGTATTTTTCCATATACACTTTGGCAACGGTGAATATGCGTTGCGCTGAATCCTGCGGAGGTGTGGGTGTGGCGGCCATGGTTGTTTTGCTGAACAGTAATAAAAGTACAGCAACAACCAGCCCGCTGGGTAAGCAGGCCGGTCGTTGCGTATGTTGTGTAGTATACATTCCTGTTGTATGACGTTAGTTACAGGTAACACCGTTGGCATAGCTGATCAGCCTGGCATTGGTGAGAGTATAGTTTGGGTCGGTGGCATAAGGTGCGCCGGTGGGGTAAGTAGGTGTATAGGCCGATGAGGGCTGTATGCTGTAGAAGTCGACTGTGGCGTTGGGATTACAGGTGGTGTTCTTCTGTGCATTGAGCCAGGTGGAGAGCAGTACTGGTTTATCGAACATACCGGGGTCGATCACATAGGCCAGTGTGAGGATTCTTTTTCCAAATCGTGCTTTTACCCTGATGAGTGGTGTAACGTGGTACCACCATTCGATGCAGCAGCCGCCCCATTTACTGGCGTTAACGGCCAGTTTATGATTAGCCACATTAGCGAAGCTGAAAACTTTTTCGCTGCAGTAGCCAAAATGTTTTTCGATGATCCAGCGCATTTTATGAGCACGGGCATAGCAGCCATCAATCACATACTGGAAGGGAATGCAGGGGCTAACCGGTTTGGGGCCGGGGAGGTGGCAGGATTGTGCGGCGCAGTAATCAAAGATCTCTTTTGCTTTGGCATAATCAGGCACCAGTTTCACGCAGAGGTTAAAGGCCGGCCATTTGAGGTATTCATCCACGATGTTGAAGGTGGCGGTGTCGATCTTTGATACATCAATCCGCATGGCACTGTCGCCCGGCAGCATTTCCTTTCGCATATCAAGAAAGTACCGGAGTTCGGCTGCTGAGGGTGCGGCCACGCTGATGAGGGTGCCTTTGAGGCCATCCGTGATCAGTTTGAGCGGAGTCTTTTCATTCAGTGCAGATTCAAAGCGGCGGTTGTATTCATCAAATCCTTTCTCCTCTTTCGACAGGGTGAATACATGGGCTTTTTCATTGAAGACCACATTGAGGCTGTTGCCATCGGCGGAGGGCAGCAGTGCGGCCACGGTAACGAGTGCGGTATCGCTGAAGGACTTCTGACCGGCAGTGACGGTATCGCCTTTATCCGGTGGCGGATCTTTCGGG
>JAEUVM010000620.1 GCA_016787125.1 Chitinophagaceae bacterium | reverse complement strand
AACGAACTTTCATCTGCCCAAGACCAGCCTGCTGATCATGACCTGTGCTTTTGCCGGGTATGAACTGGCGATGGAAGCCTATAAGAAAGCGATCAAGGACAAATACCGTTTCTTCAGTTATGGTGATGCGCTGCTGATCATCTGACAACAGGAAAACTTTCATAAGAAGCCTCACAGCAGTGGGGCTTTTTTATTTTATAACCCCTTTCTCCGGTATTTCCGGGCATATTATCTATTGGCTTTCTCCCGGATCAAAATCCTGGGGTAATGAATTGGCCATCTTTTCTCTCCATCCCCAATACCCGGTGGTTACAAATTCCTGCGGGTCAAAATAATTGCCGTTCATATCCAGGGCAACCACCATACTGCCGGATAATTGCACCCATGATCGCTGAACGGAGGCCTTTCGTACAGGGTATTGCAGTCTTACATATTCCTCTTCCTCTTTTGCTTTGTTATAGGTTACAAATAAAAAATTCTCAAAGCTTATCAGCTTCACATCACCGGAAACACCGCCAATAATGCTGTCTGCGGTTAATACTGCGGTATCATACCTATCAAGATAATCAGGCTGCCTCATTACGCTGGTGTAATATTTAGACGAATCGCCCGGCGTTTCAACGGCCGGATTACTGCCAATCACTACCCTCCCCCCGTTATTATTGTTCTCACCCAACAGCATGACCTTTTTTCCATAAACAGCCCGCACCCGCTGTTTTTCTGTGTTGGGTTCACGTTGCATCCTTGTTACTACAAATCCGGCCTGTGCCAGGCTATCGTGATAAAGACATCGCATAAAATGCATGACCGAACCATAAAATGCTTCTTTCCTTTTTTCCATCCATTTGCGTTGCTTGTTTCCGTTTCCGGCCTCCATCGGTTCATACAGCGAGTAACCAAGGTAACTTATTGAACCAATCTTAAAATTGACTTCAAAATTCTCTAACTGGTAACGGATCGTGTACCCCAATGCTTTGTTTTCAATTTGCAATGGCTCATCACAATAGGCAATCACCCGATTTGATTTTTTATAATAGCGGAAGCGGATAGACTTCTCGTTTTTGATCCTGCAAAGTTTGGCGTTGGGAACAGTACCTATAAAATTTTCCATGAATGTAACTCCCCACTTCTCCCAGCCTTCTTCCACGGATTCTTCCAGTACGAGATTGGCCATTTCTTTTGCCTTAATATCCATTTCAAAGCGAAGTTGCAACGGCAACTGGCTTTCGCTGAAACTATAAACGATCGTTTCATACCCTACGGATGAAACCACGAGGTCATGTTTACCGGGAGGTATGCCGGTCAGTTCAAACTGGCCGTTAGCATCTGCTGTGGTTCCCCTGGAGGTATTGGTGATAAATACACTACACCCGGGAATGGGGCTGCCATTGGAGGAAGCCACCACCCTTCCCCGGATTACCGACTGGGAGAGGGCTGATACCTGCAAAAGCAAGGCAAAAAAAATTGCCGGTATAAATTTCATTCCGGCAATTTACAAAGGTTCACGTATTAAGCAGGCTATTTGAATTTCAGGTTCAGCGATACAATATCTGATTTCAATCCATTCGTCCGGGTATAATGACCATAACGCAGTTCGAGCATATTCAACCGCTGGATGCCAAACACTCCTTTTGGCGGCGTGATCCTGAATCCTGCACCATAGAAGTTACTGTTGAAGGCACTCAGATCATAATTACTGGTATAAAACTGCTCGGTGGTCTTATGGATTCCCCTGGCGGCAAAATAGTCCACTGCCGTCTGGGTATAATACCTGTAAAAAGGGGTGACCGAAAAGAAAGGAGTTATCTTGAACGACCCTTCCAGTTGTGCCGTATGCGCCGTCAATCCCCAATCATCGGTATAATAGCGGTAGAAGCTCCGCAAAACAATTTTGTCACCGAGAAAATAATTGGCCCTGAAGCCAAGCGGAATTTTCAGCCTGGTATCCGGAAGGTTTTCCACCACCACTGAATTGTTGCTTAAATACACACGGTGAAAAGGCAGCCCCAGGTAACCTTTCTGGTAAACAAGATCGGCAATAAACATCAACTGCAGGCGCTGGTTGATGATCTGTGAATAGGACAAAGAGCCGCTGTATGAATTGCGTGACTTGGAGGGATAATCATCATGTTCATCATCTCCTCCTCCTCCCGTTCCGCCACTGCCCGGCGTTCTTAACTCCACGGGTAAAATATATTTGAGGCGATCAAGATAAACCTGTGCCTTGGCCGTAAATTCGCCATTCCTGTCATTGGTCTTTTTGGCTACCATGACATTAAAGCCGAGTGACTGGTAATCAAATTCCGATGACAATGATATGCCGGCACCGAAAGTGCTGCCTTTCTTTTCATTTTCCATTGACCAGTTCAAAGAAGGATAAATCCGGGTGTCGGCATGAGAGGCACTGGAGATTGTATTGGGGTCTACCTTGTCTGATGAGGCCGATGTGTAATGATCAATGCCGACCTCGATATCAAAATTGTGTTTTCTGAATTTCTTATCCCATTTTGTAAGTTTTACTTCAAATGCGGAAGAAATATCAGTGAGTTTTTCTGAGCCGGTTCCGCCCGTTACGGCTGAATTGTTGCCATCCTGTTTATAATAGCTGGTAACGAGGTTGGCTTCTTCAAAACTCAGCTTCCGGCTTTGGTATTGAGAACTGTCTTTGGGTGATGATTGTGCAAAAGATGCAAACAGGGTAAGAAATATCCCTGCGATGGATAAACATACTTTTCTCATTCGTATTTCAGTTGATGGTGATTAATTACAGCCGCAACCGCCGCCGGTTTTTCCGCCATTGGCGCCGGAGGCACCTTCGCGGTAAGTTTGGAAACTCATTTCTGTTTTTTCCACTTTGCGTGAACTGAGGGTCATTTCACCATCATTCAGTTTATTCTTCTGGTACTCTTTCACTGTCGTGCAGGAAGCGATCGCCAGTGCTGAAGCTGCTACTGCGGCAGCCACCCGGAGTGAGCCGGGACTTACGGGTTTTTGTTTCATGTAAGGTGTATGTTTTTTGAAGTAAATACTTTATCGTTATCGTCAATTACTATACATCCGATCCCTTTTACCTGGTTGATCATATTTAGGCCGGCCGTTATTCCCATGATCGTTACCGGCGTGGCCATGGCATCTGCTATTTCAGCATTCGGGCAAATGATCGTCACACTTTTAATACCGCTTACCGGGAGACCGGTCTTTGGATCAATGGTATGAGAGTATTTCTTTCCATCAATTTGAATATATTTCTCATAGTTGCCTGAAGTGGCAACTGCCATATTACTTACACTCATATAGGAGAATGGGCTACGGGCTGCATTGGGATCTGCAATTCCGATGGTCCATTCCTTACCATCGGGCTGATAGCCCCATGCAGTAAGATCACCGGCAGCATTTACAATACCACTGGATACACCTTCTGCTATTAATACTGCTTTGGCTCTTTCAGCCGCATAGCCTTTGCCGATGCCGCCAAAACCAATGCGCATGCCTTCCTTTGCAAGAAAAATTGAAGATGATGCTTCATCCAGTATTACGTTCTTATAATTGATCAGGTGTACTGACTTCCTCGCTGTTTCCGCATCTGGCAAGGCGGTCATTGTTTTATCAAAATTCCAGAGTCGCTTATCCACCGATCCGTAAGTAATATCAAAAGCCCCCTGAGTAAGGGCCGAAATCCGAAGCGATCGCTTTACCAATTCAAACATTTCCCTGTCCACCTGTACTGGCCTTATGCCTGCATTCCGGTTTACGAGGCTGGTCTGACTTTCTTCATTATAGGTGGTCAGCAATTTTTCAATCCGTTGGATCTCTGCGACGGCCTTTTCGATTTTCTGCATCGCCTCCGCTTCATCCTTCCATACCACACTTATTTCAAAGCGATTGCCCATCAGCCTGAGCACCTTGCGGTATAAAGCTGTTTGTAAGGCAATGGCTTCTTTAACGGGCATCAATGGCAGATTTAACCTGAGCGGTAAAGGCTGCAGCTGTGAGCGACGGATAACCCACCCAGCTTTTGATCACCTTGCCTTCCTTATCCATCAGTAAGGTGAGCGGGAAGTTGCCTTCGGGATTGTATTTTTCAGCCAGCTTATCATTTTTCTTTTGCTGGTCTTTGGACAGGCCGTTCTTTTTCAATCTTGGGAAATCTGCATTTACCAGGATAAGGTTACTATCTGCATAGGCTGTAAAATCGGGCGATTCAAAAATATTCTTATGCATCCTGATACAGGGGATGCACCAGTCGGAACCCGAAAAATTCAGCAGGATGTATTTATCCTGTTTCTTCGCCTTTTCTTTGGCCGTATCAAGATCAGTTTCCCAACCAGTTGCTGCTAATAAAAGGATACCCAGAAGGAAAGTGGAAAATATGCGCATAGTTTGAAGTAGTTGTGAAAGTAACGGAACAGGAAGTTTCTTCGTATGACTTTTGTCACATTAACAAAACAATCGCTTTGTCAGTCGTT
Organism: Chitinophagaceae bacterium; assembly: GCA_016787125.1. Lineage (GTDB taxonomy): Bacteria > Bacteroidota > Bacteroidia > Chitinophagales > Chitinophagaceae > JJ008. Next base: position 806 of record JAEUVM010000620.1, on the reverse strand, counting down.
CAATATAACGTTCATTAGTTTTCCGATCTCGGCTGCCCGGTTATAGATCATCATGTGGGTGCCACCATTGATAACATGGTTGGCACTGATCCGTTTTATGGGAAACATTTTGTCTTTATCACCATGTATATGCACCAGGTGACCGGGTTGCCAGTCGTTCTTCCAGTTTACCACCTGGTTGATGGCCCAGCCTACAAACTGCGGGTCTGCATTGCGGCGGTACTGCTGCACCATTTTCATTTCTTCCATGGTGGAAACACCAAGGCGGCGATTGCCGATACTTCCTGCATATTTGTATGAACGTGCCGGCAGCAATTTATTCAGTTGCACTTTTCCCACCGTTTTCATCCAGGCGGGTAATTCGGCCACAGATTTTATACTGGAAATGATAAATAGTTTATTGAGCTGAAGTTGTTTGGCGATTTCAATTCCGATCATGCCGCCGAAAGAGACACCGATAAGTACTGGTGACGGTGTTTTGATAGCGTTTGCCATCCGCCCGGCATAGGTGCTGATGTCTTCCTTTTTTCCCGGCACCAGCCAGGGAATATGCTGAAGCCGGTGCCCCTCCACCCGCAGGTTGCTGAACACCTGTTCATCTGCACCAAGCCCGCTTATGCAATAAATGGTCTTTTCCATGAGCAAAGGATAAGGCTGTCATGAAGTATCCGCAGCGCTGTTATTATTCCAGACCAAACATTCCGCGGTTTAGCTGCTGCAATAGCTGTGTTTTGTATTGCGCAGGCACCAGCAGCGAAATATTATGAGGACTTCCTCCGTATGATACCATCCGTACCGGGATGTTC
>JAEUVM010000597.1 GCA_016787125.1 Chitinophagaceae bacterium | reverse complement strand
TCCACCTGCATATAGTTCAGTTCCACAGGTGTGGAACGGCCGAATATCTTTACGGTTACTTTCAGTTTTTTCTTCTCGTCGTTCACTTCTTCTATCACCCCGTTGAAATCGTTGAACGGTCCTTCAATGATCTTGATGGTTTCTCCAACGATAAACGGTTCGCTCATGCTGATGCCGCCGGCTTCCGCCATTTCATCCATCTTACCAAGCATCTTGTTCACCTCGGCCTTGCGCAGGGCGATAGGATTTTCTTTACCCAGAAAATGTATAACGTTTGTCGTATTCTTTATAATATCACGGAGGTCATCGTTCAGTTTGCCATTGGTAATCTCGATCATTACATAACCGGGATAATAGTTTCTTTCCCTCATTACTTTTTTACCATTGGCCACTTTATATACTTTCTCCACGGGCAGGAAGACCTGCTTCACCTGGTCCCAGCCACCACGGGATATTTCTTTATCCAGGTATTCCTTTACCTTTTTCTCTTTACCACTCACCACCCGCAGTACGAACCATTTGGTGTCCTGCTGTACGTTTTCGGTATTTGTAGTTGTTTCCATTGTTTCCACGTGCAGATGATCTGCTTATTTAAACAGTGTGTTATAGGCCAGCTTGAAAACGTTGCCGGTGGCAAAATCCATTGCCAGCACAATAAGTGTGATTACAATTGTGGCAGCCAGTACGATCATGGTTGACTGCTGCAACTGCGGCCAGGTAGGCCAGGTTACTTTCTCAGTCAACTCCTTAATGGACTCCCTGAAATAATTTGCGATTTTGTTCATACTATCAATCAATTTGCTGATTAGCCAATATGCTAATGTGCTGGTTCGCCAGGGATCTTGTGTGTTTGCCATCAGCAAATCAGCACATTATCGCCTCATCACATTAACCTGCACGGGCACTAGGATTCGAACCCAGATCAAAGGTTTTGGAGACCCGTATGCTACCGTTGCACCATGCCCGTAAAAACCAATTAGCTAACTGGCGTTTCTGCCAATTAGCTAACTGGATATGTCAAAGAAATCTGTCAATTACTTAACGATCTCGGTTACCTGTCCGGCGCCTACTGTACGGCCCCCTTCACGGATCGCAAATTTCAAACCTTTCTCCATCGCGATAGGCTGGATCAGTTTTACATTCAGCGATGTGTTATCACCAGGCATTACCATTTCAGTACCAGCGTTCAGTTCCACTTCACCGGTTACGTCGGTAGTACGGAAATAGAATTGCGGACGGTATTTGTTGAAGAACGGAGTGTGACGTCCACCTTCTTCTTTGCTCAGTACGTATACTTCAGCTTTGAATTCAGTGTGCGGAGTGATAGAACCGGGTTTTACGATTACCATACCACGACGGATCTGGGTTTTCTCAATACCACGGAGCAGCAGACCTGCGTTGTCTCCGGCTTCACCTTCATCAAGGAGTTTACGGAACATTTCCACACCTGTTACAGTAGAAGTAAGCGGAGCTTCGATAAGACCTACGATCTCAACAGGCTCACCCACTTTGATACGACCTCTCTCGATACGACCAGTGGCAACAGTACCACGACCGGTGATAGAGAACACATCTTCCACAGACATCAGGAACGGCTGATCAACCGGGCGGGGAGGCAGCGGAATGTAAGTATCCACAGCTTCCATCAGTTCTTCCACCTGCTTTACAGCTTCAGCATCACCATCCAGTGCCTTTACTGCAGAACCTTTAATGATCGGGGTACTGGCACCATCAAAACCATAGAAGGTAAGCAGGTCGCGGATTTCCATTTCCACCAGTTCCAGCAGTTCAGGATCATCCACAAGGTCAACTTTATTCATAAATACCACAATCTTGGGTACACCTACCTGGCGGGCAAGCAGGATGTGCTCTTTTGTTTGGGGCATAGGACCATCAGTAGCAGCCACAACCAGGATAGCGCCGTCCATCTGGGCAGCACCAGTGATCATGTTCTTAACATAGTCAGCGTGACCGGGACAGTCAACGTGTGCATAGTGACGGTTTGCCGTCTGGTACTCCACGTGTGCTGTGTTAATCGTGATACCACGTTCTTTTTCTTCTGGCGCAGCATCAATTTCATCGTATTTTTTGGCCTGCGCCATACCTTTCGATGCAAGAATGGTAGTGATGGCGGCAGTCAAAGTTGTTTTACCATGGTCAATGTGGCCGATGGTACCAACGTTAACGTGGGGTTTGTCCCTCTTAAAGGTCTCTTTTGACATTGTTATCGGTTTTTAAGTTGTGTTGACAATTATTGTTTTTTTTATAACCACAGCCGTTGCATTGCTGCCGCGGACATATGTTCTGTTTTTTGCCGTTTTCAGCCCGGATGGTCCGGTTACTTCTCTTCAACGGCTTTTCTGAGCCGTTATGGGGAATTGAACCCCAGACCTCTTCCTTACCAAGGAAGTGCTCTACCACTGAGCTACAACGGCAATCTGGAGCGGGAGACCGGGCTCGAACCGGCCACCTGAAGCTTGGAAGGCTACCGCTCTACCAAATGAGCTACTCCCGCTTGTTTAATGTGGAAATATGGAATGGTGAAAATGTGAAAATGCAGAAACCTGCACTTCATAATTCCACATGAACAATTCCCAATTTTCCTTTTTTACAAGAACTTCAAGACTATGAGACCTTCATTTTCACATTCTCATATTTTCACATTCTCACATTTCATCGTGGGCAAGGATGGATTCGAACCACCGAACTCCGAAGAGGACAGATTTACAGTCTGTTGCCGTTGGCCACTTGGCTACTTGCCCGGCTGAGCCACTTGTCGGAATCGAACCAACGACCTACTGATTACAAATCAGTTGCTCTACCAGCTGAGCTAAAGTGGCGT
>JAEUVM010000586.1 GCA_016787125.1 Chitinophagaceae bacterium | reverse complement strand
TTTACTTCCTGGTTTCTTAGTGGTTTTGTCTTCCAGTAGTATGTCGAGTTTGCGGTGCACTTCTTTAAACTGCCCCATTATTGCCCAGTTGGCTACGGGGTCTGGTTCGCTGAGGGTGTTTATGTCTTCTTCCCTGAAATAATTTTTGGAGGCTAACTCTGTTTTTCCGGCAGGTTTGCCTTGCAGCCTGCCTGCTTTTTTAAATTCTTCAATATGGTCACTGAAGTCGATACGGCTTTGTTCCAGATCTACCAGTATCAGTGCATCTAATGATACTCCGAAAAACTGGTGTATACGGATAAGGGCGGGTACACTGGGACTGCTGAGATTATTGATCCAATTGGATATGGAATTCTGGCTTACCCCGGCAAAAGCAGCCAGCCTGGCCTGCGTGGTGCCAAATTTTTTGATAAGATATACCAGGTTCTGAGGCAGTTTGTTCACTGTGGAAAATATATTTTTTAATTTTCTGATACAAATTTTTGGATATATCAAATATTCTATCTTACTTTGATTTTACCACATATTGCCCGAAAAGGTATGCCTAAAATCAGTACTAACCAAACTACTGGTTAGCTGGTATTGCATTGAAGACAATCACTTATTCATCCCTAAAAAACCTGTTCCCTATGAATCAGTTTGAGCAAAACAAAGAGTTTTACAATCAACCCGTGCGCCTCACTGCCGAACAGATGGCTGAGCCTTCGGAGGTTCTTTCTGCTTTTTTTGAAGACTTTCACCTGTATGAATGCCGCATATTACTGCACGACTGGCTGCAGGCTGCCCTGACCACTCCTAATTCGCAATTTGCTGAAGCTGATCAGCGGAATGAAATTTCTGTTTTTGCCGAAAAACTGGAAGAACTGCTGGAAGCTGCTTTGCTGATTGTTCGGAAATAATCAGCTGGTAAGGACAATAGGATACCAGAATAGCTCTTCATCCCTTGGGTGACAGCAGCTCTCCTTTCCTGAATTTCCTTTATGAATATCGCTTACTGATTGCTAAGGCCGGGCGATTAAGGTCTGTGCTTTATAGCAGAAGGCTGCCCCGAATTAACGGGGCAGCCTTTTCTGCATTTAATTCTCTGAGGATGTACTTTTCTGTTAACTATAAAAACAGGGCAAAGCAAGCTCCTCTTTTCTGTAAAAACCAACCGACTTGCTTTTCATAACTATCAAAAATGTATCTGCCTGTTGCAATACCTCTTATTACAGGTCAGCATTATTTACATGCATCATACTCTGCGCATAGCTTTTTGAAACTGCCCAAGATGTCCTTTGAGAAGGCCCCGCCAAAATCGCCATCTTTTGCTTTTTCACTTAACTCCTTGCAATCTTCAAAGTAAGCGGCAAGCTTTTTCTTCACTCCGAGGCCGGTACCAAAGGTCACCACCTCTTCTGCGGGGCGGATAAACCCGATGTAGCTATTGTCTGGCGTAAGTGCACCGTTTACATACTGTACCAGTTTGATCTTGGGAGAACTGTGGTGTACCAGGAAGAACTGCTTTATGGCTCCACCGCTGGTCATATTCTTCAGAGACAAGTACTGAAGACTGTCAACCGTAAACTTCTCGCAATTGGAAGGATTAATTGTTACCGGTTTATCAGGGCTATTCTTAGGGATTACCTGCAGCTCATTTCTTTCACCCACATAGATAATCTTACCGGTGATTTCAGTTCTATCGTTCATCACCACGACATCTTTCGCCTCCACCTTTCCTGAGCTCATGGAAGATGCCATGTTTTCTGTACTGCTGGCTGCATCGCTCTGAAATGTTTTTCCTTCCAGCCTGTAATCTTTTACAGGGTTGTAGGTAAGATGGGTGTTGGTTACAAAATGCTTTGCCATCCTTGTTTCAGCGCTCCTGATATATGCATTAAGGTTGCGGGTAGAACCTTCCTGCTTATCGGATGCTTCCAGGTTTTTAGTGTACTGCTTTGCTTTTTCAAAATCATCGAGACAAAAGAATATCGTTGCCAGATTAAAGTTGTTGATAAAATAGAGGATGTCTTCCTTTTTATCGTCTGCTTTGAACTTACCATCATAACCCTGGAAATATTCAATCTCACTTTTCAATTTTTCACGAACATTCCCCGGCTGCTCATCTGCAGAAGTTGCTTTGAAGATATTTACTACATTCTTTACGTGGCCATTATATTCATCATCCTTATCCCATTTCTTCACCTGGTATATTTCCATCTGTGTCTGGTATGGGAAAAAGTCAAACTGGTCACGAATGCTGCTATTGCTGTTTTTCATGAAGTCCTGGCACAGCGCATTGATATGGTTTGCCACAAACGTATTCCGGTTGGTATTCAGGTAGTTTACTGCATCTGCTTCTGACTTGAACTCGCCCGTTTCTATACTCCTTACATTTCCTGCCGCGAACTCGTTATTATACAGTGTTACATTATTTTTTCCGTTTACGATGCGGTAGCTGATCGGAAAGCGAAAACTGAGTGAACGCCTGTAGTACGTTACTTTCACTTTTACTTTATTTACTTCCTCTTCCCTTGTTTCGGAAGTGGTTTTTTCCTCTACAAAGGAGCAGGGACCATACGCCACCGTAAGTTTCATATCGGCGTTACTGTAATCGGTCTTGTCGTAAGATGTAAATGAAACGACGAGGCTGTTGGCAAAATTGTTGTCCATTGTGTACATGTTGCTGCTGTTGGCAGATACATTCACTCCGTAGGTTTTTACCTGGTCATAAATAAGCCTGGAAGGAAGGTGGGTGTTTTGGTAAGCAAAGTACTCACGGTCAAATTTCTGTGCTGCGGCTGTTATTGCCAGCAGGGAGGCCAAAATGGCTCCGGCAAAATGTTTCAGCATAATGAATTCAGAGAAGTGTTTGGTGATAGTAATTGTTTTCTTTAAGTACACATTAAGTTCAGGCAAAAATTGCCTGTTCAAACCTTAATTGGCTGCAATATTAGAGTGCAGAACATTCGGTTAGCCTGACTTCCGTCTTAATTACATAAGTGAGCGGGAAAATAAAGTAAGTGAGTAAAACAGGCTTAGTAAGTGCGGTTACCTGCCCTGGAACCGGGAAAGAAATTCTTCCCGCTTACGCTGTGCCACATCCAACTGCGATCCATCCTTTATGGTAACATACCCGCCCCTGCCCCGGGTATAGCTGGTTACATGCTGCAAATTGACAATACTGGAGTGATGAATCCGCACAAAGATGCTTTCCGGCAATACTTCTTCAAAAGATTTCAGGGTGCCTGTGATGAGAATTTTATGTCCGTCTGTAAAATGAAATGTGGTGTATGCACCTTTGGCTTTACAGTATAAAATACTGTCCAGTTCATACTGGGCATACCCGTCTTTTACCGGCAGTACAATGCGTTGGGTGAGGTCACTTTTGCCCAATGCTTCCAGGTAGCTTTCCACCTGGTTTTTACTGCTGCTATGCTGCTGTCTTTCTTCCACCCTTTTTACTGCATTTTTAAGGTCGTCGATACTTACCGGTTTCAGCAGGTAATCAAGCGCCCCTACACGGAATGCCCTTACAGCATACTTATCAAAAGCGGTAACAAACACCACCTGAAAATTGACCGGGCGGAGGTCTTCAAGCAGATCAAAGGCATTCTTACCCGGCATCTCCACATCGAGAAAAATCAAATCGGGCTGATGCTGCTTTATCAATTGTACGGCAGAAGCCGCTGATGTCGCAGCACCAAGCACCTGAACATCCGTACAGAACTGTTCAATCAGTTTTTCCAGAATAAAATTGTTCCGTGAATCATCATCCACCAGTATGCATCTAATCATGTTGTTCCGGTTATACCTGAAAAATCGGGAAACTCCAGTTCAATTGCGGTACCACACACCTCACCCCGCTGATTTATTATATCCAGGGATCTGACCGCTATCTCTTTACCGTACTGCAGTTTCAGCATGGTTATCCTTTTCTCTGTGATGGCAGTGCCTTTTGACATATACTCAATATGCTGTTTCGATTTTAATTCTTGTGTTTTTTCTCTCCCGAGGCCGTTATCTGTTATCCGGCAAAGCAGCTTACCGTTCCGCAAGTCGGAAAAAACCACCTTCACCTCTCCGTTATTATCCTGCCTGTGCTGTATGCCATGCCGGAGTGCATTTTCAACGTATGGCTGCAACAGCATTGCAGGCAGCAGAAAGGCGTGTGTGTCTGTACGGGTAAGCACTTTTACCTCGTACACAAATTTATCTTCTAATCTCGCCTTTTCAAGCATGAGGTATGTCTCCAGGTACTTTATTTCGTCAGCAAGTGAGATAAGGTCTTCTGATGAATTATCCAGCGTTTGCCGGATCAGGCTGGCAAAGCCGCTGAGATAACGATTGGCCCCTTCCACATCCTGTTTTATCACAAATGACTGAATGGAGTTGAGACAATTAAAAATAAAGTGGGGATTCATCTGGGCCTGCAGTGCCTGCTGTTCCAGTGCGGCAAACTGTGCCTGCAACTGTTGCTTGTCTTTTTCCTCCTTTATTATTTTCCTGATCCTTCGCTGGTAAAGGTAGAATCCCATTCCTGCCAGCAAAACAGCCAGCAGACTTATAAACCACCATGTTTTCCACCAGGGCGGGGTAATAACTATATAAATCTTTTTTACTGCGCTTTCCACGCCAAACTTGTTTACTGCTTTCAGCGAAAGAGTATATCTGCCCGGTTGCAGTGAAGGGAAGTTTATGAATGTATTCGTTGTATAATTCCATTTACGGTCCAGACCTTCCAGCCTGTAATAATAGCTTATCTCCCCGGCTGATTTATATGATATTCCCACGAAATCAAACCGGATATTCAAAATGTCATGATTGAACCGGTAAACAGAATCAAGTGACAGGGCCTTGTTATTTGCAGAAGCAGCAAGCAAATGAAAGAGGCATTGTGATTTTTCCTTTATATATGCTTTGCTGAATGAGTTGAGCCCCAGGGGGCCCACCACATATACCATATTGCTGTCGGCACTTACAGCGTATACTGCATTAGAGGCCAGACCATCTGCCCTCGTAAATTGTATGACAGAGTATCCGTGTCCGTTGAAAGTTAATTTGCTTATTCCCCTGTCAGTTCCCACCCACAAAACATCTCCATCCGGAAAAATGCTGGTACAGATATCGCTGCTCAGTCCATTGCTTTTGGTGAGATGGCTTACCACACGGTCATTCTTTAATGCCAGCATACCCGCACCGCTTGTAAGCACCCAGATGGTATCTCCCGATGTACGGGAGATGGCTGTGATGCGTTGAGCCAGTGCCGGGTTAAGGTGGTCAAGTTTTTCAATTACTTTGGTGCCCGCCTTTACTTTTACCAGGCCTCCGATCGTTCCAAGGTAATAATAATCCCCATCTATCACACCGGCCGTGGTACGCTGGTGAATGACTGTGTCCATCACCTTCAGCGTTTTGCTGTTCAATAACAGGGCATTTACCCCAAGACATACAAGCAACCTTTCACCATCGGCATAAATATCTTTTACGGGATAATAATATCCTACTGCAATATTGCTATTCCCTTCCCTTCGAACAAGAAAGGCATCTGTACCAGTGTACAAAACATTTTTATAACTATGCAGCTTGTACACCCGGTTATCTCCGCTTACCTGCGCCGGAGTGTTTCCTGATAAACGTATGTAACTTCCATAGTCAGCCCACATCCTGCCATTCCCTGCATCTAAAAGGCCGCTGCGACCATCACCTGTTATCACTTTATTATCGTAAACTGCGATTGAATAAAGTCCCGGGTCATTTTTATTATAAACGGAGTGCCGGAATGCAAGCGACGGGTACCTGAACACTCCATGACCTATTGTGGCCATCCAGAGGCCGTCTTCCATATCCACAATGCCATTGGAAGCCTTCCGGAGGCCTAACCGTGCATGAAGCTTTCCATCTGTTTTGTTAAACAAAAAGATGCTGTCGGATCTCGTGGCGAAAAGGAATTTTCCATTCAATAACGTACTTGAGGGGGTATAAATATTCTCTATCTCGAGTTTTACATCTCTGAAATTCCCTTTGTTATCAATACCTGTAACCAGGCTCCCCGGGGTTCTGATGCCGCTAAAAAAGAACCGCTTACCCTTTTTGTAAAAGACACTATCATAGTTCAATGCAGCCACCAGATTTTTTCCATATGATGAAATATAAGCTCCCTGTGGCAAATTTTCATATACTTCTCCGACATTCTTCACCCTGTTTTCATGAATAAGGTAGTAAAGAGCCTTTGTTCCTCTTTCTACCTGTACCACAAGATTACTGTCAATATCCATGTACTGGATAACATTGGTAAGTTTTGGAAGATCTTCCGCCGGCACTTCTATAGGATAAAAGCGGCCGTCCGAAAGATAGTAAGGGCAATACATAAAAGGTGTTACCCATATAGTGCCATCTGCTGAACTGTATACCTTTAATATTGCATTATCCGGAAGACCGTCAGCTGTTGTATATGTTTTAAAATGAGTGCCATCATACCGGCACACCCCGTTTTCGGTGGCAAACCAGATAAACCCTTTTTTATCCTGGCACAGGTCGTATACGATATCACTTGGCAGGCCGTCCTTTTCAGTGAACTGTACATAGCTGAAATCCTGGGCCTGCAACGTGCTGTTAATAAAAAATATGGCTATAATAACGGCTGATATCCGCTTCATCTGACAAAGTAAAAGTTTTTGCCCGAGAGTAATTGCCGGCATACAGGTGGTGGTATTATGAATAAGCAGCAACAATATGCCTGTCAGTATGCACAATGATAATTGCTTACATCAAGTATGCTGCTCCACTCCTGCCCGTTCCAGCTGTAGGCAGAAAATGATATGCCTTCAAACGACCGCCTGACGGTAAATACTTCTGCAACCCCGTCATTGTCTGTGTCCAAAAGATCGAGCAGCATTTCCTGGTACGTACCGCTTTCCACATCTGCCAGGTCACCACTCATCACATCATCTTTCTTTACCTGGTTATAACTGCTGTAGCTGATAGTATAGGTGCCGGTTGCTGACTTTACCGCAATGAAAAACAAGAGCCCCCTTTCCTGCGGTGATGGTGAAACAATATATGTGCCGATGAATTCCAGCTTCTTATCATTGTTTGCATCAACAGCTGTAAGTCTTGCAGCTTTCATTCCTTTCAGGGAAGATTTGTTTTTGCGAAACTCGCTGCTTACCAGTTTCTCAATGGCGGCTTTTTCAGCAGCAGTGGCAGCACGGCGGGTACCGGAAGCGGGTTTGGCGGGATTAATATTAGTGGCAAGGGCCATTTCAAAACCCTTAAGGTTAGCCTTTGCACCCGAGCTGACCACTTCAGCTGTGGCCCCTCCGCATTCTGTACCGATGTTTGATCTTTTTACCGATACAGCACCTCCGGCTTTGCCACCGTAGATAAGTGAGTAAGATGTTTTGGGTGTGTAATAAATCCTGGCAAACTCCCTCATCTGGTCGGCCTCTTCACTTCCGGTGACAGCCGGCACCAGGGCACCATTTTCCATCCTTGCCAATGGTTCGATTACTGTACCATCATCCAGCAAGGCAAAGATGATGTTCTCCCTTTCTTCGTGTATTTTTTTTACCGGAACTTGTGTAAATCCAAAAAGAAGAATGGTAAGCGAAAGGCCGAATGTCAATGTTCTGGTCATGCAAATCTGTTTCATCTAAAGATAAAACAGATTGCCCGAATAGCTGAGAGAACTGACGAATTTCATTTAATGACCCGGGCGGTTTCCGCTGCCCCTTTCCATCGGGCTGCTGATAATTTCGTTGAATGCTGCCTCTGATAAATAACGCGGAGTATACGTGATACCCCTGGCAGCCAGGTTGCTTACAAATGCCCGGAGGTGATTGCGGGATCCACGCATAAGTTCTTCAAAAACAGTTCTGATATCTTCCCGGTTGATCTTAAGAAGTAAGTCCTGCAGATCCCTGATATCAATTTCCTCAATCGCTCCCCCTGCCAGCAATGCCTGCACTTCACTGCTGTCGCCTGATTGGGTCAATGAAGTATAAAGCCCGGTAATGATGGTGTTTTCAAACTCTCCGGCTGCTTTACCGGCTGATGGATCTGGCAACTGAAACTTATCCAGCAGGGTCTTTATTGCAGCCATATGCCTGGCTTCACTTTGCCGGATACTTCCGAAAGGCATTAATCCCCACTTATCATACATTCTCTGATACACATCAAAAGCCAGCTTTTCCTCTTCACGCATAAAAGAAAGGCTTTCTTTTTCAGGCACGGTCAATGTGTCGCCGGATGTAACAACCACTTTATTACAGGCTATACTCACCGAAATTAACAGTACCATGCAGATTGAAGTACAGTATAACTTTTTCATACCGAATAAATTTAGACTTCCAAGTTAGTCCAAGGGAACGGCATGAAAAGTAACCAAACATACATAACGGTAAAGGCTGACGAAAATCATACTTCAGTGCTGCATGCGATCTGCATCCTGAAAACCAGAACACCTGCACAAAGGAGAATGCCTCTAAAAAGTGAACCCCGGAAAGTGCCGGGGTTTACTTCTGTGTATGGTTAGTATGTTACTTTACCTTTTCAGCCGCCTCATTCCTGAATACAACGGTATTGTCGAACACATCCACCAGCACCGGCTGATTTTTATCAATATCTCCTGCCAGTATTCTCTTAGACAACTGGTTTACTATTTCTTTTTGTATCAGCCGTTTCAGGGGCCGGGCGCCGAATTGGGGATCAAATCCCTGTTCGGCCAGAAACTCCAGGGCATAATCGCTGAATTCCAGTTCTATACCACCCTGCTTTACAAGTTTCTTCAGGCTGTTGAGCTGTATTTCCACAATGCCCCTGATCTCTTTACGCATCAGCGGACGGAACATGATGATCTCATCCACCCTGTTGAGAAACTCGGGTCTGATGGTTTGCCTCAGCAGGTTCATCACTTCTGCCTTTGCTGCGTCGGTAACACTCTCCACATTTTTCTCGGTCACTTTTTCAAATGCCTCTTGTATGATATGGCTGCCAATATTGCTGGTCATGATGATAATGGTGTTCTTGAAATTCACCACCCGGCCCTTATTGTCCGTAAGGCGGCCATCATCCAGTACCTGCAGCAATACATTCCATACATCAGGATGTGCTTTTTCTATTTCATCCAGCAATACCACACTGTACGGTTTGCGGCGAACGGCTTCAGAGAGTTGTCCGCCTTCATCATATCCCACATATCCAGGAGGCGCACCCACCAGCCGGCTTACGGTATGCTTTTCCTGGTACTCACTCATATCAATCCTCGTCATCATTCCCTCATCGTCAAAAAGGTATTCTGCAAGGGCCTTTGCCAGTTCTGTTTTTCCCACACCGGTGGTACCGAGAAAGATAAAAGAACCGATTGGCTTTTTCGGGTCCTGCAAACCGGCCCTGCTCCGTCGTACGGCATCCGCCACAGCGATGATTGCTTCGTCCTGCCCCACCACCCTGTCATGAAGATGTTCTTCCAGGTGAAGGAGTTTCTCTTTATCACCCTGCAACATTTTGGCAACAGGAATACCCGTTGCTTTGGCCACACTTTCAGCTATATCCTCTGCGTCCACTTCTTCCTTCAGCAGGCGTTTTTCCGATGAGCTTTCCAATTCGGTCGTCAGTTTGCTGATAAGCGTTTCCTCTTCTTTGATCTTGCCATATCGTATCTCTGCCACTTTTCCATAGTCGCCGTTGCGCTCTGCCTGCTCTGCTTCCAGTTTCAGGCTTTCAATCTTTGCCTTGCCGCTCTGTATCTTCTCCACCACTTCTTTTTCTTCTTTCCATTTGGCCTTGAGGGTATCCTTTTGCACCGAAAGATTGGCTATCTCTGTATTGAGTTCTTTCAGTTTGGCATCATCATTTTCCCGTTTAATTGCTTCCCGCTCTATTTCCAACTGTCGTATCTGCCGTTCCAATGTATCCAGTTCTTCCGGCATACTGTTCATCTCCAGGCGGAGTTTGGCAGCGCTTTCATCAATTAAATCAATAGCTTTATCAGGCAAGAAGCGATCGGTAATATACCTTGCTGATAATTCCACGGCAGCTATTATTGCCTCATCTTTTATTCTTACATGGTGATGTGTTTCGTAGCGGTCCTTCAATCCCCGGAGTATTGAAATTGCATCTTCCTGTCCGGGTTCATCGATCATTACTTTCTGAAAGCGGCGCTCAAGGGCTTTGTCTTTTTCGAAGAACTTCTGGTATTCATTCAACGTGGTGGCGCCTACGGCCCTCAGTTCGCCCCTTGCCAATGCCGGTTTTAAAATGTTGGCTGCATCCATGGCACCTTCACCACCACCGGCACCAACGAGTGTATGAATTTCATCTATAAATAAAATGATCTCGCCTTCACTGGTGCTTACTTCTTTTACCACTGCCTTGAGGCGCTCTTCAAACTCACCTTTGTATTTGGCACCGGCGATCAGCAAGCCCATATCCAGTGCATAAATAATTTTCGACTTCAGGTTTTCCGGTACATCGCCATTTACGATCCGGTGGGCAATACCTTCGGCGATAGCTGTCTTACCCACACCAGGTTCGCCTACCAGTATAGGATTGTTTTTTGTTCTTCTTGAAAGGATGTGGAGGGTGCGCCGTATTTCTTCATCACGGCCAATAACGGGATCCAGTTTTCCCTGGCGGGCCAGTTCATTCAGGTTCTTGGCGTATTTGTTAAGGGCATTGAACTCCTGTGACTGTGTTTGAGAGGTTACTGTTTCACCTTTCCGCAATTCCTTGATGGCGGTAACCAGTCCCTTTTCTGTAAGGCCGGCATCTTTCAGCAGCTTTGCTGTGCTGTCGTTGCCCTGGGCAATGGCCAATAGCAAATGTTCCGGTGTCACAAACTCATCTCCAAACTGTTTGAGTGCGGCTCCGCTTCTCAACACCACACTATTTGCCTCACGGCTTATCTGTTGTGCGGGTTCGCCTGACGTTTTCGGCAACCTGCTGATAAGCTCATCCAGCTTTGTGTCTACCAACTTCATGGTCACGTTATTCTTTTTCAAGAGATAGTCCACTGGTGAGTCTTGTTGTTCGAGCAATGCCTTTAGTATATGTTCCGTCTCAATATTCGGGCTTTGGGCATTGAAAGCCAATTGCTGTGCCTGTTGAAATGCCTCGGCTGCTTTGATAGTGAAATTTCCTAAGTTCATAAAAGTATAGGTTGAAAAAGTTAACAATCCGGTTTATCTTCTCATGCAGTAAGTATGATCTGTCTTTGATAACTTTATCTGTTGCTGGTCCAAACCTGTTTGTCAAATACTACTCCAATACAGTAAACCTGAAAGAATGTCATATAAAATTAGCTCCATCGGCCTGAAAGTCACACTGCTTACGCTTTTTTTGCATTTTTTGTCTCCCGCAAGGGCCCAGTTCGACTGGAGTGATTTTGATACAGCCCTGGAATCAAAACAGCGATTGCTTGGAGAAAATGTGGTGGTATTGCTCTGGAACAAAGATTCTCTGCTGCATAAGAAAGAAATGGGGGGATTCAATTCAAAAACGCAGGCCCCAATTGCCAGTTGCAGCAAATGGCTTACCGCCGCCCTGGTGATGCAATTTGTGGATGAGGGCAGGCTTTCACTGGATGATAAGGTGGTGAAATACATCCCGGAGTTTGAAAAGTATTTTAAGAATTACATCACTATCCGGCATTGCCTGAGCCATATGACGGGTATTGAGGATGATGATAAATTTCTGAAACGGATACTTGAACGCAGAAAGTACGCCTCGCTGGAGGAGGAAGTAAATGCTTTTGCTGCAAGAAAGATACGTACCAACCCGGGCGAAGATTTCTGGTATGGCAACGTAGGACTGAATATTGCCGGACGGGTGCTGGAGGTGATCAGCAAAAAGAAGTTTGATGTACTGATACGGACCAAACTGTTTGTGCCGCTGGGGATGACAAAAACCACATTTGCGGAAGCAGGCGGCGGACCTGTAAATCCTTCAGGCGGGGCCCGGTCAACGGCTGAAGATTATATGAGGTTTCTGGTGATGCTGCTGAACAAAGGAAAATACAACGGCGTACAGATACTATCTGAAAAATCGGTAACTGAAATGTTGAAAGTTCAGAATACAAAGACCCAGGTGAAATATGCGCCCAAATCAGCAGAGGGATATACTTATGCTTCCGGCAGTTGGGTAATAGAAGAAAAAAATGGCAATGCCACAAGTCTCGCCAGTCCGGGCTTATTCGGCACCTGGCCCATGGTTGATTTTTGCCGCGGCTATGCTTATATCGTTTTTGTAAAAAACCTGCTGGGCGAAGAAAGGGCTGATGCACACCGGGAGCTGAAAAAGATTGTGGATGAACAGTTCAGCCCGTCTTGCCACTGATGGGAGACGCACAGGTATTATTTTCTTATCGCTTTGATCAACAAACCTGTTTCTTCATATGTATGAACACCGTAAACAGCCGCTGGCCTCCATCGGCACTTTCTACCAGCGTATACTGAAAAACATCCTCGTGGCCCTGGTAATCATGGTCATTTGCCTGCTCATTGGTGTGGCGGGGTATCATTATACGGCTGGTATTCCCTGGTTGGATGCCTTACACAATGCTTCTATGATACTGAGTGGTATGGGCCCCGTAGTGGAAATAACCACGGTAAGCGGCAAATGGTTTTCATCAGCCTATGCACTTTTCAGCGGCATCATTTTTATTACCAATGTGGGTATCATTCTGGCGCCTGCCCTGCACCGCTTATTTCACCGCCTTCACCTGGAAGATGGAAAACCAAAATAATCAGAAGGCTTTGGTGGGTTCATTTTTTACCAGCACCACCCGGTTGCGGTCGGCCTTATAAACAGCATCATAGAATTTCACCAGCTCATTGTATTCCTTTGGCGGGAAGCGACCGCTGTAATGCTCGTAATGACGGGTATAAACAATTTTCCCGGTCTCAAACTTCACAGTAGCGGTATACTTCCCAAACCGTGATTCAATTTTCACATCCTGGGGTACCGATTCTGCTGTATAGCCGGCCGGAACAGTGATCTGTGTTGTGTCTATATCCTTAAACTCAAAACTGAGCACCAACTCATATTTCCTGTTTTCATCCGGTTTCAGTTTTCTGTTTGTGCGGGTAATGATATTGGGCAAAATAAACAGCCGTTTACCACTTACAGTGGCGTAATGGTCGGCGGTAAGATCAAGCAATTCTTTTACGGCCGGTACTTTGCTCTTTTCTTCTTCA
>JAEUVM010000576.1 GCA_016787125.1 Chitinophagaceae bacterium | reverse complement strand
TTGCTTACGTTATTCTATCTTTGCTTTTTAAAAATAAAACAGCATGACGTACACTGTTCAGATAAAAGTAATGCCGCTGAAAGAACTGCTTGATCCGCAGGGAAAGGCCGTGATGGGCGGACTGGAAAACCTCGGCCTCAGCGGTGTGGAAGATGTAAGGATCGGTAAAAACATTACCCTGCAGGTAAATGCAGATTCAGCAGACAAAGCCAAAGCCATTGCGGAAGAAGCCAGTAAAAAACTGCTCAGCAACCCGGTGATGGAGTACTTTGAAGTAATTGTAAATTAGAAAATATGAAAATATGGAAATGTGAGAATGTGAGAATGTGAAGATCAGCCTTAAACAGCAGGACACATTTTTACATTTCCACATTCTCACATTTCCACATTTTCACATTCTCACATTCCCCATTCATGCTCTACCTAGTTCCCACCCCCATCGGCAACCTCAAGGATATCACCCTTCGAGCCCTTGAAGTGCTGAAAGAGGTGGACCTCGTACTGGCAGAAGACACCCGCACCACCTCGCACCTGCTCAACCATTACGGAATTACAAAACCTCTCTCACCTTACCACCAGCATAATGAACACCAGGTATTGCACCACCTGGTCAGCCAACTGCTCGAAGGAAAAAAAATGGCCGTGGTAACCGATGCCGGCACACCCGGTATTTCAGATCCTGCCTTCTTGCTGGTCAGAGAGTGTATAAAGGTTGATGTGAAAGTGGAATGCCTGCCCGGCGCCACGGCTTTTGTGCCGGCACTGGTGAACAGTGGTATTCCGTGCAACCGGTTTTGCTTTGAAGGATTTTTACCGGTAAAAAAAGGAAGACAGACGATGCTCAAACTACTGGCCGAAGAAGAGCGGACCATGATCTTTTATGAATCACCCATGCGATTGGTGAAAACACTCGAAGAATTCATCACTTGCTTTGGAAAAGAAAGACAATGCTCCGTAAGCCGTGAACTCACCAAAATGTTTGAAGAAACAAAGCGGGGCAGCCTGGAAGAAGTGGCAGACTATTTTAAAGCCAAACCGGTGAAGGGCGAGATAGTGATCGTGCTGGCCGGTAAAGAGAAATAAAAAAGCCGCTGGTGAAGCGGCTTTTTTATTTCAACTATTTAATTGAACGAAGGATATTACTTTTTCTTATTAAGAATGTGAACCTGCAGACCAACGTTTACAGGTATATAGAACCTGGAATACTCGCTGGTATAATCATATCCCGTGCCGGTTGATGGCCTGTACTCATACGTGGTTTTGGAAGAACCGTAGTTAAATCCAATTGATCCGTAAAAGCCAACATTGGGTGTGATGAAATGTTCATAACCAAAAGACAATCCGGCATTCCAGTCACCTTTAGGCTTATACTTTGTTTCGCTGCTGCTGCCGGTGCTTGTTTTGCTTTCGCTGTTACCGCCGGAAATACCGATCTGGAAATTAGCCTGGGCAAAAGGCATGCCTTTAGAACTGCCACCGAAATAATAGCGGGCAAGCGGGCCAATGTAAAAAGTAGGCTGGGTGTACTTGCTTTCTGTAGTGGTGGTGCTGCCGGTGTTGCTGCTGTTGCTTTTGGAAGAATAGAATCCAATGCTTACTCCACCACCAATTGCCAGGTTATCCTTTACAAACCAGGCCACATTGGGGTTTACGCTGATGCTGAAACTGTTTCCATCACTGTTATAAACAGTGGGAGTGTTGGAATAGGTTGTTTTGCTGTCGCTGTTGGTATAGCTGATAGATCCAAAACTGACACCAACCAGTTTGTCACCTTTCTTTGTTTGTGCAAACACAGGCAGCATCATTAAGCTGCAGATAAGTACGAATACAATCTTTTTCATAAAAAAAATTTAGGTTTATGCCGCAAAGAAACGACAGGTTTATTTATCAAGCAATACCACTTTTGGGTAATCCACATGATTTTGCTCATTGTGCAGATCTTCTGCGTGTTATGTGCTAACAGCCTGCTTTAGCAGGGCTTGTGCTGTATTGAAGTGCTTTTTAAAACTATTCCTGGTAAAATACAGACACCGCAGCCAGCGGCTTTCTTTTCAGTACCGGCACCAGGCATTCATCCGCCGGATAGCCTGCCGGTATAAGCAAAAAAGGTTTTTCATTTTCCGGGCGCTGCAATACCTCACTCAAAAAATTCATCGGGGAGGGTGTATGTGTCAGTGCTGCCAGCCCTGCATGATGTATGGCCGCCAGTAAAAATCCGCATGCCAGTCCGCAACTTTCCTGCGCATAATAAACATTGCCTTTGCTGCCGTCATCCTTTATTTCATAACTCTTTTTGAAAACCGCTATCAGCCAGGGGGCTGTTTCAAGAAATGGCTTCTGCCAGTCTGTTTGCAGGTGTGCCAGGTCGGCAAGCCATTCAGCCGGCATACGGCCATGATAACTTTCATATTCTTCCTTTTC
>JAEUVM010000568.1 GCA_016787125.1 Chitinophagaceae bacterium | reverse complement strand
CGCCCCGATGGGGCTACCAAAATATCGCCCCGATGGGGCTACCGGAATGGCGCACTGATGGGGTTGTGATGCCGTTGATTGGTTCTGTTACGGAGATTGATTTGTGCTGTTCCTGGGTTGTTGAGTTGTGTTATTCATTTGATAAGTAGTGTTCCCGGGTTGATGTGTTGTGTTTCGGGGTTGATAAGTACTGTTCTTGTGCTGCTAAGTTGTGTTTCGGGGTTTATAAGTACTGCTCTTGTGCTGCTAAGTTGTGTTACGGGATTGATAAGTACTGTTTCGGTTTGAGTTGGGTGCTGTTGCTGGTGTTATAAGCAGTTGCACACAATGCTAAACTGCTGTTGCAGGATTGCTGAGTGCTGTTGCACAATTAATAAGTAGTGTTCCCATATTGGTGAGGTGCTGTACCGGGTTTTATTAGTGGTGATAAAGATTTGCTGACTGGTGTATCGGACTGCTTCAGTGCTGTACCGGAATTGTTTGGGTACTGTAACGGGTTTACTGAGCAGTGGCCCAAAATAGTTTACTGCTGTAACTGGATCGCTGACTGCTGTAACGAAATTCATAATCAGTGTAACGAAATTGGTGAGGTAGTGTGACGGGTTTTATATTTTGTGTCAAAAAATTGCTGACTGCTGTTAGGTGGTGGTTTGGCTGGTGACAGGATTTACTTTTTACTGTAAAAAACTTACTTAGCCGTTTTCTTTCCTGGCTGATTGGTGCAGCAATGTTTGTTTGTCGGGCGTTGCCGGCGCTGTTGGCTGATACAACAACGGTATGTGGCGGTTGTGTGATGACAGGTGGTGGCTGCGTGATGATTTTTTTTAAAATACTTTAAACCGTTCGTGGCAGGCTTTTTCGAGCATCCCCCGGTCGTCCGGATGGGCTATTTCTATAAGTGCTTTGGCACGCTGGCGGAGATTTTTTCCAAAGAGGTATGCGCTGCCGTATTCGGTGACCACGTAGTGAATATGTCCGCGGGTGGTAACAACGCCGGCGCTCGGTTTTAAAAACGGTACGATACGGTTGATGCCTTTAGCGGTGCGGCTGGTGAGTGCGATGATGGGTTTACCTCCTTCGCTGAGGGCGGCGCCACGCATGAAATCCATTTGTCCGCCGATGCCGCTGTATTGCAAAGAACCGATCGAGTCGGCACATACCTGTCCGGTGATATCCACTTCGATGGCGCTGTTGATGGCGACCACTTTGGGATTTCGCCGGATAACGTGCGGATCATTTACATAATCGATATCGAGAAAAACGAATGCGGGATTATCATGCACATAATCGTAGAGGCGGCGGGTGCCTACGGCAAAGCCGGTTACGGTTTTGTTGGGGTGTATTCTTTTCTTTGAGTTGTTGATCACGTCTTTGTCGAACAGGTCGATGATGCCATCGCTGCACATTTCGGTATGCACACCGAGATCTTTATGTGTGGTAAGGGATTTCAACACGGCATCGGGTATGGTGCCGATGCCCATCTGGAGGGTGCTGCCATCTTCGATCATTTCTGCGATCAGCTTCCCGATCTTTAATTCTTCGGGGCCTGTTTTGCTGCCATAATCCACTTCGGGCAATGCTTCTTCATAATATACCATAGAAGTGAAGCGGCGGGTGTGCACCAGGCTATCGCCATGGGTACGTGGCACATTCGGATTTACCTGTGCGATGATATGTGTGGCAGTGTTTACCGCACTGCGGGCGATATCCACCGATACTCCGAGTGAGCAGTAACCATGTTCGTCGGGTGGTGATACCTGTACGAGTGCCACATCCACATGCATTTGTTTGCGAAACAGGTCGGGTATATCGCTGAGAAATACGGGGATAAAATCGGCACGGCCTTCGTTCACTGCCTTGCGTACTGATTCGGACACAAACATACAATTGATATGGAAGGCGTCGGCATATTGCGGTTTGTCGAGCTCAATATCTCCCTGTACGGTGATGAATGTAAGTTCCACATCGCGGAGTTCGGGCGCCCGTTTGGCGAGTTCCCGCAGCAGGTAAAGGGGTGTTTGGGCGGAGCCCTGTACAAATACACGGTGGCCTGACTGTATTACGGACAGTGCCGCTGCTGCCGGCTGGTAGGTAAATGGTGTTTTCATGCCGCAAAGCTATTAATGATATGGTGACCGGCACTGATGAACCTTACAGCGATAGCTGATCTGCATCAGTGTTGTTCCTGTGTGATGAACCACTGTAAAGCGAGTTCGTAGCCTTTTAATCCTAATCCAACGATACTTCCTGCTGCTTTTGCGCTTACATGCGAAAGCTTTCTGAATTCTTCCCTTGCCTGTACATTGGAAATGTGTACTTCTATCACCGGTGTGGTGATAGCTGCTATGGCATCGCCGATGGCTACTGATGTATGCGTATACCCGCCGGGGTTGAGGATAATGCCATCATGGCTGAAGCCTGTGCGCTGCAATTCATTGATGATCTCTCCTTCCACATTACTTTGAAAGTATGATAGGGTGATGGCGGGATGTGCGGTACGGAGTGTGTCGAGGTATTCTTCAAAAGACTGTTTTCCGTAAATGTCTGTTTCCCGTTTGCCGAGCAGGTTGAGGTTTGGGCCGTTGATGATGGCGATCTTCATGGTGCTAAAGTAAAGAGTAAATGGGGAAATGGGAAATTGCTTAACCGCGAGGGCGCCAGGGCGCAAGGGATTTGCGGCTGCGCCGCTGCGGGGAATTGGAACGCGGATTTAACAGATGGGGCGGATGGGACGGATTTTTATTTCTCGGCGGCTGTGCGGCTGCGCCGCTAGAGGAAATGGGAACGCGGATTTCGCGGATTTAGGGGATTAAACGGATTTTTTTATTTCTCTGCGTTGCTGCGCCTTAGCGAGAAAAATAATCTGAATACTCCATTCTCCATTTCCAATTCCCTATTTCCCGCTTTTCACTAACGAGAGAAATTCATCGAAGAGGTATCTTGAATCATGCGGGCCGGGGGTGGCTTCGGGGTGGTATTGCACGGAGAATGCGGGTTTTCCTTTTACCCGGATGCCTTCGATGCTTTGGTCGTTCAGGTTGAGGTGGGTGATCTCTATATGTGCGGCTTTCTTTACTGATTCGGGATCTACGCCAAAGCCGTGGTTTTGTGTGGTGATCTCTGAGCGGCCGGTGATAAGATTTTTCACCGGGTGGTTGAGTCCGCGGTGTCCGTGGTGCATCTTGAACGTGGGAATATCATTGGCAAGTGCCAGCAACTGGTGACCGAGACATATTCCGAATACAGGTTTTTCTTCTTTTAATATCTGCTTCAGTGTATTGATAGCATAATCCATTGGTGCGGGATCGCCGGGTCCGTTGGAGATAAAGTATCCGTGGGGTTTGAATTTGTTTACTTCTTCGAGAGTTGTTTTTGCCGGAAATACTTTTACATGTGCGCCGCGGTCGGTCATGCATTTCAGTATATTCCTTTTTACTCCATAATCCATGACAGCGATGCGTATGGAAGCGTTTTTGTCGCCCATTTCATAGGCCACTGTGGTGGAAACTTTGCTGGCGAGTTCCAGTCCGTCCATATTGGGAACTGCGGCCAGTTTTTCTTTTAATACATTAATGTCGGTTGTTTCAGAAGAGATGATACAGTTCATAGCGCCTTTGGTGCGTATATGTGCCACGAGTGCCCGTGTGTCCACTCCTTCTATTGATACTATATTATTTTTCTTCAGGTATTCATCCAGTGAGCCATTGGCCATTTTGCGTGAGTACTGGTCTTCGAGGTTTCTGCCGATGAGGCCGCTGATCTTTACGGAGTCGCTTTCCACGTCGGCTTCTTTCACTCCATAGTTGCCGATATGGGCACTGTTCATGATAAGTATTTGTCCGAAGTAGCT
>JAEUVM010000470.1 GCA_016787125.1 Chitinophagaceae bacterium | reverse complement strand
GGGCAATTAAATAGTATTACATTCGTTAAATAAGTAACCTGTATACAATGAAAAACCTTCGATTTTTTGCAGTGGCGCTCAGCCTGGCGATTGCCCTCTCCTCCTGTGGTAAGCTCAGCAACATGTTCAAGCGCAAGACCGGATGCCCTCCCAATGGCAAGAATGTAGGTGCCGAAAAAATTCTCAGCGGCGACCCCAAAGCCATGAAAGACGTGAAGAAGGCAAAAAAATTCAAAAGTTGATTCGTTGGTGTGCAGCGTATTCAGAGACTGTCCGGTCTTTGAAAATAACTAAACACCTTAACTATGAGCCTCACCCTACGAACCTCATTAGGCTGTACCGAAGCTGTCATTTCTGATGGCGGCGGATTGAAACAATTTTACCGCGTTGCCAACGTACTCAGCCAGGACTTTGATGTAAAATTCTCCAACAAAGAAGACGACTTCGACACTATTGACTGGGAGTTCCGCTTCAAAGGTCATCACCTCACCCTGCATTACAGTATTTACAACGGCATTTCCATTTTTCCCACGAAAACAAGGGATGCGCTGAATAAAGACAATAAAGCTGTGGTGGAACTGGCAGGCGCCCTCCAGGACAAAGCCCTTGATGATGACCGCCGTCATATAGCCTGACCGGAAAGCCACTCCCTTTCACACCTGCTTCGGTTTACTTTGGTTTGTACTTCGCCTCTTCCAGTATTTTTTTGGCATCTGTACGCATCACCTGTTCGGGTGTAAGGTCCGGGTTTTTGGAAACAAACTTCTTTACGATCTGCCAACCAATCCACTGACCGATATTACCGGGCGAATCTTCCGGCGAAAGCCCCTGGGTAAAGGGCGCCTCCCCGATATAAGTTTGTATTACCTGCGGCGATAATGAATGCAGGTCTTCATTTTTAATAATATAACTCCATATCTGCCCTTCATAATCCTTGCACCAATCCAGTTGGTGCTGGGTGTACCCCGTCTTCAATGAATCAGCCGTCGTCGGCAAGAATTTGTCCAACAAATACCAAAGCTTACCCTTTTCCACCATCTGTTCCACCAGGGGCTTGCCGCCACTCTGGTCAGGATAAATATCATCCACCACGGCTTTCATACAATTGGCGGTAATATACTCCGGTGCAAAACGGCGGGAGATATAGTCCGGAAACATTTGCTGCACTTCACCTGAACGGTACGCAAAGAAGTCGCTGCCGGCAAACAACTGAAGCCCTATTGCCAGCCCCGACCGGGTACTGGCCACACCCGGTGCATCGAACGGACCTGTAAATAATATAGCCTTGCCGGGTTTGTAGCCGGGCACATAATATTTCACAAACCTGAAGGCCTGTTCCAGTTCCTTTTGCAGTTTATCCGTGTTTTTGAATTTTCCCTGCAAGGCATCATACACCGGTTTATAATCATGAATGAACTGGCGGACCACCACAGTTGTCGCCATATTGGTATCAGCCCCGCTTACCCCAAGTATCTGTTGCATAAAATCGCCATAAAAATCAGGGTGACGCTGGCGCAATGCCGGCAGTGAAACCGCCAGGTTATTGGTATCGATGGCAAAAAAGTCCCGGTCAAACCGTTCGATGGGAACCTGCACCTGGATACCGGATACATCCGGAATGTCTTTCTTATTCCCGCAGGCAAAAAGTACAACACAACCGAGAAGGAAGAGCGCTGATTTTTTCATAGTTACTGAGAACGTTATACCATTAAAAATGTTGCTTTTACGAAAATACTGCTTTAAAAAATACCGTTACCGGCGAGGCCCTGTTGCGTAAATTTGTTGTATGAAGATCGCCATCGCCCAGCAGAATTACCATATCGGCAATTTTGAAGATAATACCCGCAAGATCATCGAAGGCATTACCATGGCAAAACAGCAGGGTGCTGACCTCGTACTTTTTTCTGAACTCTGTGTATGCGGCTATCCGCCCCGCGACTTCCTGGAGTTTGATGATTTCATCCGCAAATCATACCAGGCAATTGATGCCATTAAGGAACATGCCGATACCATTGCCGTATTGGTAGGCGCTCCCGACCGCAACCCCGTTCGGGAAGGAAAAGACCTGTTCAACGCCGCCTATTTTCTTTTTGAAAAAGAAATAAAGGCTGTGGTGCATAAAACCTGCCTGCCCAATTATGATGTGTTTGATGAATACCGCTATTTTGAACCTGCCTACCACTGGAATGTGATCCCTTTCAAAGGAAAAAAACTCGCCGTTACCATTTGTGAAGACATCTGGAACATGGGCGATAACCCGCTGTACCGCAACTGCCCCATGGATGAACTGATGAAGCAGCAGCCGGATATCATGCTCAACCTCTCCGCCTCCCCGTTTGACTATACCCATGTGGAAGACCGCAAAGCCATCGTAAAACTTAATGTGACCAAGTACAAACTGCCGATGCTGTATTGCAATTGTGTGGGCAGCCAGACAGAAATTGTTTTCGATGGCGCTTCACTGGTATTTGATAAAAATGCGGACCTGGTAAAACAACTGCCGCTTTTTGAAGAAGCCATCGAACTGGTTGAACTGAAAGACGATGGCAGTTTTGTACAACCCGTAATGGTAAAAGCTGCTCAATTGCCTGATGCGGAATTCAACCCCGCTGAGCTTGATCCTGAACTTTGCACTGCTGAAATATACAATGCCATTGTAATGGCCATCCGTGATTATTTCCGCAAGATGGGTTTCACCAAAGCCATACTCGGCAGCAGTGGCGGTATCGACAGCGCCGTCACACTCGCCCTCGCCTGTGACGCACTTGGAAAAGAAAATGTACGGGCCATACTGATGCCCTCGCAATACTCCACCGGCCATTCAGTAAATGATGCGGAACAACTGAGCAAAAATCTCGGCAACCCGTATGATATTGTTCCCATAAAAAATATTTACGACAGCTTTCTCACCGAACTGAAGCCGATCTATAAAGACCTGCCCTTCAGCCTTGCCGAAGAAAACATACAGGCCCGCACCCGCGGCAACCTGCTGATGGCCATCGCCAACAAATTTGGTTACATCCTGCTCAACACTTCCAATAAGAGTGAACTGGCTACCGGCTATGGCACTTTGTATGGTGATATGGCAGGCGGATTGGGAGTACTTGGTGATTGTTATAAAATGCAGGTATATGCCCTTGCCCGCTACATCAACCGCAACAATGAGATCATACCCAATAATATTTTAGTAAAACCGCCCTCTGCCGAACTGCGGCCCGGTCAGAAAGACTCTGACTCGCTGCCGGATTATGCCATTCTCGACAGGATATTATATCAATATATTGAAAGGCGGCAGGGCCCGAACGAGATCAAAGCACAGGGCTTTGATGCTGCCCTTACCGACAGGGTGCTTAAGCTGGTAAATGTAAATGAATATAAACGCAACCAGTTTTGCCCCATCATCCGCATATCACCCAAAGCATTTGGTGTGGGCAGAAGGGTGCCGATAGTTGGCAAATATCTTTCCTGAGAAAAACAGTATCCTTCTCACCATCAATGCTGGAAAGTAACCGTAACAGGTATGGGTGATGAAGAGGGTGGAATCACCACATTCTGGCTCAATACCAGGTTGACATCTGTTAGTGATACAATGGTAAAGGTGGAGGAACCTCCGGGAAATAATACGGTGGACAACTGAAGCGTTGTTTCTCCCGCTCCAAAACTCCAGGTAAACGCACCCGCTGTAGTGGGCACGCATACATTGGCGCCTTCGGAGATATTGCCCGTAAGGTTGCTGTTGAACGTAATCACATTATCAACAAAGCAGGCAAGCTGCGGATTGCT
>JAEUVM010000458.1 GCA_016787125.1 Chitinophagaceae bacterium | reverse complement strand
AAGCAATCGTTTTGTTGGTTTAGATTCAATGCGCTGAATATTGCTGCGCCAGTTCCTTAAAGGTATTGATTTGTTCTTTCTCCCATAATTCATCTTTCTGAAGGGCGGATGCCAGTATCCGGGTTACTACAGGTGCCAGTTTTACTGCCATTGCTGCATCCAGCAACAGTTGCCGGGTACGGCGGGAGAGAAAATCTTCGGTGGTCATACACATCTCTTCCTTTACACATTTATTTACCAGCAGTTCCAATTCACCGGATGAAAGTGTGGCAGGATTGACAACAGGTGGCGGCTGGTCGTGACCAGCCAGGCGAAGTTGTGGTGTAATACAGGGCTTTGCAGAAAGGGCAGCCTGCTCTGCTGCAATATTTACCACATCCTCTGCCATTTTGCGGCAGGTAGTCCATTTACCACCGGTAATGGTGATCAGGCCGCTGGCTGAAACAGTGATCAGGTGATCTCTTGACAAAGCGGCGGTCTTCTTGCTTTTTCCTTTTACCAAGGGTCGCAACCCGGCAAACATACTTTTCACATGACTACGTTGCGGGTCTTTGGAAAGATAACGGCCGATATGTTTCAGAATAAATTCAATCTCTTCTTCCAGCGGCACGGGTTCTGCCGAAACGGCATCCACCGGCGTGTCGGTGGTGCCTAATACAATCTTATCATGCCATGGCACGGCGAATAATACGCGGCCATCATCGGTACGGGGAATCATGATAGCGGTATCACCAGGCAAAAATGTTTTATCCACCACCAGGTGAATACCCTGGCTGGGGTTGATGATGTTTTCATGTTTGGGATCATCCATGCGGAGCAACGCATCGGTAAATACTCCAGTGGCATTGATCACCACTTTGCTTCTTACTTCGTATTCTTTTCCGGTAAAACTGTCTTTTACCCAAACGCCGCAAATGCTGTTCTTTATTTTTAAAAAAGCAGCTACAGGAAAATAATTCAGTAATACGGCACCCTGCGCTGCGGCAGTTTGTGCTATGCTAATAGCCAACCGGGCATCATCAAATTGTCCGTCGTGATACAGCACACCGCCGCGAAGGTCTTCCGGGTCGAGGGTGGGAGCCGCTTCCAGTATTTCTTCTTTTGATAAAAGGAGGGAAGGGCCCAGTCCCAGTTTGCCGGCCATTTTATCATATATCTTCAGCCCGATGCCATAGAAAGGTTTTTCC
>JAEUVM010000409.1 GCA_016787125.1 Chitinophagaceae bacterium | reverse complement strand
GTTCCATCAGGACCTAATGATGGTGTTACTCCCTGCGGCAATAACCGTTGAGCAAAATTTAACCGCTCCAGCACTCTTGTTCTTGCCCAATAGATATCAACATTATCCTCAAAAATCACATATACAAAACTCATCCCGAACATAGATGAGCCCCGGATATTTTTGATTTTAGGAATACCCTGCAGGTTACTCACCAGTGGATAGGTAACCTGGTCTTCCATAACCTGCGGGCTGCGGCCCATCCATTCCGTAAAAACAATGACCTGGTTTTCACTTAAATCAGGAATGGCATCAATGGGATTTTGTTTGACAGAGTAAACGCCATACGCAAACAGGCCGCCTGCCAGTAGCAGAACAATCAGCCTGTTGCGCAAGGCCAGTCCAATTAATTTTTGAACCATGATTTTTGTTTAATATTATTTAATCATTTCTTCAACTCTGCCGCACTTGAACATTTCTGACCCGAAATAGGGATTCTTAATCTCTTTCACTTCACTTAGCCACATTGCCCCCTGATTATCTCTTGCCATCGGGCAATGGTCATGATAAAGCGGACGACCGGCACCAAAGTTTTTCGCCAGCTCATAGATCACTTCACTCATCATTACAAAATGTGAACGCTGATGCTTGATATTGTCCCCATTTTTTCCAATATGTTCAGCATGTTCTTTCAGCTCATCTTCGTTTGCATCGTAGGCTGTTTTTTGCTCGGCTGTGAGGAGTGATTTATCCAGTTTGGTAACAGCATTCTCCATTGCCCTTGCGCCACTGGCTGCTTCACTGGCATTGTCATTGGCCAGTGCATTTTTAATATGCAGGTAATGGTCAACAATTTCTTTGATACTTGCAGCGGCTTTCGCATCTACGTTTGTAAATGCCACGGATATTATTTTTACGTCTTTGTCATCTGTTGTTGATACATGCTGTGCGGTATCATTACTTGTCTTATTCATATCATGTCCTTCATGTTCATTTTTTGTACCGCCACTGTTGCAGGCTGAGAAAACAAGTGCAGAAACTATTGTGATTGCTGAAATAATTTTATTCATTGTGAAATATTTTAATGATTGATTAATGTTTATGATTGGAATGGTCTTCCTTTTTCTCTTTTAAATCCATTCCGCATTTAGGGCATTTACCGGCTTTAGTATAAGTTTTGTCCCCCTCGCATTTCATGGGGCAGGAATAAGCTTTCACTACTTCCATTTTCATTTTTTCTTTTGGCGAAGCGGTTAAATCCATATTGCATTTCGTACACTTACCGGGCTTATCACTTACTACATCTGCGTGCATGGGACAGGAATAGTTTTTTGTTACCTCTGCCTTCATTTGTTCTTTTTTTGAACGTTCCATTTTCATCCCGCAAACCGGGCAATTACCGGGTTTTTTAGCAGCTACTGTATCGTGCATGGGGCAGGCGTAAAGCTTTACATGCTTCAGCGTATCTTTTTTACCTGCTTTTTCCTGGGCAAATACAGAAACAGTCAAGATGGTTAATGCTGCCATCATCAGCATTTTAATTGCTTTCATTTTATTTTATTTAGTGTGAAAAGGAGAATTTGTCAGACATATAGGAATGCCTGTAGCCCGGCAATTATATTGCCCGGCTCATAAAAGAAACTAATCTTTAAATAAGGAAAGTACAATTGCGGACGTACACCGCAACGCCACAACATCGGGGAGGTGCATGGCTGATGGGGTTTGCTTCAGTTACAGATGGAAAATCATTAGATGAGATTTCAAAAAAAACAACGGGCAAAGCCGCTCCAAGTAATTGTGTAATCTGGATGCCGGCTTCAGCAGTTTTTTGGTCTGTATCGTTTTTTACGAACTTGTGTTCATCCTTGCAGCAACCATTATCTTTTTCCTCGGATTTCTCCATGCCACAGTTACCGCAGGTTTTAGACTTATTATGACCAAGACCCCAATCAGCCAATTTGCCCATACAATAATGCATATGCACTGTAGCCCCGGTAGAAGTGCCCAGGTATAATACCGCTAAAATGGCTGTGATGAGCTTTTTCATAACT
Source organism: Chitinophagaceae bacterium (assembly GCA_016787125.1). Lineage (GTDB taxonomy): Bacteria > Bacteroidota > Bacteroidia > Chitinophagales > Chitinophagaceae > JJ008. The sequence goes on along the minus strand of JAEUVM010000409.1, from coordinate 1,171 downwards.
GAATGAGCTATAAAGGTATAGCTATTTCTGTGTAATTGAGTTATAAAATTTTGCAGAATATTTATACTTAAATGATATTCATTTATTTACAGCAGTCTTTCTTCCTGACAAAAATGATTTTAAATACTTTCCGGAAAAATTGGCCTATTAATTTTAGTATTGTCATAATAACATCGTTAATAACATTACACCACTCATCCCAATCATCAGTGCATCTTCAATAATAGTTATCGTACTCATGGGCAGGTTAAACACATCGCCTAAACAGGCACATTTAATTTTCCGTTTATTTAATACACTTTGTAAAACCCCAAAGATGCTTACAGTCATTATTACAAAAGTAACGCTATTGGTAAGGATGGAGTTAAAACCGGTTAAGAACGCCAACCCCAATGCCAGTTCTATATAGGCATACATATAGCCCCAACCATTCCACTTCTTTGCAACAATATCATACCTGCTATAGCTTTCTGCAAAGCCCTTCAGATTAATCAATTTGAAAAACGAAAAGACCAAAAAGAACCCTGCCATAAAATAATTCATCCAGCGCATCCATGAAAATTCTCCCTGCATCCACTCAATGAGCAGGGTAATGCCGGTGATGTAGCCAAAAATTAATAGTACAGGTTTGTAGATCGCCAGCCAGCTTTTTGCCTGTTCCGCTGCTTCATTGTGTGTTGCGACAGCAATGGTGTATTTGCTGTCCAATGCGTTTTGAAAAACGGATAAAGCAATATGCTTTTCCATACTAATGGTGGCTGTTTCGTTTTCTTTTGAAACTTCCACATCAGTTACTCCCGGAAGCATTAGCAGGCTGCTTTTCACTTTTGCTTCACAACTGCTGCAGGTCATTCCGGTTAATTTGTACACATGCGTCATAAACCAAGATTTATGACACAAAGTTCATGCAGGCAGTAAGAAATATTGTTATACTGTTTTGAGAAAGAGTTATATTTAATTGCTACAGGTTATCAAGCGATTTTCTGCTGCCACCCATCTTCTTGAAATCACTGGGTGTAAGCCCTGTGATTTTTTTAAACTGGGCTGATAAATGGGATACACTACTGTACCCAAGTTTATATGAAATTTCATTGAGGGATAGTTCGCCATATACCAGCCATTCTTTTACTTTTTCAATTTTTTGCAGAATAAAAAACTGTTCAATCGTAAT
>JAEUVM010000380.1 GCA_016787125.1 Chitinophagaceae bacterium | reverse complement strand
TCAGGACTACTTAGCTATTTAATATTGCTTTATTCCCAACGACTCACTGAAGAGTCTTTTCGTTTTGTTCCGCTGATACGAACGGCCCTGCAACGATAGCCCTTTGATTTTAAAGCAGGTACTCCCTGGCCATCCCTTTTTTGAGCCCGTTGCATCTGGCGGCCACCTCAATGATCGCATGTAAAACATCCGAAACCGGACCTCCAACAGAGGATTTCGAATGTTTTAGCTTCGATTCCGGATGTAAAACAGAGGATGCTGGCATGTTTTAGCTCCGAAGTCGGAGCTCAGACATCCGATGCTGGCATGTTTTAGCTCCGGAATCGGAGTTCAGACATCCGATGCTGGCATGTTTTAGCTCCGGAATCGGAGCTCAGACATCCGATGCTGGCATGTTTTAGCTCCGAAGTCGGAGCTCAGACATCCGATGCTGGCATGTTTTAGCTCCGGAATCGGAGCTCAGACATCCGGATTCCTCTGTTTTACATCCGGCATCAGAGCTCAGATATCGGAATTCTGATATTTTATTCCCGTAATCGCAGCACAAATACCAATATTCCGATATTTTATATCCGGCACCGGGCTCCGGATGGTAAAATAGCCTCATCGGTACTTCCAGACAAAAACAGGAGAATCGTGTATAGATATTAAAAAGCGGGTATTTGCGGAACTGCGTATTTGAATGGTACTGCCGGCTTGTAATCCATTGGGGAAATTGGTAACCTAATCAGGTAATTGGTTTCATTGACAAACATAGAAGCAGCTGCTAACATTGCATTGGCGAAATATGGCCGGGCGGCCCGATAACAATCAGCGACAAACCGCTGTTCAGCTCCGGTTTCGGCATGCGAATAACGCCGGGCAACAAAATAAACAAGGAGCTTTTGTATCTTTTAAAAGCAGCGGTTCCGGACGAAAAATCAATAATCACCAGACACACACTATAAACTACAGACTACAAAACCACCATCTCTGAAAACTTAATATTACCTTATTGTTACCTTTTGTATCTTCAGTAGTGGCCTCCCCATGAAAAAGATACTTACCATATTATTGATTATAGCTGCGGCTGTTTCCCCTGCCCGGGCGGGTGATAAGGAAACCATCCGCTTCGATTTCTGCGGCGATTCCATCCGTATCAGCATGGCCGGCAGCCACTTTGTCGATTTCGACTCCATCCTATCCGCCGATGCTATCCTCCGCTTCAACCGTGAGGCAGACAAGGCCGGGTTTGAACCCCTCGTCACCACCCTGCTCGAATACAAACAACTGCGCCACCTGGACGACTGGCTCTATTACCAGCTTATCCGCAAAACGGCACAGCAGCTCAGCCCAAAGGCCGCCAACTACTACCGCTACACCTTATATAAATGGTACCTGCTAACCCGCTCCGGCTACGATGCCACCCTGCGCATCACCGGCGATAAGATGCTCTTCTTTGTACAAAGCGATGAAAACATTTACAACATTCCCGCCCACGTCAGCAAGGGCAAACAATATATCTGTCTCAACTACCACGATTATGGCAGCAATATAGATTTCAGCAGCAACCGCTTCAGCAGCCTGGATATTCCGGTGGATGGCGCCGTTTCCGGTTTCTCTTACAAGATCACCCGCCTGCCCGATTTTAACTCCCGCGATTATACCGAGAAGGAACTGCACTTCTCCTATAATGAAAATGATTACCGCTATACCATTAAGCTGAACCCGCAGATCAACACCATCTTTACCAACTATCCCGTGGTGGATTATGAATCGTACTTCAACATACCCATGAGCAGCGAAACCTACCGCTCCCTCATCCCCCTGCTGAAAAAACAGGTGAAGGGTATGAATGAAAAGAACGGGGTGGATTTCCTCATGCGCTTCACCCGCTATGCCTTCCTGTTTGAGCCGGACAGCCGCCAGTTTGGCAATGAAAAAAGATTAAGCCCTGAGCAAACCTTACTCTACGATCAGAGCGACTGTGAAGACAGGGCCGCCCT
>JAEUVM010000371.1 GCA_016787125.1 Chitinophagaceae bacterium | reverse complement strand
CAGCACAAAACCCATGAATAGGGTGTTTTGAAAATACATACCTGTAACCGGTTCGGGGCTATCATACCATAAAAACGAAATGACGAAAAACTGGAAGGCCAGTTGTAATGCGGAGAAACGGGTAAGCAGTCCCAAAGCTATGCAGAGGCCACCGACCATCTCGCCCCAGGAAGCCATGGCCGCCCAAAAGCCCGGTGATGGAAAGTTAAAACCGAGCCCGGCCACCTGGTCGGTAAACCAGCCCGGTGCTGAAATGGTATTCATTTTAGGCCATCCTGCATGGATAGCTATGCTGAGGCCGATATGTATCCGGAAGAGTAATAAGGCAATATTCATTACGCGGCTGTTGCCTGTGCTGCTGCCGAAAAGGAACCGGCGAAGGGATTGTTTCATACTGTTGATTTTTGTGATGAATGATTTTGATGCAAAATGCACTCATCCAATGTCCCGGTCGCTGCAAATGATGTTTTGATACCAGCCGGGCAGGTATCATTTTCTGTAAAGAAGGTATCAGATCATACAAGTTGTTTATTACCAGCACTGTTTAAATGTACGGTGTACGATGTGGGATGTACGGGAGGACTATTGTACGGAGCGGGTTGGGTGTTTTGGATTTTGGGTTTTAGATTTTAGATTTCAACGTTAGCCTTTATTTATTTGGAACCTGTTATTTGCGTTTTGGATTTTTGTATCACAATTGTGTATCCATCCACTCTTTGGGCGAGAGGCCAGTTATTTTCTTAAAAGCCCTGTTGAAGGTGGCTTTGGAGTTGAACCCGCAATCGTAAGCAATGCCCAGCAGGGTTTGCCGCTGCTGTTCGCCTGCCCGCAGTTTATTCATTACTTCTTCCACCCGGTAGGAGTTGATGAAATCGTTGAAGTTGCGCCCCGTGCCATCATTGATCACTTTGGAAAGTACAGAAGTATTTGTTTTTAATCTTGCGGCCAGCTCGGCCAGCGACAATTCTGCTTCGAGGTAAGGCTTTTCGTTTTCCATTTGCGTCAGCAGTTTGTCCTTCCATTTTTCCAGCTCGGTTTTCACTTCCTTTTCTTCACTCACCGGTTTTTGCTGTTCTTCCTTCTCCGGTTCAAAATGCAGCTTGCGCAGTACGGCCGGCCTGGTAATATAGCCGGCAATACTCAGGTAATAAGTGGCGGCACCCAGCAGCAAATAGGCATACCATTGAAAGATATAGCTGTTACCATCTTCTTTAAACAGGCCCGCTATATTAAAAAGAAAAAAGATCAGCACCCCGGCACTGATGGCATAGAGCAGGTTGCGCAGCCAGTCGAATCTTATTTCTTCGATAGCAGAGAAATTCTCTTTTACATAACGTTGATATGAGCGAAATGCATGTATGGTGATGAAGAGATAATAAAAGAAAGAGAGATACGACACCAGGTCGGCCCAGGTGTTCTTATCAAGATCAGCATAAGGGCCTTTGGTACCATACTGTGTTTCATCCAGCACCGGGAAAGGGCGGTGAAAAAGATAATCGGCCAGGAATTTACCTGCGATCATCAGTGTCCATGCCAACGGAAGGATAAAATGTTTGAAGTGTTTGCGTTCAAACCGGAAGTCTGCGTTGGTAAGACTGAGAAAATAAAAATAAAGCAATGGCCCCATCCACATCACATTGTCAAACGGGAAGTAGAACATAAAGCTGGTGTACCCGTCGTGACTGTCATACCAGCCGGCAAAGCCCAGCATCCAGTAGGCAATCTTGATGGCATTGATGAGGAGCAGGAAAGCCAGCAACCTGTCGCTCAGCTTTTCCTGTTTCCAGCCACGGTACAATAGCAGCAGGGCAAACAGCAAACCCTGAACAAAAGCGGGTAAAAGCAGGGCGCTGTACTGGTTAAAATCGAAGGGCATACCGTTGGCTGTTTGAGTGCAAGTAACAGCGGGACGGTTGATTTGTTGGTAAAAATGGGTGTCAATTTATAAAATGACACCCGTAGAGACGGGATGCGTCCCGTCTCTACGGGTG
>JAEUVM010000364.1 GCA_016787125.1 Chitinophagaceae bacterium | reverse complement strand
TCTGTTATCCTTTTTACACGGCCAAACTGCTGCCTTTTTTATTGTAAACCGTAAACTTGATTGTATGAAAACACTTCATTCCGGCAGCCACCCCATTCTCTCACAGACCATTAAGAATACCACTCTTTGGGTGGGACATCTGCAAAGTGACCCGAACGACCATTTGGCCGGGCAAACCTTTCGCTGTCCTGCCGACGGGCAACTGAACAACATCCAGGTGTATTCAGCCGCTGTTACCCAGGAAGGGGAAGTGGTGCTTACCCTCCACGCTTTCGGTCAGGCACCCGGCGACTGGGGACCTGCCATTGGCGAAAGCCGCCTGACCATCGAAAAAAAAGACATTGCCCACTGGATCAGTTTTGACCTGCCGCCGGTACCGCTGCAGAAAGGGCAGCTTTATGGGTTTCGTCTTCGCAGTGAAAAAGCGCTGGTCGGCATCGGCGAAGCCGTGAGCCATGCACACCGGCCGTTTGATTTCGGCCAGGCCTGGACAGCACATTCCGAAAACGGACGGGGTCATTTTTATAATTATTTCAGTCTCGCCTTCAAGGTGGAACTGTGCGCCTGAAAAGAATTATGCCATGAGAAACAGGCGGCCCTGCTGCCCCGCTTACACGGGGCGGCGGGCTTGTGCATGCCGGCCTTCAACAGAAAATACCATAAAATAAGTATTGACTTTTGTGAACGGACGCAGCAAATTGCAGGTACGTTGATGCTTTAAAGAAGAAGCCCTTCGCATGCATAATGCGGAAACCTGAAGCCTTTCAACATAGGTTAATTCAAGAAGCATCGGAAGCCCCGCTGTAACAAGCGGGGTTCTTTGTGTAAAGAATCGGGTGTTTTTACCTGCACAACAAATGGCAGAATAGCTGAACTTTATAATACCAGAGATAATTAAACCAAAACCTGACTTCTATGGCAAGAAAAAAACTAACGGTAGACCTTGGTAACCTCAACCTTACAGATGCCCAGCACAAGAAGCTGCTGAATGATATACACACAGCAGTAAAAACCAACTTAAATAAGATCAAAGGCCCGGCTCCTCAAAAAAAGATTCCGGCAGTTAAAAAAATGGCATTGGCTGCTGACCAGGCACCGCAGGGGGTGACAGCCACGATCGAGGCCATATTTACTAATACTGAACCCGGACTGAGTGAGCTCAATGTGATTTTCAACGGGAAAACCCAAAAGCTTACGCAAGGTGGCAAACTCCAGGTGCCCGGTGTAGTAAAGGGAAATGTGATCCTGATACAGGGCAAAAGCCTCGGCAACTCAGAAATATCCATTGATATAAATGCCAAGCCACAATCAATGAAATTTTTACCTGGTACATTCAACTTCAACTTCCGCATTTTGGGCAACTCCTGAATAAACATGAAACCAATCTTAAAAACCATACTGCTGGTCCTGTTTCTTTTCTTACTCAACAGTGCCGGTGCACAAAAACAGGCCCTGAAAACCATCCTTACCGCCGACTCACTTTCGAGCGGCAACCTGAAAGATGTGCTGACCAGTTTTTTTCAGCTTTCCTATAATAAACTTACCGGGCCGGATAAAGAACTCAATTTCTCTTCTAATCCGTATGCCCTTATTCTTAAAACAGATCCTTCAGCAGCCGTAGATGTAAATTATAAGAAGTACCGCTTCTGGAGGCGGCTCAATTTCAGCTTTGGTTTAAAGCTGGATACTTCTTATAAATTCAATGGGTTTTCTTCCGGCATCAAGCTGGCACTGATAGACCAGCGGGACGCCACCACCTCCCGTTTTCTTTTTAACCAGCTCGGGGCCGATTCACTCAGCCAGGAAATAAACACCCTGCAAATAGCAGCAACAGAATTTATTCTGCAAAATTTTGCCGACACTTTACAAGATAAATATCTTGACCTGCTGAACGTATTTCTTACAGATACCGTTACAAAATTCAACCAGCTTGACCCCGCCTTCCAGTCTATGATCAAAACGGTAGCCACACAAAAAAACCTGGTGGTGATGAGCAGGCTGATCCAAACCAACCCCTCAGTTGTTTTATACAAAAAAACGCAGACAGTGTTTGCCGACCTGAAACAGGAACTCAAAAACAAACTGCTCTGGACACTTAATATCAGCGACAGCACCTACAAAAATGAATTCAGCTTTTCCAGCGTGGTCATCCGTACCGACCTGCTGAAGGGAATGTCAAAAAAACTAAAGCCGGGTTCCAACTGGGAGTTCAACAGTAATGCCATGCTGCGCTTTGCCGATGACACTTCTTCCAAAAGCCGCGACCTGAAACGTGTGGTATTCAGTTTTGAGCCTGGTTTTAACTGGGTGATCAGGACAAAAGATTCGGAAACTCCGTTTATGGAAATGAAATTCAGCGGCGAATACCGGCATGTGTTCAAAGGCCTTTATAAAAATGAGAAGCAGAATTTCTTTTATTTCAACAGTGTGATAAGGCTGCGCATCTTCAACGAAATATGGATTCCGATCGAGATCAAATACGATCTGAAAAACAGCAACTTCTTTGGCTTTATCAATGCCCGGTTCAATTTCAGCCTGCTGAAGAAAACCGCCGGAAAATAATGAAGCTGCTGACGTCAGCGCCTGCCACCCTGACAACGGTGAGAAACACCCGGATATATACAGAATACCCAAAACAGGTTATTCCTTTTCTGCTGTTAAAAGCAGATATTTATACAACCGCCCGTGAAAGCACCCCTGCAGCCGGGTAATAAACTGCAACAGCAAAGGAACTGCCCGGCGTATTTTGCTTTAACAACCAAAAACCAACTGGCATGAACACTATTCTTGAAACCGGTATTTCTCTCGTACTCATTTTTTTCATTTTCAGCATCATTACTTACGTAATACAGGAACTGATCGCTGTAAACCTGAAGTACCGCAGCAAGATGCTGTGGAAATCCATGCTGCAATTGTTTGACGGTGAAAAACTGGAAGGCCGGATCAAACTGATGCAGGCTTTGCCATCTGATAATACAGACAATACAAAAACCTTTTATAATCATCCCCAGATACTCAGCCTTAAAAAGGATTTGCAGAGCAAAAAATTACCCAGCTACATACCTGCTGCCAATTTTGCCCTGGCCGTGATGAATATGATAGCCGCTAATGCACCTGCCAATAAAGACAAAAACTATGTAACGCAAAGCACCACCTTTGAAGACATCAAAGCGGGCCTTGAAACATTTGTCAACAGCGGCGGCAATCTCTATGCAGTGTTAAAAAACCTGGTGGACACTTCCACCACCATACAAGACCTGCAACAAAAAATTGAAGATTGGTTCAATAATTATATGAAGCGGGTAAGTGCCTGGTACGAATCGCATGTGGTGGTTTCTGTCAGGATAATCGCTGTGGCCCTTACCCTTATTTTCAATATCAATGTAATAAGACTGACCAAAAAGATATATAATGACAGTGCCGTACGCAGCAGCCTGGTGGCCATGGCCGAAAGAATTGTCGATAAGCCGGATGCAGTGACACAATATTATACGTCTGGGTTCAAAACCATCAGCGCCAATATTGACAGTATCTACCAGTTGCAATTGGATGCCGACACTACCGCAGAAGGAAAGAAAAGGATACTGGCCGAAAAAGCAATCGTTCTCGACAGCCTTGCGGCAAATTATACCCAAAAGAACAGTATTGCCATGCGTTCTTTGGTAAACCAGCTCGATTCCACCGGCCTCCCGCTTGGATGGAAAAACGATTCACTGGCCATGCAGGTAAACGGGAAACCTGGCAGCGATAAAATCATCAACATACTACTGATGCTGTTGGGCTGGATCATTGGCGCCTGTTGTATATCCATGGGTGCCCCCTTCTGGTTTGACATGCTGAATAAACTTATTAATGTGCGCCGTACCGTTTCATAGATTCAATCATCACTAAAATTAAACCTTATGCCTGAGCTTGATTTCTCCATCGACCTGCATTGCCACCCGCAATACAAACCTTTTGGCCGTGCCCATACGGACAGCAGTAAACCACCAGCCCCGCAAAGTACTTCTGCCTCCGCCCGCAGCAGCCTGTGGTATTACGACCCGCCATCGCTGGGTGACAAACTGCTGAACTATTTTCTAAGTGTCACCAAATTTTCACAAACCAATCTTACCGCTTCGCTATATGGCCGGCATATGGTGTTAACGGTTGGATTGGGTGCCACCGAGCAGGCCTTCTTTAAAAACAAACTCGGCACTGGTCTTATCGCCGATCTGATAGATGATTTTGCCGCCGGCTTTGGTCGGCCCCGTATCAATGCCATACAGGGCCTTACCGATTACTGGACAGATTTTCAAAATGAAATGAAATTCATGCGGGAAGGTGAGAACAACCCTGTACGCATAGACGGCGAATGGTATGTGTATAAAATGCCGGCCAACTTCAGCGAACTGCAGCAATGCATTGCCAGTAATGAAGAGAAAGATGCCGGAACAAAAAAGCGGCCTGTTATTATCTGTCTTATCTGTGCGGTGGAAGGCCTGCATATTCTGAATTGCGGCCTGGAAAAACCCTGCAAACCTGCGGAAGTGAAAAAGAATGCCGCGGAATTGAAGAAAATGGCTAACAGACCCTGGTTTGCCACCTTCTCGCATCACTTCTATAATGAACTCTGCGGGCATGCCCGCAGCCTCCGGAAAGAGATTGGCAAACTCACCGACCAGGAAAAAGGTATCAACTCCGGCTTTACCGACCTTGGGCTTGAAGTGGTGGATATACTGCTCGACAATACCAACAACAACCGCATCCTGATCGATATCAAACACATGAGCCCGCTGGCCCGCAAGAAATATTTTGAACTGCTGGCCGGTAAATACAAAAATGAAAGTATTCCTATCATCATCAGCCATGGGGTGTGTAATGGCCTGCCTGATATGAACGCCACCGCCTCCAGGTATCCCGAACTTGGCAACACCTTTATCAATCCGCTGGATGATGTAAAAGGCGGCGACGGTAAATTCAAAGATCACAATGTTATCAATTTTTATGATGATGAGATACTGGCCATGGTACGATCCGGCGGTATCATCGGTATTCAACTTGATGAGCGGCGGCTTGCCAATGAAGAAACCATCAAGCGGGTAAAACACTCCCTGTTTCGCAATAAGATCATGCACTACCGTAGCGAGCTGGTGTGGCGGCAAATACAATACATTGCAGAACTGCTGGATGACAACAACCTGTATGCCTGGGGCAATATCGCCATCGGTTCTGATTACGATGGCCTGGTAGATCCGCTCAATGCCTTCTGGACAACGGAAGAGTATGATAACCTTTCGAGCTACCTGGAAAGACATGCGTATAATTATTTTAAAGACAATCCAACCAGGCTGAAAAATCCCATCAACCGGATAAGTGCCGACCTGGTGGTGCAAAAAATATTCAGGGACAACGCCTGGAATTTTTTCAAAACATGGTACTGATAAAAACTTTCCGTTAACTTAACCTGATGCAGCAAGGATCAAACAAACAAGAATGCCCGGAGCCGCAACCGGCACCGGAGAAATACCCGATCATTAATTGTCATACGCATATTTTTACCGGCGACAGTGTGCCGCCCTACCTGGCTAAGTCGATTGTAATAAGTCCTTTTTATAAAATATTCAATTTTCAACTGATCTTTTGGTTCTTCCGTAAGCGGCTTAGTAAAAAGGCTGAAGAAGTTTTTGACGGCACTCAAAACCTGAAAGCAAGAAGTGCATTTGAAAAGGAAAAAAAGTATAAAAAGCAATTCTTCCGTCAGGCAGTGATGTTCCTTCTGAGTATTTACCTTTTTGCATGGGTTATTGATATCCTGCTGCATTGGTTCTTTAAGATGCCTTCCTCTCCCAAATGGCTTGTATCCTTGCTGACAAATTCCGATCAGGTTCTGCACATGATATATCTGCCGGTAAAAAATGGATTTTTACAATTCCTGGTACTGGTTGCTGTTTTTTACTTTTTTAAACCAAGCAGAAGGCTGATTCTGACATTACTCAAAAAAGGTTCGTCCCTGGTTGGAAGCATACCCACTAAAGAGATCAAAGAATTGTATGAAAGGTATATGACCATTGGCCGGTTTGCTTTTCACAAAAGGCAAAGAAGAACGCTTGAAGACCTCGAAAAACAATACCCCGGCAATACAGAATTTGTAATTCTGCCAATGGATATGACCTATATGGATGCCGGCACCCCGCCCGTAACTTATGCGCAACAAATGGAAGAACTGGCGGCTATCCGGGCAAAAAAGAAGAATATTCATCCATTTGTATTTGCCGACCCCAGACGGATGAAAGAAGACCCCTCCTATTTCTCATACGAAGTGAAAGATGGCAGGATAGAACTGAATGACTGTTTTGTAAAAAAATACATTGACGGACATATTGCAAAGAACGAAAAAGGGGAGGAAGTTGGTTTTGCCAGATTCAGCGGCTTTAAAATATATCCGGCATTAGGCTATTTTCCATTCGACCCGCTGTTGCTGCCACTCTGGAAATATGCGCAGCAGGAGAATCTTCCCATTATGACGCATTGTGTACGAGGACCAATACATTATCGCGGAAAGAAAGATGAAGCATGGGATTACCACCCCATATTCCGTGAGCTGATCAAAAAAATTGAACCTGAAGACAGAAAGGATACTCCTGCCGACTACACAAAACTTCTATTGGCACAAAAAAAGAACACTGAGTTTACAGCCAATTTCACCCACCCGATGAATTATGTCTGTCTGCTGAAAAAAGAATTCCTTGCCCATGCAGTACAGATAGCCTGGAGTGAGGCAGATGCAGGCACAAAAACTAAACTAAAAGCACTCTTTGACTTTACACCGGGAGAAAATGATAAGGACCCTGTAGTTAACAGCGGGCTCGATGAGCTGAAATTATGCTTTGGTCACTATGGCGGTGATGATGAATGGCAGCGATACTTTGAAAAAGACAGGTTCAGGCACAGTTCACAACTGGTAAGCCGGCCCGATACCGGTATTAACTTTCTGCATAAAGTCAACAATAAAAAACCGCCGGAACCTTCGCTTGGCAAACCGGAACAACTTTGGAAATTCACCGACTGGTATTCCATCATCAGCAGTCTGATGCTACAGCATGATAATGTATATGCCGACATCAGTTATATACTGCATGCTGACGCAAAAATTCTTCCGTTGTTGAAACAAACACTGCACAATGATAAGCTCCGCAGCAAGGTTTTATACGGAACAGATTTCTTTGTGGTACGCAATCATAAAACAGACAAGAACATGCTTGCCGATATGATGGGCGGCCTCAGCGAAGAAGATTTTGACCAGATAGCCCGGTGCAATCCGAGAAAGTTTCTGAACCTGCCCATGTACCTTGCAGATGGTGCGGCTTCACATACACCTGCTGATAGCGGGGAGGAAGAAGAATAAAATACTATCTGCTCACCACAAACTTCACACTCTTTTCCTTCATGGTTGCCGAGGAGCGGAGAATAAGCAGGTACACGCCGTTGCTGAGTGAACTGATGTCTATGCGTATGTTTTTATTGCTCACGGCCTGTTTTTGCAATTGCGCTCCCTGCATACTATATATACCCAACTGATCAAATTCTCCACGGTCAATATTACTTACAAATAACTCATCCTGTACCGGGTTTGGATATACTACAAGCTTCATTGGCTCCAGCGGTTCTTCGCCAGTTTCGGCGGCCATAGTTAATACCTCTTCTTCCGCCGTTCCTTTTGCCAGTATACTCTTATCGTCGCAGCCATGATGCTGGCCATTGCCGAACCGAAGCGCAAATGCCCTGAAATAAGTACTGCTGTAGGTTTGCGGATCAAAATCATTGGTATTACCAACAATCACCAGTTGCCCGTTACGATCAGCAAAGCCGTCGATCAACGCATGCGACCGGTGCCAGGCAATACTGTCTGGTCCGTTATAGCCGCCATCCTGCTGACCATTTTTTTTCAGCCGTATCACTACTCCTTTTGACAGATAGTCTGCATTCCTTCTTTCACCTAATACAAAAAATCGGTCATCCTCTGTTATTACAAGCCGGGAAAGCAGGTTGCTGTCGGCAGCATAATTATAATTACGGCTCCACAGCAGGTTGCCATTTACCTGGTGAATACGGCTTACCAGGGTTTGCTGTTCTCCTGAAAACTGGTACTGTGTAAGCAAAGTAAAAAGCCGGCCATCATTATCCATAGCAAGTTGATGAAGCTGAATGCCAGGCGCTGCAAAATGGGTTTTGGCAAAAACAATATTGCCGCTGTTGCGGGAAATCTTGAACAGGTACAATGCCTGCGCAGTATCGCCAACAGATTTACCGCCATACAAAAAAATATTGCCATCATCATCCATTTGCATCAGTGCATTGAACCGGCCCGGGTCGGTGGTATAAGTGCGGCTTCCCAGGTAGAAACCGGTGGATGTGTACTTTCTTACTTTTAAATCAGGAAAAGAAGAAGGCTGATCCTCCAGCACTGCCACCCGGCCTCCCGGCTCCACCCGAATACCTGTATAGGAAGTGGCCAAAGAATCGATCTTTGTCCATCTTACCGAAAGATGCTTATCGGTTTTGATGATAAAAGAAGCCTGTGCGTACGAATCGCCTGAAGGATATTGACCGTCGCCGACGAGATAAATATTATCCAGGCGGTCTGCTTCAAACGCATTCACATTAAAAATAGAAAAGTGATTGGGCAAACTGATCTGCCGCACAGCTCTTACCACCAGGTTACTGTCGAGCTTATATACTTTAAACACAGCATCTGTATCTGCCGGAAAGCTTCTCAGCAATACATAGACTGCATTATACCTGCCTGCTTTCATTTCAACAGAAGCCCAGGTGCCCGTAAGATAAAAACTACGCTGCTCCGTTCCATTGATATGTGATTTGGAAATCTTCCAGGTGTATTCCGGTCCGTTGCTGCTCCACTGGTAGCAGGCGATAAAGGAATAAGGTGTGAACTTTTGTGCACAGGAACTGAAAGTACCACCGGGAGGCGGGTTCTGTCCATCCTGGTTTTGATACCATTGTACCTGGGCTGAAGCAGAAAAGGTGATAAGCAGCAGCAACCACAGCAGAAGGTGATTCGGCGTCTTCATAAAGTAGGATTTTTAGTTGTTGGGCCGGAGCCTGCATTAAAGTCACAACAACCATGCAGGAAATGCACTTACAGTATATTTCCGAAGCATATGCAACAGCAGTAAGTGAAGGATAAATACGTAAGGAAGGAATTTTACGAAGTAAACACTGAAAGTAAAGTACCCGGCAGTAATGCTTTTCCCTTAGATCAGTTCATCACCATTTCCCTTGCATTCTGAATGGCGGCTGCGGTGGGCTTTTCACCGCTCAGCATTTTAGCGATGGTGGTAATACGTTCATCAGTGGTCAGCAACCGGATATTTGTTTTTACAGCATCACGTACGATCTCTTTATAAACAAAGAAATGTGCATCTGCCTTGCCAGCTATCTGCGGCTGGTGTGTAATACAAATAACCTGTCGCTTGGCGGCCAACTCTTTTAAGATAATACCTACCTGACGGGCTGCCTCACCGGAAATACCGGTATCAATTTCATCAAAGATCATGGTGGACAGATCAATTGATTTTGCCACCAGTGATTTTATACAAAGCATCAGGCGGCTCAGTTCTCCGCCACTGGCCACCTTTCTTACCGGTAGAAATTGCCCGCTTTTGTTGGCATCAAACAATAATTCAACTGTATCTGTGCCTGATGGCGTAAAGGCTGTGTGGCTTACCTCTGCTTTCAGCCTGGCATTGGGCATGCCCACCTGTACCAGCAGTTTATTTACTTTATCCTCAAAAGGTTTTATTTGTTTGCGGCGGTTGGCAGAAATGCTGGTGGCCAAACGGGTAAGTTCCTGTTCAGCGGTGGCAAGTTCCTTTTCCTTTTGCCTTATCGTGTCTTCAATGTCCAGCACGGCCTGCAGTTTTTCTTCTAATTGTTTCTGGATGATCAATAGTTCGTTAGTAGAACTTACGCCATGCTTTTTCTGCAGCTTATATCCAACTGAAAGCCGTTCATTCAATTGCCCGATTTTTTCCGGGTCGTAGCTTACCTGGTTGCTGATGCGTTCCACATCATCTGCAATGTCCTGCAATTCTATTTGTGCTGACTGAAGACGTTTGATCACTTCTGCCAGCCCGATATGCCATGCTGAATAAGGAGCCAGTTGGTTCACCAGCACTTTTACCTGTTGCACCAACGGGGTTTCGCATTCATTGAGTTCAAAACTGGCTTTGCCAAGCACATTACGGATATCTTCAGCGTTGCTCAGAATTTTCAGTTCAGCATCGGCGTCTTCCAGTTCATTTTCCCGGAAGCCCGCCTCTTCCAGCTCTGCGTATTGAAAGCGGTTGTAATCGGCTTCTTTATTAAACTGAAGCTGTTGTTCTTTTAGTGTATCTGTTTCCCGGCGCAATTGCTGCCAGTGGGTGAATAAGGCTGCATATTCATTCAGCAGGGGTGAATGACCAGCCAGGGCATCCAGTACCTCCCGCTGAAAATCAGACTCACCGAGTTCTAATGTATCAAACTGCTGATGAAGATCTACCAGCAGGCTGCTGAGTTTTCCCAGCTGGGAAAGGTTTACCGGGGTATCATTTATAAATGCTCTTGACTTGCCATTGGTGCCGATCTCTCTTCGTACCACCAGTTCATCACCGGGATCAAGTTCATTTTCCTGCAAAAAAAGCGAAACGGCTTTCTTTCCGGGTACCCGGAAAATTCCTTCCACCACACACTTTTTTTCTTTGTTTACCAGTGAAGCCAGGTCGGCCCGCTCGCCCAATATCAGGCCCAGGGCACCCATGATAATTGACTTTCCTGCACCTGTTTCGCCGGTGATCACATTGAGGGCCCCTGAAAAGTCAATTTCCAGTGCATCAATTATCGCATAGTTCTGTATGGAAAGCCGGGTAAGCATTGTGCAGCAAATTAATTGTTTGCCTGCAATGATAGTGGCCTGATGAAAGATATTTAATCACATACGGTTATAAAAAAAGCCACCCGGAGGCAGCTTTCTTTACTTGAATATCTTGCTTATTTTATTTCTATACCGTTGGCCAAGTCTTCATCTACCAGGATTCGGCCACAGTTCTCACAGATCATGATCTTCTTATGCTGTTTGATCTCGCTTTGCTTTTGCGGGGGAATGGCGTAAAAACAACCGCCGCAGGCATCCCTTTCAACAGGTACCACGGCCAGGCCATTGCGGTAGCTGGAGCGGATCTTCTCGTAGCTGGCCAAAAGACGGGGGTCTACATGGGTTTTGGCTTCTGACGCCTGCTTCACATAGTGCTTTTCTTCTTTTTCATTTGCCGCAATGATCTTTTCCAATTCGCCTTTTTTGGTAGCCAGCACACCTTCTTTCAGTGCGATGTTCTTTTTAGCCTTTTCCAGTAAAACGGCTTTGTCGGCTATTTCTTCGGTGGCGTCTTTTATATGCTTTTCAGCCAGTTTGATCTCCAGTTGCTGCATCTCCGTTTCCTTGTTGATGGCTTCAAACTCGCGGTTGTTCTTTACGTTGGAACTTTGTTTTTCGTACTTCTTGATCAGCGCCTCGGATTCTTTAATGGCATTTTTGCGCTGTTCGATGAATTCTGTCACCCCGTTGATCTCTTCTTCGATACGGGTTTGGCGGGCATGCAGACCGGTGATCTCATCTTCCAGGTCGGCCACTTCCATCGGCAGCTCACCTTTGAGTATTTTGATCTCATCCAGCTTGCTTTCAATTTTCTGGAGGGTAACAAGAGATGTCAGTTTTTCTTCAACTGAGAATTCCTTTACGTGTGCCATTTTATAGTTTAGTTTTTACGATCAGGAGTAAAAAACCGGGTTGGTCCTTACTCCCGTTTTAAGGACGGCAAAGGTAGGGAATTTTGTGGCTAAATACTCTTGAAGCAGGCTGATTGTGAACTGCTCACTTTCGTAATGGCCGATATCGGCCAGCAACAGCCGGTCATTAGCATCGAAGAACTCATGATACTTCAGGTCGGCCGTTACATAGGCATCTGCTCCCGCAGCTAAGGCTTTGGAAATCAGGAAACTTCCGGCTCCTCCGCAAACAGCAATCTTTTTAATCATCCGGCCGGTTAATGCTGTATGCCTCACCATTGGCACTCCAAATACCTCTTTCAGCCGGGCCAGGAAGGCGGCTTCTGTCAGCCCCTCGCCCAGCTCTCCCACCACACCGGCACCTAAACCGGAATGGGTGTTACCAAGCGCCACCACATCATAGGCCACCTCTTCATAAGGATGTGCCGCTTTCAGTGCCTGCACCAGTTTACTTTGCAGGAAACCCGGAAAAATCACTTCCATCTTCACCTCCTGCTCCTGGTGCTGTATGCCGCGGGTGCCGGCAAAAGGGTTCGACTGGTCGCCGCCTTTATAAGTGCCCAGCCCCTCCGAATTGAAGCTGCATTCGCTGTAGTTGCCGATATGGCCACCCCCGGCTTCAAAAAGGGCCAAACGAACGGTTTCAGCATGTAGAAGCGGGACAAACGTAAACAGCTTCATCAGGGTACCTGACTTTTCAGCCAGCACAGTGGTATTCTGAAGACCCAGCATCCCGGCTATCCGGCCGTTTACTCCATTAAGCACATTATCCAGGTTGGTATGAATGGCATAGATGGCAACATCCTCTTTTATGGCACGGATTACCGTTTTCTCCACATAATTGCTGCCGTTCAGTTTTTTCAATCCTCCAAAAACGATAGGGTGATGCGCCACCACGAGGTTACATTTTTTTGCAACCGCTTCTTCCACCACTGCTTCTGTGGCATCCAATGAACAGATAATACCTGTACATTCCCAGGCAGCATTGCCGGTGAGGAGGCCGGCATTATCATATGATTCCTGCAGGGAGGGATGCGCCAGCGATTCGAGGGCAGAAATGATCTCAGCAATTTTCATATGCCACAAGTTACGGCATAGAGAAGTGTGCAGTACAGAAAACAAAGTTTTGCAGTTTCCGAATCTTTTGTAACTTTTCAGTCCTTCCAGCCCCTTTGTTTAGCTGCCTGTCCGGGTTTAGCCATATCAACCTTAAATTTGAACGGTATGATCAAAAGAACCATCGGCCGCCTCTTGTTACTGTCGCTTGTTATCACAGGCTTTGCAGGAACAATCAATGACAATTCCGTTTCCAAAGCAGAAAGAAAATATGCCCTGGGCCTCATGAAAGAAACGTATAAGGAGGCTGTCAAAAGTGTAAAAGGTTTATCTGAAGCCCAACTGAATTATAAAGCCGCCGCGGATAAATGGTCTGTAAGGGACTGCATTTATCATATTGCGGGTGCAGAAAAACTGCTATGGACCCTTTTTGAAAATAACATGAAAGGCCCTGCTAATCCTGAAAAAAGAACAGAGATAAAAGTAACCGATGAGGATTTTGTAAAAATGATTCAGAACCGCAGTATGAAAGCCCAGGCACCCGAACCTATACAGCCCAAGAACACCGGTTATACCAATCTTGAAGCCGCACTGGCTGATTTTAAAAATACCCGGGCAGAGCATATCAAATACATGAAATTCTCCACCGAAGATATGCGCAACCATGTGGTGCAAATGCCATTCGGATGGATAGATTGTTACCAGCTATACCTGATGATCGCTGCACACAGCAACCGCCATACACAGCAGATCAATGAAGTGAAAGCCGATCCAGGTTTTCCGGCAAACTAGATAAACTTTTTTCAACGGATGAAAAACCCCGGCCTCCTGTAGTGTTTGCAGGAGGCTTCTTTATTTATCTCCTGCTGTAATGATCCTTTCCTCGTGTACCAGTTTTCCATTCCAGGTCATTCCTTCCACCACCAGGCGAAAACGTTTGGTCCGGTCATTATTATAAAACTGCATCGGTATATCAGCAGCCACAGCGTCCACCAGCATCAGCGGCTGCCAGGCAAGGGTGATCCGGTTATCAGGGCGGTCATGTTCGGGGAGTTTCTGGCTGTAATCAGGAGAATAGAACTCCCTGGTTACAGTATACCCCTTGAATACAAACATATCAGCAGCACTTTGTGAGGTGGATTTTATGTCTGAACCTTTTTTGGTATAAACTGCCAGCACACCTCCGGCTCCGTTACCAGGCGCACCCACAAATGTGCTGTACACCTTTATCATGGCCACCTGGTCGGCGGGTATGGTGGAAATGATGTTTGCATCGGCCTGCATTTCATCCAGGTAAAGGGTCATTGGAATACGGCCACCCATCATGGAAAAATTCTGACGATAAAACACCTGGTAATCGACCCCGCTTCTTACCACATCAATACCAGCCACACGTCCTTCGATATAATCAAAAATATTGCGATGGTAAATCTTCTCTTTAGTATTCACCAGGTCCACCACTTTTTGGGTAAGCCCGGAAAACATACCGCTGGAATATTTTTCATCCAGTTCCTGTACCGCTGATTTTTTTCTTGTCACCAGCCTGATCTCCTGCAGGGTTTCTCCTTTTTCTTTTGCAATGGCATCAAAGTCGGGCATATACAACTGGTGCTGCGCCACCCATGCCTGTGCCAGGAAATATGGCTCCGGTGGTATGCCGGAAGTGATCACCGGTATAGAATCGGCATCCGGAATAATGGTGATCCATTTGCTTTTCTTTCCTTTTATGTCGGAAACATAGAATTTTGTTTTGCCATAAAAAATCAGCGAATCCATCCTGAACCTGCCATCTTTATCTGTATGGATCATTTCAAAAGCTGCCTGAGTAGAATCTTCCGGTGTCACCATCACCGACAGATCGTAATCGGGTAATTTCTTTTCAGTGCCCTTCTGAACAATCCGCCCGACCACACTGATAAAACCCTTGTCTTTATAACGGGGAGTGATTTGGGCAAACTCAGCGGCTTTGGTCCAGTTAAACCGGCGCCAGCCATTCACCATCATCAGAAGGTCGAGACCAGCTTTTGCAGAATCATTGCTTTCGGCAAAATACCAGCCCGGCTGGTGAATATATCCTTTCAGATCACTGGTAAGCAAAAGTGAAGAAATAATATTGTCATCTCCGCCCGTTTCTGTATAATCAGCATCTGTTACCGATATGGAAAAATTGCCCGTAATGGTATCCCTGAAAGAAAGCGAGAATTTGTTGAGTGAACGGGCAGCAGCAGAAACAACTTCCTGCTTTACCACAGGGTGAATCCTGTATTCTTTATTATCAATAAAAATCAACCGCTCGGCCAAAGGCAGGTTGTTTGCATCAAATACCGTTATCTGCATTATGCCGGAAGTAGAGCCCCTGGTTTCAAGTGCACCGCTCCAGTCATTCTTCCCTTCACGAAGATCTTTCCTGAACACGATATTATGCTGCAACTGCCCGAGCAGGTAGGCTGGCTTCCGGCTGGCCGGACCTTCTTTATAAAACACTTCGTAATAAGCTCCTCTTGCATCGGGCACAATGCGAAACACCACACCACCGGCCACCGCGTCCGGAAGCGGAAAGCGTTTCACCTGTCCATCATGTTCGAACCGGGCAAGGTATCTTTTTCCATTCTCAGGTTCTAGTTCAAATACACCCATGCCATCATGGTACGTAGAAAAAACTGTTACCTGTTCTCCCTGCTCTGTTTCAATCACACCATTCCCATTCACGGGCAGGCCATACTCGTTGGTAAGCTTAAAGGCGACTGTGTTATTGATGCCTGAAACAAAATTTCCTCCTTCGGGAAAAAATTCCATCCGTACAGTTTTTTGGATCGACCGGGGTGTGCCTGTATTCTTCCTGCCGGTGACAGACACTAATTTTTCATAAACCATTGCCGCAGCAGGATCGGATACACCGGGTGGAAGATTCAGCATCGAAGCGGTATAGGCCCGAACGAGATAGTTGCTGCTGACGAGTGAGTCAGGCAGATCAATCTGCCCGTTACTGCATCCATACAGCACCGGGAATACCAACCTGGTGATGACCTCATTTTTGGGACCGATCAATTCAATATAAAGGGTGGTGCTATTGGCTGAAGGCTGATAATCTGAGCTGAGATAGGCTTTGAACCATGCCGTTTCTCCTGCCACATAATGCTGACGGTCGAAGTGCAGATATACTTTTTCTATCGGGGAAATGGTATGCCAGCGTTCAAGCAATTGCTGTGGCGTTTGTGCCCGGAGGCAGAGGCCTGCACAGAACAGGCAGGTGATGGTAACAAGAACTCTCATAGTGGTTTTTTTTTTAAATATCAACACATAATCTAACACACCGTTAAAATGCTTTCTGGGCAGGCCTGATTACCTGCTCAATACAAAGCATCTTGCCAGATACAGTCAGTCCTTCCACCACGATACGATATTGCTTTGTACGGTCATTATTATAAAAAGGCAACTGCACCACCGGGTTGATGGCATTAAGGAATATATTCGGCCGCCATAACAGTGTGATGCGGTTGTCGGTTGTATTTTCCTTCGGTTCCTTTTTATAATCGGGGGAGTAAAACTCTTTGATAATGGAATAGCCATTATATATCCGCACATTACCGATACCGCTTGTGCTGTTGAGATAGTCCTGCCCTTTCTTGGTATATATCGCAAGTACACCGCCGGGTGCATTACCTGTAGCACCTGCAAAACTGCTGTACAATTTAACCAGCGCTACCTGGCTGGCCGGAATAGAGGCAATAACCGAGGCATCTGTTTCAATTTCATCAAGAAAAAGGGTCATAGGCACCGGACCCATTGAGCTTATTGAAGCGCCCTGGCGGAAGTACACACTGTAGTCAAATCCATCTGCATTTACAGCCAAACCATTCACCCGAAACTGGAGGTAGTCAAATATATTCTGGTAGGCAGAAGCCTCATCGGTGTTCACGAGATCTATAGATTTATTGGCATCACCTGAAAACATTCCGGTGGTGTAACGTTCTTCCACGAGTTGCTGCGGACTTTTCTTAAACGATTTCAGCCTGATCTCTTCCAGCATGATACCACTAACTTTTTCTATCGCGGCATAATCCATTTTCCACCTGCTGCTGACTGCCGGCAACTGGTACGACCGGTAAAAACGGGAAGCCGGCAACTGGAAATGACGGCGCAGCGAATCATTGCCCAGCAACACATCAATGTACTGGCTCTTTTTTCCCCGCACATCACTGAATACAAGGTTTGTCCTTTCAAAAAGCAGCATGGAGTCCAGCCGGAAGTTTCCATCACTATTTGTTTGCAAAAACTGGGTGCTGCGTTTACCATCCACACCTGCTACGATAAGAACAAGCTGTTTATCCGTGAAAGCTTTTTTAGTGCCTTTATAAAACACCTGGCCCGACAGATCAATATAGCCCTTATCCCGGTACAGTGGTTTTACAGGACCTTCCTTTACTAATTTTTCCCAATGAAAGCGCCGCCAGCCGTTTGTCATCATCACCAGGTCGAGCGCCATTTTTACTGAATCCCCATCCGATGAAAAGTAATAGGCCGGGTTATGAATATAGCCGTTCAGGTCGCCGGTAAGCAGCAGGCTGGAAAAAATATTTTCCTGCCTGGCAGGCAACTGGCTCAGCTCATCATCAATAATGGATACCGAAAAACCTCCCTGTACTGTATCGGCAAAATGAATACTAACCCTGTTTCGGGCCTTTGCATTGAAATCAACTGTATCGGCCTTCAATGAAGCATTCAGCCTGTACTCCTTATTATCAACAAAGCAAAGCCGTTCTGCCAGCGGCATATCATCTTTGTTGAAAACAGTGATCTGCAATATACCGGAGCGTAAATGCTGTGTATTGATAACGCCCTGCTGTTCGCTGCGGGCAGTGAAGTTTTGTTTAAACACCACATGATGCTGCATCTGGCCGATCATGTAGGCCGCCTGGAAAGCCGGGTCTTCCTGTTTTTGTTTTAACTCAAAAAAACTTCCCTGCGGATGCGGTATCACACTGAATGACACTCCTCTTTCTGCCACAGCCGGCAACGGATATTTTATTGTTTCATTTTGATTGGCCAGTAAGGCATAATACGAAGTACCCGTTGAAGGAGTGAGTTCAAACATACCCATGCCATCATGCTGACTGGTAAAATGGACTGCTTCGGTTCCTTTATCAGTATAAATGGAGCCTGAAACGGACAGCGGCCTTTCTTCCCCGTCTGTTGCCTTGAAAGCGACCATACCCGGAAAGCCCGCCACCAGGTTACCACCCTCGGGAAAAAAAACGAGACGTATTTCTGTTTTCGTCTGAACACTTTCGGCATTCAATGACTGCTTGCCATAAACAAACAACCGGCGCTGGAAGAGATAGCCTGTGCCGTTATTCAGCATGGTTGGTGTGTATGCCCTGACAAGATAATTGCCGGTAGCCAATGTATCTGGCAATTCAAGCTGCCCATTGGCATTGCCGAGAAAAACCGGAAGCACCGCCCGTTTGATAACAGTTGACGAATCTTTGAGCAGCTCCACATACAGCGAAGTGCTGATGGTATCGGGCTGGTAATCGGAATACAGGTAAGCTTTGAACCAGGCCGTTTCTCCTGCCAGGTAATTATCCCTGTCGAAATGAAGGTGCATTTTTTCAATCGGTACGGTACCCGACCAGGCGGTAAGCAGATCGGCCGTTCGCTGGGCCTGAATGCGCACTGAACATAGCAGTGAAAAAAAGAAAATGAGGGGCAGGATGAGGTTTTTGTTTTTCATGGTGGTGTACAGGTACTGTTTAGCTTATGCAAAGATGAGGACTTGACGACTAAAAACAATCCCGCTTATCCTCTTTCCTTCCGGCGGACTATTGCAGTTGCGGCAGTTAATAGCTATTTTGCAGTAAATAATTACCGGATGAAAAAGCTGGCCTTGTTCGTTTTGTTGCTGACGGCATTCAGCAGTTGCAAGAAAACGGTGGAGAACATACAGGAAGACCTGGTGATAAAGGCCATGACCGATGGCTACTGGGGCGTGACCAGCTTTACCCATAACGGCACCGACATCACGGCCAGCTTTGCCACCTACAAATTCAAATATTACAGCAATAAGACGGTGGATGCCCTGAACAATAATGTGGTGGAGAAAACCGGCACCTGGGATGGCGATGCCAATACGATGACCACTTCTGCCAATTTCTCTTCTCCGGCCTATCCATTGTCACTCATTAATGGCAACTGGCAGATCACCCGCAACAGCTGGACCTATGTGGAAGCCACCCAAACTTCCGGAAGCGACACCAAAGTGATGCGGCTCGACAAACTTTGACCCTGCTCATTTTTTATTTTGACGCCCCGTTGTTTAAACATCGGGGCACAATATTTGTCACAAAGCGGCAGCCTTATCCCTTATACACCAACCGTTCCCTGTAAGAGTTAACACCGACTATCAATGGTAAACCGAACTGCTGCAAAATTCTTTGCCGCTCCCGATTTGCCAGTACATCGGCATTTTTTTAAAAACCAGTTACACTTTGAAACCCAGGGAGTACAATATTCCTACGAAGCTGATTAGTTTGTATATCGCCATCATCATGGGTGCCATGTCTGCCCATGCCCAACCCACGGCTGCCTTTTCCGGTACACCGCTCAGTGGGTGTTCCCCGCTTATCGTAGTATTCCAGGACCAAAGCACAGGAAGCCCTGCTACCTGGAGCTGGGATTTTGGCAATGGCAACACTTCCACTATTCAAAACCCGACAGCCACTTACTTTACTCCCGGCACCTACACCGTAACCCTTACAGTAACCAATGCTGCCGGCTCCAATACACTTACCCGCAGCCAGTATGTAACGGTGTATGAATCGCCAACCGCTGATTTTACCGCTAATAATACCAGTGGCTGTTTTCCGCTACGGGTTCAGTTTACTGATATTTCCTCGCCGGGTAATGGCAACACCAACACCACCTGGCTCTGGGATTTTGGCAATGGCACCACTTCCACCCTGCAAAACCCTTTTGTTACGTATACCACTGCGGGCAGTTTTACCGTTACCCTGCGTGTCACCAACGACAAAGGCTGCTCCCGTACCATCACCCGGCCAAATTATATTACTGTAACCAATGGAGTAACGGCCGCCTTCACCAATACATTACCAACGGTATGCAATCCGCCGGTAAGCATCAGCTTTACCAACAACTCTACCGGCCCGCCCACATTGAGTTACCAATGGGATTTTGGTGATGGCAACTTCTCCACGGCGGCCAGTCCCACCCATACCTATACCGGCAGCAGCACATTCAACGTAACACTCGTTACCACCAGCACTGCCGGCTGTACCGATACAGCCCGCACCACGATCACGGTGGGCGGTTTTACCACACAGTTCACCGCTCCTCCTGCTGCCTGTATCAATGAACCTGTCACCTTCACGAATGCTTCTGTACCGGCGCCCACTGCCACCACCTGGAATTTTGGCGATGGCGGTACTGCCAACACACTAAATGCCACCTATGCGTATGCCGCCACCGGCGTGTACAATGTGTGGTTGTATAATACATACAGCAGTTGTACCGACTCGGTGATGCAGACCATCACTATCAATCCCCGGCCGGTGGCAGATTTTACCGCACCCGTCACCACCAAATGTGAGCCGCCCCTCACGGTAAACTTCCAGGATATTTCCACCGGGGGTGCTGTAAGCTGGCAATGGGATTTTGGTGATGGCAATACGTCCACTTTGCAAAACCCTTCGCATACCTACACCAGCTATGGCAGTTTTGATGTTACATTGATCGTTACCAACAGTTCGGGTTGTGCAGATACGATCGTACGGACAGCCTATGTGGTGATACAAAGGGCCACGATCAGTTTCAGTGGTTTGCCGGTGCGGGGTTGCGTACCTTATACTATTTCGCCGGTGGCTAATATTACCGCTGTGGATGCCATCACTTCTTACGCATGGGATTTTGGCGATGGCGGCACTTCCACCCTTGCCACACCAACACATACATACAATTTACAAGGCACCTATACGGTGAAACTCGTGATCACCACCAGCTCGGGCTGTACCGACTCGCTGGTGATGAACAATGCGGTAAGAGTAGGCACCAAACCTGTAGCTGATTTTTCAGCCACACCCATTCCTGTATGCGGAAGACAACCCGTTTTCTTTACCGACCTCTCCGCTCCTGCCGATGAATGGCTGTGGGACTTTGGCGA
>JAEUVM010000304.1 GCA_016787125.1 Chitinophagaceae bacterium | reverse complement strand
TAAGCAGAAGTAACCGCTCTTTTTCCTGAAACATAGCATGTCAGCACAGCCATCACCGGCTGAGGGGCATGCTATGCCTGATACTTAAAAAATGACTTACCAGCATAGCAATATTAAAGCCGGCGTTCAGGGCATCACACTACAGGAAGTGAAGGAAGGAGAAGATGCTTTTTATAAGATTACAAACGCAGGGGAAATGCGCCCCTTCTTCATGTCCGTCGTCAGTGATGGCAACCACTGGATGTTCATCGCTTCCAATGGAGGCATCAGTGCAGGCCGCAAAGATGCAGACCATGCCCTGTTCCCGTATTATACAGATGATAAGATCATTGAAACAGCTGAAACAACCGGCAGTAAAACGATCATCCGTGTTACGGCAAATGAAAGAACGCATGTATGGGAACCATTTTCTTTACGGAGTGAGGGTTGGTATCAATGTGAGCAGCATATTTACAAGAGCCTGTATGGTAATAAGATCATTTTTGAAGAAGTCAATCACTCCTTCGGGCTCACTTTCCGTTATGAATGGAACAGCAGCAACCGCTTTGGTTTTGTAAGAAAAGCCACTCTCACTAATCATGCAGACCATACTGTAGTCGTCGAACTGCTCGACGGCATTCAGAATATACTGCCATACGGTGTGGGCAGTGATTTGCAAAGCACAACCAGCAACCTGGCAGATGCATATAAACGGAGCGAACTGCTGCCCGGTACCGGTCTCGGCATTTTTGCACTCAGCGCCATCATCGTGGATAAGGCCGAACCCAGCGAAGCATTAAAAGCAAATGTGGCATGGTCATCAGGCTTACCGGATCCTGGATACCTGTTGTCTTCGGTACAACTGAAAAAATTCCGCAGGGGAGAAGCTGTCACGCAGGAGGTGGATGTGAAAGGGGAGAAGGGAGCATACTTCGTATGCAGCAGCTTTACCCTTTTACCAAAAGAAGAAAAGAACTGGTTGCTTGCAGCAAATGTGAATCAATCTCAGCCGGCCGTTATCCAACTCGCCGAAGCGATCAGGCATAACCCGGCACTGATAAAGGAACTGCAGGATGATATTGATACAGGCACAAAGAACTTAGCGGCCATGGTGGCAGCAGCCGATGGCCTGCAGTATAGCGCCGATGAACCCGGCAATGCCCGTCATTTTTCCAACACCCTGTTCAATATCATGCGGGGTGGCATTTTTGACAACGGCTATGCGATTGATAAAAATGATTTGCTCAGGTATTTACAAAAGGCAAACAGTACGGTATATGCAAAAAACGAAAAGCTGTGGCAGGCCTTACCCGCACAGTTTACTGTATTTGACCTGAAAGAGATGGCCCGTCAATCAGGAGATACAGATGTATTACGATTGGCCACAGAATACCTTCCTTTGAAATTCAGCCGCCGCCATGGCGACCCCAGCCGTCCCTGGAATAAATTCACCATCAACACCACGAATGAAACAGATGGATCGAAAGTGCTGGATTACGAAGGCAACTGGCGTGATATCTTTCAAAACTGGGAAGCATTGGCCTTAGCCTATCCGGCCTTCATCGAAGGCATGATCTTTAAATTCCTCAATGCCTCCACCTTCGATGGGTATAATCCTTATCGTATTACCAAAGACGGGTTCGACTGGGAAACCATTGAACCCGACAACCCCTGGAGCTATATCGGCTACTGGGGAGATCACCAGGTTATTTACCTGCTGAAGTTTCTTGAATTTGCCGCAGGCCGATATCCTGCACTCTTACCGCAACTGGTTGATGAAAAAATATTTGTCTACGCCGGTGTGCCCTACACCATCAGCAGTTATCAGCAGATACTGGACAACCCGAAAGACACGATCAGCTTTGACCATGAAGCCGATAAACTGCTGCAAAAAAGAAAAGCAACACTCGGCGCTGATGGTACCTTACTGATCAACCGGCAGGAAGAAATTCACAAAGCCACATTTACCGAAAAGATACTGGCCCTGCTGCTCGCCAAACTAACCAACCTGGTACCCGGCGGCGGTATCTGGATGAATACACAACGGCCCGAATGGAATGATGCCAACAATGCACTGGTGGGCAATGGCCTCTCGATGGTTACCTTGTATTATCTCCGCAGGTTCCTGGTGTTTACACGATCGTTGTATGCAAAACATACTGCTGCCAGCTATTCATTGTCGGAAGAACTCGCTGCCTGTTTTACCACAGTGGCTGCCACGCTGAAACAATATGCGGCACAACAAACACTCACCGGTGAGCAGAAGAAACAAATGCTCGATGCAATGGGAGAGGCCGCCGGCCGCTACAGGGAGCAGGTGTACAGCCATCAGTTTACAGGCGATACTGTTACTATAACATCCCGTGACATTCTTTCGTTTTGCGATGCTTCGCTGACACTGATCGAACAAACGATCCGTGAAAACAAACGCCCCGATGGTTTATACCATACGTACAATATCTTAAGTTATGACCATACATCCCTCAGCATTGCTTCCCTGCCTGAAATGCTGGAAGGACAGGTGGCTGTGATCAGCAGCGGATATTTATCACCCGCCGAAACGGTACAGGTGCTTGATGCGCTGCGAAACAGTTCGCTTTACCGGGAAGACCAGGACAGCTACATCCTCTATCCAAATAAGGAACTGCCTTCTTTTTTACAAAAGAATATACTGCCGCCACAATCTGTTGACAACATTCCATTGTTACAGCAACTGCTGCATAAGAACGGCGCAGGCATCATTGAAAAAGATATACTCGGGCAATGCCATTTCAACGGACATTTCAGAAATGCCGGCGAACTGCAACAGGCCCTGCAGGCGCTTCCTGCTGAGTACCGGGCTGGCGTGCAACAGGATGAAGCCGCCCTGCTTAATTTGTACGAGCAGGTATTCAACCATAAATCATTCACCGGCCGCTCCGGCACCTTCTTCGCTTATGAAGGCCTCGGTTCCGTGTACTGGCACATGGTGTCCAAGCTCTTGCTTGCTGTACAGGAAGTACACACCCACGCAGCCACTCAGCAAACTGATATGCAGGTTACAAATCAATTGCACCATCATTTTCATGCAATAAAAAAAGGCATCGGTGTACACAAATCACCGGCGCAATATGGTGCATTCCCCACCGACCCCTATTCTCATACCCCGCTTGGTAAAGGGGCACAGCAACCCGGTATGACGGGGCAGGTAAAAGAAGATATTCTCAGCCGCTTTGGTGAATTAGGAATTGAAATGAACGATGCGCAGTTGTCTTTCCAGCCTTCCCTGCTGCGCAAAGAAGAATTCATCACCACCGCAAAAGAAGTAGCCATCATTACAGTTGCAGGAGAAAAGCAGCAGCTCAGTTTACCTGCATCATCACTTTTATTCACCCTTTGCCAGGTACCGGTGATCTATGTGCTGTCGGATAAAGGAGCAGTGGAAGTAGTATATAACAACGGTACAATAGAAAAGGCAGCACAGCAAAGGCTGACAACAACAGAAACCCTGCAACTCTTTCACAGGAGTGGAGAGATCAGTTACATCAAAGTGTTTATCCGTGAAGCAATGCTGCAGGCAACACAATAAGTAAAAACGATTGCTATGGCAAAATATCAAACCAGTGCTAAAGACAAAATACCGGTAGGCCAGAAACTGGCATTCGGTGCCGGGCATCTTGTCAACAACCTTCTGCCCGGATCATTAGGGGTGTTTAGTTTTTTTCTCCTTACCGCTTTTGGTATGGATCCCTTCCTGGCGGGTTTGCTCGGCGGATTACCCAGGATATATGATGCACTCACCGATCCCATCATGGGTTATATATCCGACAACACCAAATCGAGGTGGGGCAGGCGAAGACCTTACATCTTTGCAGGCGCCATTGCCTGCGGTGTGCTGTTTGCCGTTCTGTGGCAGTTGAATCCCGAGAATACACAGCTATATAATTTCTGGTACTTTCTCATTTTGTCGCTGGTGTATTTAACAGCCAACACCATCTTTTCCACTCCGCTGATAGGATTGGGTTATGAAATGACATCCGACTATAATGAACGTACAAGGTTGATGGCCTTTTCGCAAACCATCGGGCAAATAGCCTGGATGATAGTGCCCTGGTTTTGGGTGATCATTGCCGATCCTGATATTTTCAAAACACAGGCTGAAGGAGTAAGGAAACTGTCCATACTTGTCGGCGCCGGATGTATTTTGCTGGGCATACTGCCTGCCATTTTTTGTAAAGAAATAGACCAGACACACCTCGAAAACCGGGCACAGCTATCATTAAAAAACATTGCCACCAACCTGAAAGATCTGTTTCGCAATATCGTAAAGATTACAAAGAACAGGCCCTTTATGCGGTTGTGCGGGGCCACGTTTTTAGTGTTCAATGGATTTCAAATGGTGGCTTCATTCAGTTTTTTCATTATTGTTTTTTATTTGTTCAACGGCGATTATGGCGCAGCGGGTACCTGGCCTGCATGGTTTAGTACTATAAGTGCATTTGCCACCGCTTTTCTGGTTATACCGATTGTGTCCTATATGTCCACCAGGCTTGGAAAAAGAAATGCCTTTATCATCTCCACCGCACTATCTATTGCAGGATATATATTAAAATGGTGGGGCTTTCAGCCGGGCAACCCCTGGCTGATGTTTATGCCCATTCCATTAATTGCCTTTGGTATCGGAGGACTGTTCACACTCATGATGAGTATGACAGCCGACGTGTGCGACCTGGATGAATTGCGCAATGGAATGCCAAGAAAAGAAGGAACGTTTGGCGCTATCTATTGGTGGATGGTGAAACTGGGCCAGGCATTGGCATTGGTAACCGGTGGACTTGTATTAAAACTGGTAGGCTTCAACCAGAACGCCGGTGTACAAACCGCCGCCACCATCACCAACCTGCGTATTGCAGATATCATCATTCCCGCCGTAACGGCCGCAATGGCCATCTGGGTAATGTGGAAGTATGATCTGTCGGAAGACAAGGCCCGGGAAATAAAAGAGGAACTGGTGAAAAGAAGAGGCGAATTATAATCATACCTGTAAAAGGAATTATTATGTCATACAGAAAAGAAAATATATTCACCGCACAGCAACTCGCTGAAGTAAACTATCTCGCCGGTGAAACCGAAGAAGGGCTCGCCGGCCTCTTTACCGAAATACTGCAAAACGGTATTCACGGTTTTTGTTTCAGCCTTTATGAAGAAGGACAAAAACCCGGCGACATCATTTCCGAACAGCAGGTGCGCAGAAGAATGGAAATACTACGGCCGCATACCAAATGGATACGTTCATTCTCCTGCACCGAAGGAAATGAACTGATACCCAAAGTGGCAAAGGAATACGGATTGAAAACACTCGTGGGTGCCTGGCTCGGAAATGATCCCGAAGTAAACGAAAGGGAAAGGGAAGGATTGATCAGCCTTGCCAAAGAAGGCCTCGTGGATATTGGCGCCGTAGGAAATGAAGTGATGTACCGGAATGAACTGACCGAACAGGAATTGCTGGATCATATTTATTATGTAAAATCACAACTACCCGGCATACCCGTGGGCTATGTGGATGCCTACTATGAGTTCACCCACCGCAAAGCCATCACCGGTGCCTGTGATGTGATATTGTGCAACTGCTATCCTTTCTGGGAAGGTTGTCCCTTTGAACAATCACTGGCACACATGCAGCAGATGTACCAGCAGGCAAAAGCAGCAGCAGGCACAAAGCCCGTCATCATTACCGAAACAGGATGGCCCAGCCAGGGAGAGAACACCAAAGGGGCTGTGCCTTCGCAGCAATCGGCCCGCGACTACTTCATCAACACACAGATATGGTCGGCCAATGATGATATACCGGTGTTTTACTTTTCATCCTTTGATGAAAGCTGGAAGGTCGGCGCCGAAGGTACTGTGGGTGCCTACTGGGGTATCTGGGATAAGAACGAAAAACTTAAATACTGAGCATGGATTTCTTCAGCAGGTTCCAGTTGCCCAAAGCAAAAGCTGTATGTTATTCAGGTTTTAGAAAAGGACAACAGCCCGGTGGCGCCGTTCCTTCCTATGCAGAAGTAAAAGAAGACCTGTTGCTGCTGCAGCCACACTTCCGCTACCTGCGCCTGTACGATTGCGACGAACATGCCGCCACCGTGATCAGTGTTATTGAAAAAGAGCAACTGAATTTTAAGATCATGCAGGGCGCTTATATAGAAGCAGAGATGAATAACCCTGATTGTCCCTGGGAGGGAGGGATGTATGCGCCGGAGCAACTGGAAATAAACCGCTTCAGTAATGACAAAAAAATACAGCGGCTGATAAAATGGGCCAATCTCTATCCGGGTATCATCTTCTCGGTATCAGTGGGCAATGAAGCCTGTGTAAGCTGGTCGGGCAATGCAGTACCTGTCAGCCGGGTGATAGAATTTGCTCAGCGGGTAAAAGCAGCAGCACGGCAGCCGGTTACTTTCTGTGATAATTATATGCCTTGGCAGGATACATTGCAGCCGCTGGCAGAAGTGGTGGATTTTATTTCACTGCATACCTACCCGGTATGGGAATATAAAAGCATTGATGAAGCGATAGCCTATACAGCCGATAACTACCAGGCTGTGGCCCGTCTGTACCCACATAAACCCGTCGTGATCACCGAAGCCGGGTGGGCCACCGGCTCAAACGGAAGAGGCATTCCACCCGAAAATGTAAATGAAGCCTTTCAGAAAAGATATTATGAAGAACTGATGGCATGGGCAGATAAACACAACCTGCTCACCTTTTTCTTTGAAGCCTTTGATGAACCCTGGAAAGGATCTCCCCACCCGCTGGAGCCGGAAAAACACTGGGGGCTGTTTTATGAAAACAGAGAACCGAAGGAGGGGATGAAGGGAGGCAGGAGGGAGGAGGAATGAGGTATGAGTTGCGAGTTGTGAGTTATGAGTTGTGAGTTATGAGTTGTGAGTTATGAGTTATGAGTTGTGAGTTATGAGTTATGAGTTATGAGTTATGAGCGATGAGTCATGAGCTATAAACCATGAGCCATGAACCATCGGCTATGAACCATGAACCATCAGCTATGAACCATCAACAATCAAAAAGCGGGCTGGAATATCTTCCGCCCGCTTTAATCAATAATGATATGCCGGTCGTTATTTCTTCATCTTTTTCAGTTGCTTGTACAGTTTCTTATTTACGGTGTAGGCGATCACTGTCTGAATTTTATCTTGCAGTTTAAACCGCTCCTTATAGGCGGCCACATCTTTCAGAATATCAAACCGGATGATATCCTCCTGTCGTTGAACCAATTCTTTCTGAACAGAAAAATCAAAAGCCAGTTTATTATTTACAATAATGGCAGTAGAGCCTTCCTTGTTCAGGTAATCGAGCTGGTAGAGCAGTTCATTGCCTGATGTTTTACGCAGACTGTAATCGGTCGGGGCGATAGAATCATTCCCGCTGGTTTGTGCAGTACTGTAAAGACAGGCCAGTACCGAAACGAGCAGCACACTGCAATATTTCATAACGGATGATTGATACATGGGCATATACTTTTTTACAACAATTAATTACCACCCTTTGCAATACCGCCGCCGGGAGGAGGGCAAATCGGTGCAAACGCCTGGCCAATACACTGGTTGAGCGGGCAGGGCACAAACAAAGATACACCATTGTTGCCTGTCCACAGGGCGCCATACACCAAGCACTCACCATAGAAGAAGTGGCCCCATACAATAGACCATCCATCAGCCGGCATTACAATATTATTCTCCACCGGGGGTTGTTCTTTAGTTTTTTCAGCCGGCACATCAGTATGGATGTAGCCAATGATTTGTTTACCCTCAATGTTTACTGATACTTCCCGGAGCAGATCTGATTTGATCCGGAAAGGATTTTTGCTTGTGATCTCATAGGTGATATGTCCCGCTTGTTTCAGTAAGGGAGCCTCGCTCTCGTTTTCAGCAACAGTGGGTTCAGCAGCATTTTTGGAGCAGCCGGTAGCTACGGCAAACAGGGAAAAGGCAATCAGTGCGAAAGAGATTTTTTTCATGACTATAATTTTTTGGTTAATTGAAACTAAGTGTTTCACATCATAAAACGGGGCGCCAGGATCTGAAAAGGAGCATTTGAGCCTGAAAAAGCTTAGGTATTTTTTGGTTTTAAGAGGATGCACTTATTCTTTACTGCGCAAGGAACGTAAGGTTTCAGTGATTGTGTCGGAGAATGTAAAGGGATGGATAGAATAAATAATAACCAGCGGTCCTTGTAATAGTGGGCAAAAGATGAGATGGTTGGGTTTCTTTTTTTTGCCAGGTAAATACATAAAAAAAACCCGCTATTCAGCGGGTCTTTGTTGAGCTACTAGGATTCGAACCTAGACAGACAGAACCAAAATCTGTAGTGCTACCGTTACACCATAGCTCAATCCGTATCCCGGTATTAAATCGGGAGTGCAAAAATAGGGGATATGGGCTTTTCAGCCAAACGACCGGAGGTCTAATTTTGGCCTTTTTAGAGCTAACCGGCAGAAAAGCAGCACTCTGTATACCACACTGTCGCCCAATAACGCAATAACCCAATACCCCAATAACCCAATACCCCAATAACCTAATCCCCCAACACCCCATCCATCAATCCCCAAGCCTTTTCACGCCCTCTTTCCGTCAGCATGCCATAAAAGGGCAAGGGGCCCGCCGGGTCCGGCAGCCATTGGCCATACCCGCAGCCCATACTCAGGGAAGCACAAAATCCATTGCCGGTACGCACCAAAAAACCGCCATTCAGGTGGAACGTGCTGCAATCACCCGCAGAAAAATTTGATTCCTCTTTTATGATTGTAAGTAAATCCAGTTGCTCAGTTCCATCAAGCAGTACGGCACTATCCGGTACCAGCGCTGCAAAATCGGCGATCCGTTTCCCGGTGAAAGCCTCTTCCGGGTAGCCGCTGTCTGTCAGCCGTAATAAATACACCTTGTATTGTAATGTATCTTTCAACAGGTCCCATTGAAACTGCCGGCCTGCTTTCTCATCCCAAACCACCGGAGAAGGTTTAGCAGCCACAGGTGCATCACCCTGCCGCTCTTTGCAGCCAATGTAAACGCAAAGGATGAATATAGTAATCAGTTGTTTGATCTGATGAAAATTAAGGAGCATAAGCAGTCCTTTACTGCTAATTTAAGAGCTAAGGTTAGTGTTCACAAACGATAGCCTCCCACTATTTTATTCCGGATCGCCTATAAGTCAAGGTAGTGGCGACAACACTTGTATTGTAAAATAAACGACTGACTGAGCCATAACAAAGAATTAACCGTACGTAATAGCCAAGAGAACTCGTGTTAAAAAAATCTCACTTCTTCCCTATTGTCTTAGCTTTTTTCCTCTTCTTCTCTTCATTTTCCTTCCTTACCTTTTCGACCAGTGCTTTCACGTCTTCCTCCCAATCAAAATACATGTCGTTGTCCGGGCTGTATGGGGGTAATACGGGTATCTCTGCGCCCAATTCTTCTAAAAGTTTGGTGGTCTGTGTCAATTCATACCGGTCAACATACGGCTCGCCTGATGCCCAGGCTTTTTCATAGGCTTTTATGGCATACTGTATGGCTTCCTCCCGTTTGCCAAGAGCCTGATACAGCATTGCCAAAGGCCTGAAAGAACTTTTCGGGTTTTTGGTCATCTGATTCGCCTCTTCAATTGCAACCAATTTATCCATCTTCAATGACTTGTATTTCGATAGCAGAAGCCAGCAATAACTATCATTATCTATAATGCCTACCTCACGGGCCATTCTGACAGCTTCTCCAAAACTATTCACTGCATTTGACCACTCTTTTTCTAACATATGAAATTGCCCTTCAAGCCAGAAAATCCGTCTTAGGACAATCCTGTTAGTCCCCGCAGTTGCTAATCTTCGCAGATTTTCAATCTCTTTTATAGTTATTCTATTGCGATAAAGTTGTAAATGAGCGTAGTGGCTTTCTGCATCTCCTTTCCTATAATTATTTCTTTGCCAATTTCTGCCCATTGGGTTTAAAAGATTCCACATATTATTTGCTTGCTCCCATAGCCCATGTGTAACATACGAAGAAAAGATATGAAGGCGGGATAAAAAAAGACTTTGGGGATCAGAAAATTCGGATAAGTTAAGTGCATAGCTTCTTATTCTGAAGGAATCAGCATATCTTTTTTTAGCATGCAAAAGGTAAGCGAATGCTCGTATGTCTGAGGTTGTGGTAATTATATTGTTGCCTTTAAAAGTAATATCTAAAAGGAGTTCGTAAAGGTGAAGTGCTTTCTCTCCTTCCTTTAAAAAGTGAAGAGATATTGCAGCAGAGCTCAATAAATAGCTGACTTCAACATCATTTAGTAAA
The DNA here is from genome assembly GCA_016787125.1 of Chitinophagaceae bacterium. Lineage (GTDB taxonomy): Bacteria > Bacteroidota > Bacteroidia > Chitinophagales > Chitinophagaceae > JJ008. Next base: position 2,490 of record JAEUVM010000304.1, on the reverse strand, counting down.
GGTAAAATGTTCCATCCTTCAGGAAAAAAAGACTGTAATATTGAGAGAGACATCCGGTGATCTTCTACATTAAACAATAATGCTTGACCCAGATTATCTCGATAAACCGAAATTGCATTTTTGAGTTGCCCCATTCGAAGATAGGTACGCATGATATGCAACCCATCACTCAATTCTTCTATTGTGGTGGCATTTTCATACGGATTATGTGGCCGGGCTGAGAAAAAGTCAACCACCTGCTGTCCTAAAATAGTAGTTTCATTGCTGCTCAGAGCACCTCCTGCCACCGCCCTCACCACCGGATGCAGGTCATACCGCAGGCTCTGGTTATCATATTGCAGCAGTCCCCGTAACTCTAAATTTTTTACCGACTGTTTTAATTTCTCCGGTGCAGCTTTATACTCATCTGAACCTTTCCATTGTGCAGATTGAATCAGATACTGCTTATATTTCTTCAGCTTCTGAGGGTATTCTTTTTTCTCACTTACTTTTTGTTCTTCAGCCATAAATTTCCACATCCAATCCTTTTCTGGCATCTCTGGCTTCGGTACTTCTTCCGGTTCAGGTGGTAAATGTGGATTAAAAGCAGATATGGTATTATAATCAACTGCTTCATAGATCAGTGAAAGTATAGAAAGCAGTTGCCTGTCCTTATCACTCAGTGCTGCCAGCGCCACTTTCAGAATATGATTTTGCTTACCCTTTATATCATACTTTGCCAGGTTCAGTTTGCCGGCACCGTCTGGCGAGGCGGCCCACTTGTCAAAATTTCCCTTGTCGGGCATGAAATCATTGATAATGCCCGCCAGCACACCCACTGTCAGCGGGTGGCAATCACAGTTGGCCACTAAATATTCTTGCATCGCTTGACCATCACCTTTTATACCGCATTGGCGAAAAAGTGAGGCTGCATCAGCAGGGCGCAGGCCCGGTAAAGCATAACGCTGGATACCAGGAATCACTTGGTTAGAAACATTGAAAAATTTCACCGGCGCCAGCCTTGAACTGATGAGTATTTTCGAAGGTGCCGCAGCCGACAGCCGCACCAGCAGGTCATCATCCTCATCCCGTATGCAGGAGCAGGGATGCTTCTCCGATTTTTCCTCGCTGTTCATCTGCAGGTCGGTCCTGTCTTCCGCAAAACGTATGTTATTATATTCTTCCAGCACCCGTTCCAGTCCGTCAAGCACCAGCAGCCACGGTGCCCTGTTCAGTTCATCCAGCAGCAGGTCGCCCAGGACAAGCGTTTTCATCTTTCTGAATTTCTTTAATGGCTTTTTTGTCATATAGGCCAGCGCATGCTGGCAGAAATCAGCCATCACCGCACCTTTTTCATAGAAGGAATACCAGAAAATTCCCTTCCAGTCTTTACGTATATGCGTGGCATGCCTGGTCACCCACTCCCAGGTCAGCATACTCTTACCCATACCGCCCATTGCTTCAAACAGAAGCACATTGTAAGTATTCGCGGCGCTGGCCCAGTCATTCAGCGTATCCAGTTCAGTTTGCCGTCCGGTAAACCGGTGTGTGCCTAAGTATTTAGGTTTGGCATAAAAGGCAGGAGGCTTGGGAATTGTATCAATTGTCTCTTCCTCCTTTGCATCCCCGCCGGTCTTTTTCTTTTTTGCGGTTTGCTTTGACACCGGCCTCGGGGCCGGAGTGGCTTCATCTGCTTCATACCACGGCTTTTTGATTTTAAAATCAAAGACACCATTATTATCAGGGTTAATATCCTTATTCTGAATCCAGGAGTGATTGCGGGGCAGGTATTTGTAAAATACCACATTTCCTGAAAGATCATCCGGGTTGATCTCAATAATATTGAAACTGTTGAAAGAATTTCTTTTTTCATACCCGGCACCAGCCATTATATGTATCGTTTCGCCGGTGTTGCCGTCACGGGAAAAATTATTATCCGGCTCATGCACATGGCCAGACAGGATGATGTCGGAGTTACGCTTAACAGTTTCAACAGAGGGCCGCTCACAATCATGGAAACACTCAAAGGGATGGTGGATACACGTAAGTATCACATCCGTATCAGTATTAATCATTTCATAACATTTGCTCACCTGTCCAAGTCCCAATGCCAGGTGTTTTTGATCATCACCATCATAGCCGCAAAAAAGAGCGCTGTTCAATCCGGCAATACAAAATTCAAGCCCTTTAGCACCCAACGGCATCCTGGCAAGGTATTCACCATATTTACCGGCAGGAAATTTGCCGTTGCCATATCCTTTAACAAAATCATCGTAAGCAGCAGTTGTGGCCCTTATCTTTTGCAACGACTCATCATCACTGAGCACCGCAACTAATTCTTCTTCTTTTTGAAAATTATACCACCCTTTATATATCGGTTTTATTTTACTTCTTTCCACATCATGGTTACCTGGAATAACAAATACCTGTTCATTGCTAAGCTTGCAAGCCCCACAAATACTATCCACAAACAGCTTTGCTTCCTCATATTCTTCAGCCTTACCGCTAAAA
>JAEUVM010000271.1 GCA_016787125.1 Chitinophagaceae bacterium | reverse complement strand
ACAGGTGGAAAACCTGGAAAGTAACCTGCGCCAGGGCAGGGAGTATCTGCTGGCGGTAAACCGTTGCTTTACCTACCGGGTAAATGATACGCTTTGTGTTTATGTAAGGGATACTGCCGGCATTGACTGGGAACGGTTTGCAGATACTGTATGCATGACGGCCACTTCTTATGCATTGGACCGCCAAAAGATCTTCATCATCAAGCCGGGCCCGGATACCATAGTACGCCGCACCTGCCCCTGATTAATGTGATGAAATGCTGATATGCTAATGTGCTGATCTTCTGATGCGTGTTCATAGGCCAATCAGCACCCACCAACTTTGTTGGGGGCACGCATTTTCAAATTTCCAAATTTTCACATCAAAAAAGCGTCTGTACTCCCCACGCTATTTTCATCTCATGTTCCAGCAGCCATTTCTTTCGCCATAGTCCGCCGCCGTAGCCGATCAGTTCTTTATTGCTGCCGATGACACGGTGGCAGGGCACGATGATAGCAATATGGTTTCTGCCATTGGCGCTGGCCACGGCCCTGGTGGCTTTGGTATCACCGGTGCGGCGGGCGAGGTCGAGGTAGCTGATGGTTTTGCCAAAAGGGATTTGCAGCAATTCACTCCATACTGAATGCTGGAATGGAGTGCCTTCCTGGTTCAGCGGCAGTTCAAACTGGCGGCGCTGCCCGTTGAAGTATTGTATCAATTGCTCCACACAGTTTATCAGCATTTGCGGCATTTGTTTGCGGCGGCCTTCTGCTTTTTGAGAAGTATCGTGGAAGGTGACTTCCGCAATATAATCATCTGTACCGCTGATCTTCAGCAGGCCGACGGGTGAATGGTAATATGTGGAGATAAGGTCAGCCAATTTGCTGCCCGTTAGTTGTGGTTCGTTCGGGCTGTAATAAAATTACGTCATTGTTTTCATCATACACGCCCAGTACAAGGCATTCACTTATAAAACCTGCAATGCGCTTGGGCGGAAAATTCACCACGGCGATGATCTGACGCTTCAGCAGTTGTTCTTTGGAATAA
>JAEUVM010000184.1 GCA_016787125.1 Chitinophagaceae bacterium | reverse complement strand
GTATTCTGGTCTTCCTTTACTGATAACAAACCCCGTGAGTACTTCAGCTCCGGTGATAATACCAGGTGGCTTTTCAGAAAACCAATATCCACACCAAAACCGGCATCACCCAATACATCAAATGGTTTTACACCGACACGGGCCGAGTTGTCATCACTTTTTTGCATCAGCAAACTGAATGTGGGGCCGGCAGAGAAGAAGGGGCTTACACGTTTATTACTGAAGCGGATAATCACCGGCAACGGCACCGCCACGGAAGTTGTTTTAACGGGTATGGTTTCTATTATACTACCGCCAGTTACACCACGGGTTTCATATACAAAGTCATTGTTCTCCATGGAAACAAGTACTGAAGGCCGTATGGAAACGAGTCCTCCCAGGTTTACCTGCGCAATGATACCTATATCTGCTTTAGCTTTTCCTTTTACATCAGTAAGCCGGGTGCGGTCGTTGGCAGAGGGAGTTCTGGGTGTGGCATCTGCCTGGCTGATACCACCACCGGTTACAAAACCAAATTGCACCTTCCTGTTGCCGGGTGAAGGTTTTCTTTTCCTGGCAGAATCAACAGGGTTGTTGCCGGCTTTGTTTTGTATCAAGGCCAGTGTGGTAAAGGCGCAATTCCATCTGGGTGCGGTACGGGTGGCAAGTTCTGCATAATACTTTGCACTGTCGAGCCGGTTATTCTCCAGGTGCAATTGTGCCAGTTTATGCTGAATGTAGGCGCCGTTTTTGTCAAATGCGAGGCCGGCGTATGCATACTGAAAGGCGGCATTGATATCGCCATTCGTGCCGGTGGTTACATCACCACTGGCTTTGAGCAGGTACATTCTGCCCTTGAGGGAGTTGGCAAAATCAGGATCTTCATCACGCAATAAGGCAATCGCTTTTTCCAGCCGCCCTGCTGCTTCGTAGTTGGCGGCCTTTTGTTTGGCCGATGGTTCTGAACATACCAGGTATTCATCCACCCTTGCCTGTGCCTCTTTGATGTATTCAGCAGCCAATGTGGTTTTGGCATCGAGTGTATAAGGATTGCCCGGAAATTTTTTATTCAGCTGCGCAAAATAATCTTCTGCAGAATTGTTGCCGGCAATGCGGTTGTTTTTTACTGCCTGGTAAAAACGATTATAGGTTTCCACGAGCAGTGTATCGGCAAAGGTTTTTTTATTTGCTGGTAAAAAATCACCGGTAAAGGAATTGCCACCACCACGTTGTTGTTTTTTCAATTTCAGCCATTTGGAAAGATAGGCCGTATCCACCCGGCTGATCACTTTTTCGCTGTTCTCATTGCAGCAGAAGAAGGGGTCTTGTTTGCGGCGGAAGCGTTGCTGTGCCACAGCAGGTACATTCTGGTCCACGTATGATTTTATTTCCCTGAAAGTGATCCTGTAATCGGGTTGTTTGCTGTCATCTGCCACGCCACTGAGTCCGTCAACAAGATAATAGGTAAACAGTCCGTGCCCGTTACCGATCGAAGCATCTTCCAGTGATTCCTGTCCGGCACCGGTAGCCAGCATGATCACTTCTCCGGCTTTCTTTTCAGAGATGGCTGAGTTCAGAAAATTCTGTCCTTCGGTACCACCTGGCAATTCGTTGGAGCGGCAGGCATCCATGATAAAAAACACTTCCACCCCTTTACTGGTTTCCGTGGCAATTTTTTTCTTCAGGTTAAACAGTTGGATGGTGCCGGCCACCAGGTAGTTGTTCTTATCACCGGCAGGGTTACAATCATAGCCAAGAAAGAAGAACTGATCTTCATCAATGGCATCACCGTGACCGGCAAGGTAGATGAACAGTTTATCGCCCTGCTGCAGGTTTTTGGCACGCAGCCATTGAAACCCTTTACTCCAGAAATTGGCATTGGATGCTTCTTCATTCAGCAGCAGGTAAATGTTTTCTTCCTTTACATTGCCACCGGCGGGTGACTTCAGGTAGTCGCGGAATAGTTCTGCATCTTTATCTGCATATACAAGCGGCCGGACAAATTTGTATTTGGAAACACCCATGATAATGGCGAAAGTCTGTGGCCCTTTTATGGAAGGGTCACGGGGTTTCAGTGGCGCCTGTGCAATAACCCATACGGGCAAGCACAGCAAAAAGATACAGGTGGTGATCGCAATTCTCCTCATACAAAATGTTTAAGCAGGTAACCGGCCTTACAGTAAGTAGTAAAATACTACTTTTTATGCAATGTGCTAATCCTTATGTATGACAAGCCGGAACAGCGTACTGCTGCCTTTATCATTATCGGCCACCAGTGCCAGGTGGATGAAGGACTTGGTTTCCTTTATTACACATACGGATTCAATCTTTTGACCTTTAAAGCGGGTATCCACTTTTTCCAGGTCAATGATCTTGTCGGGGTTGATGGCCGACCATTTTCTTTTGGAGGATATGTTTTTAATGATCCAGAGATAGCTTTTGCCAATGGCGCCATCATCCAGGCTGTTGCGGGTGTCTTCCGTGGAAATGGTTAGCACCAGCCGGTCAGATTCGGGAGCATAGTCCATGCCCGATACGCCGCTGAACAGGCTGCTGTCGGAATTGACACCGAGCAGCGCCGTTGAAACGGGCGACTGTGACTGCCGTTGCCAGAATAGCGGATGCGCAAATACCAGTTGGTTTTTTGGGTAGCCTTTGCTACCACGGTTGGCAAGCAGGCAGGAGCCAGGTATAAAGCAACAACCTTCTATATTGATCTCTTTAATGCCATTGACGAGGAGTCGGTTATAAAATGTGTCGAGCCGGATGCTGTCTTTTACTTTGCTGTCTGGATTAATAAACCAGGCAATATTCCGATACGGTGAAAGCGAACCAGAGCCGGTCAAAAGAAGCTGTTGATCAATGGTAATGGCTGCAGCTTCGATGTCAGGTTTTACAGCTTTGGAAATGCGCTGGTTGCTGAAAGAGTAGAGGGCTATGGAATCAACGATTGCAAAGCTGCTGTCGGCAATAAGTATATACGAAGCATCATCACCGGCAATATAGAAGCGGCCGTTTGTGTATTCGATGGCAGAGGCGGAAGGGTAGAGGTCAAGCGTTTTCACCTCTTTGAGGATGTGTTCATTGCTGCAGCCGGGAGCTAAAAACAATGCTATTAAGAAAAGGCTGATAAGAAACCTGTGTTGCATCAGTTGATCAGTTTCATTATTTCCCTGGTGATAACCGACATGAAATCCGGCGTCACCTTTGTTATATCTCCTCCAATAAGATCTTCATTTAACACAGAGATTTTATGCAAACGCAGTTCGCTCTGTTTCAACAATGGCTGCAGGCTGTAATCTGTTTCTTTAATTGTAAGTGAAAGCTGGTCATTCCTTAACCGGGTGGTAACCTGCATCATCAGGTAATCGCCTGTCCGGTTAACAAGTGCATTTGAAATGATAAGTGCTGGTCTGAGTTTGGCCGTTGCCGAATTACTAAACGGGAATTTCACCCATACGATCTCACCGCGTTCATATTTCATTTTCCATACATTTTTTGCAGCTCGTCATCGTCTTCCATCAGCCAGTCTTCAGCCAATGATTTTTCGGCTGCAAGTGTATATGGATCGATTGGGGTATCGCTTTCCCTTACGTCTTTTACATACGGGAGCTTTTGTAACAGGGCCGTCAATTCTGCCGCATTTGCATCTTCCACAATGACCTCGTATTTTTTCATACCTGAATTTAGTCTATTTTTCGAATACGCTAGTCGAACCTGTTCTCCCAGCCCTGCTCTTTCAGCTTTTCCACTTTTTCGATCACTTCATTGTTAAGTGAATTCTTATAAGCGGCTACGGCAGCAGAAACGGTCTCATCATAGGTTCCGAGTATTTCAGCAGCCAGTATACCGGCATTTTTAGCAGCATTCAAGGCCACGGTTGCCACCGGCACACCATTCGGCATTTGCAGGATAGATAATACAGAATCCCATCCATCAATAGAGTTAGATGATTTGATCGGCACCCCGATTACCGGGAGTACCGTTACAGAAGCCACCATTCCCGGCAGGTGTGCGGCACCACCAGCCCCGGCAATGATCACCTTCAATCCTCTTTCCTTTGCCTTCTGTGCATATTCGATCATCCGGTGTGGGGTGCGATGTGCAGATACCACCGTTACTTCATGTGAAATACCAAATTGTTTAAGAATATCTGAAGCAGCCTGCATTACATTCAGGTCGCTGTCGCTACCCATGATGATGCCGATGAGAACGGTTTGTAGTTTGGAGTTGGTAGTTTGTTGTTGGTGGTTTGTAGTTTGTTGAGCGGACATTATTCACGGTTTTTAAATTTCTGGCCTTTTACACCTGATTTATTCAGGTAGCTGATAAGACCTGTCAGCATTTTCGTGATCTCATCTGCCAGTTGGTAAAGTTCAGCAAAAAGATGTTCAGAAATATACTTATTGTCAAGACACCTGTACAACTGTGATTTCGCTCCCCTGTTTCACCTTTGGAAACGGCCAGGGAATGAATAAATTCTAATTTACTTCCCCTTTTAAAACCTTCAGCTATATTATCCATAATTGAACCGGCACTGCCACGCAACTGGTCTTTCAGGCGGAAATCACTTGCTACCGGATCTTTAAATGTAAGTGGATAAATTTTCTGGCTGAGCATTCTTGCTTTTTTCCAGACTTCCAGCTCTTCAAAACGTTGAATAGTAGCCATGGTACGGGGTTTTGCCAAAAGTAACTACAAACCACCAACCACAAACTATAAACTAAAAACTACCAACTTAAAACTATTTCACTAAATCGCCTTTCAACCGAAGCAGTTCCGTTTCAGCCAGCTTGGTATTATACCGGGCAGTGATGAGGCGGGTGTAGGCATCCTGCAGACTTTTTTCTGCTTCCTTCAACTGGATCAGGGTGTTGGAGTTTAATTTATATACCTGGAAAACGATGTTGACGTTTTCCCTCGCCAGCAGAATATTTTCTTCTTCCAGGGCCAACGATTTTTTCTGTTGCTCATACTCCAGGAATGCATTGACCAATGCCAGGTTCAGTTGCGACTGCTGGTTTTCATAAAACAATTGCTGATACCGGATATCCAGTTCAGCCTGTTTGATCTGCCGTTTGGTATTAAAACCATTCAGGATCGGAATGGCAGCAGTAACACCGTAATTCAA
>JAEUVM010000174.1 GCA_016787125.1 Chitinophagaceae bacterium | reverse complement strand
TTTGTTGATTCATCAGAGTTATAATTTATGTTTATTATTTTACCAGTTGATGTTTCGCTAACCTGTTTATTCCTGTTATGCTGCTCATAAGTGATTTGTGCAAGCAGGTATAAAAAATCCCTGATTTTTTCCACCTCACTGTCATCAAATATTTCACCCTCGGCTTCAAAATCAGCTCTGATTTCAGCGATGGATATTTTCTCTTTTTCCTCCGGTTTCTTTTCCATTCTTTCCCTTTTCAAATATACATATTATTGATTATCAATGAAATATATTTATTTCCCCGCCTTGATTGAACCTTCCCATTTGCACCGCCTTACCAGGTTCCGGTACTTCAATAACGACATCTACATCATGCTGGAAAGTATTAGCTCCCCGAAAGGCACCCATTTTGGTGGTTTGAAAAATAAATATGAAAGACTTTGATGGATTAGATGCCTTTAACTGATTTAAGTCCTCCGGTGATAAGCTTAACCTGTTTACACTGTCTAAGAAAATAAAATCATAAGGAGATAAGTTTTCAGGAAGTATAGAAGCGACATACAAATTCGGATGTGCCACATCTTTATCGTTTAGCTTTTTTTGAAGGGTCATATCCAGTCCTTCTTCTTTCGCTACATACAACACCTTACCGTGATTGCGTGCCAGGTAACCGGCAAAGTCAATGCAGAGATATGACTTGCCCATTTTTGGTTTACCAAATACCATTGCTGTAAAGTTGGAAGAAGGGTCGCCGATCAGATTAAGCCATTTACCTTTAAGTCCGATGGTCTCAAATTGCATATTGGCAAAATCCATACTGTTCATAATGGCCGGCATTTCATCAACACCATTTAATTGATTGCAGGCGCAACCAAATACCTCGTCAAGACCGTTTAATTCTCTTTGTTCAATCAATAATGTTTTTTGTTTCTTATCATTAATAAATTCTCTCAGGTTTTTGTAAGCTTGCTGCAGAGGGGCTTCATACACATCACCCTTACTTACTTTTCGCTTTTTAGCAGCCGTTTCCATTTGCTTCACCAGTTTCATTGCTTTTTCTTTCATACCTGCTTTGCCATTCAGGTTGATGTATTTCTTCAACAATTGTATAGAAGGATATATTTTTTCACCACCCAATAAATCAGTAAACTCTGTTAATGTCTTGGTATTTATTTCCAGCTTTATCCTTGCCTTCATTGTATTGAAAGTTTTAACAAGGCTGTCCTGGATATATTTTACCTGGACGGCATAGGAAGAAGTTTTGCGGATGCGTTTTTCAATAATAGCTTTTTGAAGGCCATTGATAAAGCGGAGCAAATCATCCTTTGTTTTTGTTTTGCCATTCAGGTTTACAAAGCGGCGGATAAACCGGAGTTCTTCCGGAATCCGTTCTACCAACTGCGGACCATCTTCAGCAGGAATATCTTCATCATTCTTTACAGACTTAGCAGTTTTTGTAACTCTTTGTCTCGGCATCGTTTCTTTAATGGGTTCATCAGGCTGCTTTTTTTCAGCACCTTTCTTAGTCTGTTTCTTTTCGACTTTAGTGGTACTGCTGACAAACTCGTTCAGTTTGCCTAAGTACATATCCACCGTTTTCTTAATCGGCTCACTGGAATGATAAGATACCCAGCTTGTGCCGTTACTCGTTGCCTTTAAAACAAAGTCATGGCCTTTTTTTAACGCTTCCGGTAATGATTTTAAATCAAGAGAATTGACCTTATTAAAGTAGTTATCTATAGTTATCATAGGATGGATTATTTTTTTATGCTGCTAATAATTCAAGTTCAAGTGCCAGGGCTTCTGCTTCCAGTTCAAGGATGGCTACATTGTCAGGTAGTTCTTCTTCCTCATCATCAGGAGGCAGTTTTATCTTTTTCCGGTTGCTGTACCTTCCTGCATCTGATTTTATATTTTTCAAATCAGATGAATGAATTGTTATAGAACATTCATGAGTAGTCTGTAATATTTCCAGCAGCTTATCAATATTCTTTTCCGGGAGCATGGCGACCATTTTATCAGATACCTTTTCAAAATTGTTTTTCTCCACCAACTCCAGGATATTCTTATCTAAATAAATATCACCACCTCTTGCCCTGGATGCTGATATTATCAGTTTAAAATGATTGCCAGTTCTGAAAAATGATAAGCCATTATTGGTAATGATTTGTGAGTTCTGCACCAATGATTTTACAATAGGCGCAGCTTTCAGAATTGGCACTACAACTTTATCCTGCACTTGTTCACCAGGATTCCAGTTCTCCGGCATCAGTATGCCTTTCTTAGTTTCTCCGTCTTTGGTAGTATAGCTTACTAATTTGCCTTTAAAATCAGAAAATGCCTGTAATAAGTTTCCGGTAATGATGTGACGGATCCGCCGGTCGGTATTATTTTCTTTTGTGTACTTCTCCCATTCTGTTAGCAGTACATTCATGCTGGGTTGATGCACATCCACACTGGCACCGATGATGGCCATTATATCCTCTGAATGAGAGGCTGGGATAGCAAGATATTTACTGCTATTGGCAATGGCAATTCGCAACTTTATTGTGGAAGGGGCAAAAGGGTTTCTCTTTTTGTTGTCAATTACAAAACCCAGGAACACAGCAGGCACCAATTCATGGCCACCATTGTATGTTTCAATAGGATATTTGATATTGCGGCTGATAAAGAAAAAGCGAAATGCTTTCTCCAGGTATTGTTTACGGTTATCAAAAGTCTTGCGAAGATTTTGCAGTTGCAGTTCTTTTGCACCATTCAATTCCTTTTCCCGTTCCGCAACAGCCTGCCGCCAGGCACCCTCGCCTTGTTTATCTAATATCTTCTGAATCTTCTTTTCATTAGGAACATTCTTTATTAAGTCATCATACTTAGCCTCGGTTTCAGCTTCCTCCTCTTGTAGTCTTTCTGCGACAGATGCTTCATAATCTTCTGTCAGTTTATCCTGTAATTTATGAGGGTCTTTGCCTCTTAAAGATTCATTGATAAGATTTTCTAATTCGGTCTTGGAAAAAGGTTTTTTCAAAACATTGGCTTGGACAGTTTCCAACACACTATCATCGCCAAAAGCGCTGTCACTGCCTTTACCCATTTTAATCACTTTATTGGAAACAGTTTCTGCTTCAAGGTTCATGGCTTCCACTTCTAAATCATAGTCGCCGGTTTGTTTCAGGTATTCTACATAATCACTATAGCGTTCAGCAATCTCATTATAAAAATCCTGCTGCATTTTTGTAGATAATACTGCTACACGGCCAGATACTTTATGTGCTGCATCTTCCACTACCGTATCTCCTGATGAATCTGATCCGGCTGCTTTCAATTTCAGTGGGTCATCTAATAAATCGTTTACTTCTTTATTTTCCATTAGATAATCCTTCACAATCTTGTTGCCGTATTTATTCAGAAAATCTGGAACGTCTAAAATCTTTGTGGATTGCTTTTGATTGGAAGTAGTGTTTGCATCCAACGATTTTAGTTTCTTCTGCAACATCATCATCAATCTTTTTTCAGCAGGGATGGCAGATGTTACATAATCATATATGGGCTTTAATATTTGCCCTGTACGATTGATTCGCCCTCTTTTCTGTACTTCCGTATTAATATCCAGCTCTGCCTGCAATACAATCATTACCCTTTGCTTGACCTGTTCTTTTGAAACTTTGGCAGTAGGTATAGCATGTGCTGATGCGCCGGTACTGCCAGACTGGTTAATCATCAATACATCCACTTCGTTATTATTGAACTGCCGGAAAGCATCATTGGTATTGATTCGTTTTCTTGCCAGTATCAAAGCCTTACTGCTTTTCCAGTTGAGTTGCAGTTCATATTTGCGGCCTGTAACTTCGGCAACACTGTAACCGGCATCTTTTATTTTCTTAATGATAATATCAATGGGTGAAATAGTAATACCTGTAGAGACATTATTAATCTTTTCCAGTATGCGGTGATATTCTGTCTGGGCTTCCGGTGGCAGTTCACTTAACTCAAATTTTTTGTGAATTGCATTGCCGTCCACATCTTTTTCAGAATAACGTAAGATGCCGTCTAATCCTCTTTTTAATACCTCACTAAAATCAGCATAAATCGTATCACCATCACCAACCGTTAAGCCTTGTTCATTCTCCATTGATTCAATGAAGCTGCCCATTGTGGAGGCAAATGCAATCACCGGCTTTTTACCTTCTTTTAATCGTTTAATGGCCTGGTCAGCGACCGCCTCAGCTTTGAGTGAAAAAAGCATCTGGTTAATTACCTGGAATACTTTAGAAAAATAAGGTTGATTATCTACACCAGCTTGTGAGGTGCCTTCTCTCAGTGCAACTTCTTTTCCTTCAGCAACTGCAATCTTGTCCAGTTCCTCTACCTGTGCATCTACAAAATTTGTTTGGAAGGCAATAATATCACGGAGTATATCAGTAATGTTATCTGCAATGGCACGGTGTTCTTCCGACTTAGTGTCTAAGGATAAATAATTTACTTCTACTCCTTCAAAGCTTCTTTCCCGGCGTACCATTTGCCCTTCGGCAACCAATTGTGAGGATAATACTTCCTGTAATGCCACACCACCTCTTGTAATAGCTTCCACCAAATCATCCTTGCTCATATTGCAATCAGCAATGGACGTTTTCATGGCATAGATGGGCATATTGTCCGGTCGCTTGGCAAAGGTTGCTGACAGAAACACAACTCCTTTGGTTTTTGAAACAACGCCTTGCAAAAATTCGCCGGTGTTGGATGAACCACTGGAATTGTGAGCTTCATCCATGATGAAAATATTATCATCAGCTATTGCCCGGAGAAAGTTTGGTTTTTCAGGTTTCTTTTCAGGTGAATTGAATTGGGAATAAGTAGCCAGTACAAAATTATATTGTGAGGCTACTTCCCTTGAACTGATAATGCTTTGCTGTTCGGTTGGTGATGGAGCCTGGTAAATGATTTCACCATCTTCATCTTTTATATCTGTTTTGGATTCTTTGCTGTTTACAATCAGTGGTTTTAAATGCCCGGAACCAATGGCGGATAAATCACGGTAGATGTCGGAGAACAAGTTTGCTTTCTCCGTGAGAAATACCGGCTTCACTCCTTGGTTCACAGCATAACGTATCATGGCAGCCGCTACCCGGCCTTTGCCGATACCAGTCTGGTCACCGATAATCATACCTTGTTCCCTTGCTTCAATATTATAAATAGCCATAGCCACTGCATCAATCTGCTCGGCAGATAATACTTTACACAGTGCAGCTTTGTTAGGATATTTTAAACGATGACGTACAAAATTATCAATATCACCACCTACTTCTTCTTTGATACTCAGCACAGCCTGCCTTGTTTCAAAAGCCATGCTGTCGGGTACTTGTGTGTTTAATACTACGCAACTTTCGGATGCGGGTTCGTAAGGTGCGCCCAGAGCCTCCCCAAGCCCCTCCAAAGGAGGAGTTTTGAACAGCTTCATTAAATTGTGAGCTTCCTGTTCTAATGAAGAAATATTCTTTTTCATAGGTTCTGATTTTATTCCCCCTCTATCGGAGGGGGTTAGGGGGAGGCTCTCCATCACTCTTTCAAATAATTCATCAAAAGTTTTTACTTCATGGTCTTTGTCAGGATTGTAAACAGGAGCTGCGCCAGATGCTGGTTGTTTGCGGCCATTAATCAAAATCAGGCGGACATCAAAAGATGTTCCCTGCCTTGAATAAAGTTTTACCCCGTCAATATTGATTA
>JAEUVM010000145.1 GCA_016787125.1 Chitinophagaceae bacterium | reverse complement strand
ACCTGTGGCAGCACCAGTTCCCTGTCATTATTTCTGATAACATAATTGCACAGCTTCATTTTCATTTCCTCATCTATCTGGCGGCTGATACGTTTCAGCACTTCTTCTGTGCTCAGTCCGTCGCGGTCCATCACCCGTTTGATGCGTACATGTTGCGGGGCATACACGCCGATCACATAGTCCAGCTTTTCGGCGGCACCGCTTTCAAACAGCAATGCTGCTTCCTTTACAGCATACGGGGTTTGCTGTTTATTCATCCACTCTTCAGCATCACGGATGGTGATGGGGTGGGTGAGAGAGTTGAGCAGGTCGAGTTTTTCTTTATTGCTGAAAACAATATTAGCGAGGTATTTACGGTCGAGCTGCCCGTTTTGATAGGCGGCTTCGCCAAAATGGAGTATCACAGCGGCTTTCAGTTCTGTGTTTTCATTGAGCAGGCGTTTGGCGGCATCATCGGCATAGTATACAGGTATGCCAAATGTTTCAAAAACCCTGGCCACGGTGGTTTTTCCGCTGCCGATACCGCCGGTGAGACCGATTTTAAGCATGTCAGAATAGTTTACCAAAAGGGAAATCCCGGATTTCAACCTAAACTTACGATTGAAACCCGGGATTTATAAAAAGTAATTTGTACTATTCTTATTTTTTGTCGGCGGCGGCTGTTTTGTTATTCAGCGCTGCGGTCCATTCCACGCTGACAGCTGCTTTTTCGATCTTCAGGTAGCTGCCGGGGCTTACCTCGATAGTGAGGGTGCCATCTTCGTTTACCTTATTGATGGTGGCGTGAATGCCGGCCGTGGTAACGATCTTATCACCTTTGCCCATATTTTCAATAAAGGCTTTTTGTGTCTTGGCCCTTTTCGCCTGCGGGCGGATAAAGAACAGCCAGAATACCACGATCATCAGTCCGAGAAAAACCAGTTGGATGGTTCCTGCGCCGGAAGAGGAGCCGGATTTACCGTCGCCGCCCGGAGGCATACAGGAAGACAGGTAAAGTAAAACTACAGAAGACGTAAGGAGTGCACGGGTTGATTTCATGATGTTTATTTAAGTGATAAACCGGAAGCCGGCAGTGAAAATTATAATTGTCAGTATTTATTTCTTTTTTTCAATGAGTGTTCCGGTAAAAGTGAGTGTGTGAACCTTTTCGGGTGTTGTATTGGCTTCCACCATGATTTGTTTGATCACCACATCATGGCCGGTACCATTGTATTTTGCTTTTACAATTCCTTCCTCGCCCGGAGCATAGGGGCGGGTAAGCTGTTCGGGAATGGTGCATCCGCATCCTGCAGACACTTTTTGCACCACGAGTACTTTATTGCCTGAGTTTCTGAAACGGAATGTCACTTCTATTTCTTCATTAAGATTCAGGTTGCCCAGGTTGCGGGTGGTGGAGTCTATCCATTCAATAGTGGTAAAGTTGGCTGAATCCTTACCGGCTTTTTCAATTTGCTCAGGTGTAAGCTGCGTGGCAGTGTCAGCGCCGGGTTTGTCAGCTTTTTTGTCGGATGTTTTACACGCAGCCACGCTAAGGGTAACAGCCGCTGCTAAAAGGATATATTTCATTTGAAACAGATTTTGAAGATGCAAATGTAGTGGTTTTACAAAGTGAATGGCGTCAGCCCTGCTTTTTATAGTCCACCTTGTGCATACGGCCTTCCTGTACCAGTTCTTTATGAATATTATCCAGGATACCGTTTACAAACTGGCCGCTTTGCTGTGTGCTGTAATCTTTTGCCAGGTCTATATATTCATTGATGGTCACTTTGGGCGGAATGGTTTCAAAATAAAGGAATTCGGCCACACCCATTTTCATCATGATCATATCCAGCAGGGCGATACGTTCGGGGTCCCAGTTTTTCAGTTTGGGTATGATCATTTCTTCCAGGTGTTTGTCTTTTTCAAGCACGGTTTGCAGCAGGTTTTTGGCAAACTGTGCTTTCTCGGTGCTCATCAGCTGGTTGTAATTCACGCTGCCTGGTTTTTGAAGGAAGGTTACCAGCAATTGCACCACCATCTCCCCGTCGTCGTCCCAGTTGGAAAAATTCTCTTCAATGTGAGAAAGAAATACTTCGTTGGCCAGCAGCAGGTCGTTGAGGATATATTCAATGATCTTTTTCTCTTCATTTTTCTCCCGGCTGTTGTGGCTGATATACTGCCGGTATTCAGCCGATTCGGTGAGTTGCTGGTATATTTTGCGGATCAGTTCCCGGTCGGCAATACCTTCAGGCCTGAAGGCAGCCACCTGTTTTTTTACCGATTCATCTTCCAGTATTTTCCAGAGCAGTTCATTCCCGGCAATTTTTGTGTTGACGTTCAGGTCTTTTTCGCTGGGTAAATGTTTGGAGGCACGCTGGTGTGCATCTGTTTCTGCATACCTTGATACCTCGGTAAGAAACCAGGTAAGGTAGGTCAGAAGGGAAAGGGTTTGGTCTAAATGCTGTTGCAGTATCTTTTGTGGCTCGCCGGGTTTGGTATCACCATCCAGGGTGGTAATGGTATAAATGCTTTGCATCACTTTCACCCGGATATTTCTTCTGCTGATCATTGCTGAAAGAACTTTAGGGGGCAAATGTAAGGCAAAAACGTCAACCGGCTGATTAACAATTGATATACCATTCTCTCCTTGTTTAATCACTAAAAGATGACAATCGGATTTTTTTTCGCCTTGAAATTGGGTTATCTTTAGAAGCATTCCTAACCTAAACCTTCTACAGCTATGAGAATACCAAACCTTACACCCGGACAGTATTGCGTGTTGCTTGCTGTTGCTGGTCTTTTTCTTTTCTCCTGCAAGCCCGGCAAGAAAGAAGACAAACTCCTCAATTATGCAGAAAGAGTAAAAGACCCGGAGGCCCGGATGACGGATTTTCAGGGTGCTCTCGAGTATGAGTTCAATATGCTGAAAAACCCGGCCACCGGTACCATCCCGGAAGGTGTGAGGGCCATGGAAATGGAGCAGGCAAGGGAGATCTATGCCCGCCAGTTGCAAACAGCCCGGATCGAGGCCATCAATCCTTATATTTTCCAGGGGCCGAATAACCTTGGTGGCCGGACAAGGGCATTGGCCTATGATGTCCGGTATAACGGAACCACCAATCGCATTATACTAGCCGGGGGCGTAAGCGGGGGTATCTATAAGTCTACAGACAATGGCGCTACCTGGGTTCGTAAAAGTCCAACGGGGGAGCATTTCAGCTGCACCAGCCTGGCACAGGACACCCGGCCAGGTTTTGAAGACACCTGGTACTATGGAGTAGGGGAAGCCTCAGGCAATTCTGCCGGCGCCTCTGGCGCTTTTTATTCCGGCAACGGGGTATATAAATCTACCGACAATGGAGAAACCTGGGCAAGGCTCGCCTCCTCCAACACCACCGCATTGGAATCTTTTTCAGTGGCACAGGATTTTATCAATAAAATAATCGTT
The DNA here is from genome assembly GCA_016787125.1 of Chitinophagaceae bacterium. Taxonomy (GTDB): domain Bacteria; phylum Bacteroidota; class Bacteroidia; order Chitinophagales; family Chitinophagaceae; genus JJ008. Next base: position 6,626 of record JAEUVM010000145.1, on the reverse strand, counting down.
GACCCCACCGACGGAAACGTTTACATCGCCTGCCCGGCCACCATCCGCCGTTCTACAGATGGCGGCACCAGCTGGGCCACCGTTTTATCAGGTACATTATCCACTTCAAGTCAGTATACTGATATAGTGGTAAGCAGCACCGGCAGGTTATATGCCTCCTTTGGCGGTACCAATACATCAGCCGTGGATGGAGTATGGGCCTCGCCGCCCGGCGCCACTTCGGGCGACGTGGGAAGCTGGACACAGATCGCCGGTGCAGGTGCAGGCGGCTCACCTGCCGGATGGAATGCAGAGCCCGGCTATGGCAGAGTGGTTTTAGCAATAGCCCCAAGCAGTGAAAGCACATTGTATGCACTTTATTACAGTTCGGGAAGTCCGGCCTGCCCGGGTGGCCTCACTGAAGCAGAATTCTTTCGCTGGGATGATGTGGGTGGCACCTGGACCAACCTCTCCGCCACATTGCCGGATGAGGCAGGCTGCCTGGCTGGTAATGATCCGTTTGCTGTACAAGGCGGATACGACCTGGTGGTGGGGGTGAAGCCCGATGATGCGTCAACCATTTTTATCGGGGGTACCAATGCCTACCGGTCTACTGACGGAGGAGCTACCTGGACACGGATTGGCGGCTATGCCACCCCGGCCAGCTATGCACTTTACAGCAGCTCGCATCCCGATATTCATTCATTTGTATTTCAGCCGGGAAGTCCTTCCATCATGCTTTGCGGCAATGATGGCGGCATACAACGCACCACCGATGTGCTGGCTGGTACGGTAAGCTGGTCGCAGATCAATGTGGGCTATCGTACCTACCAATATTATTACGTGGATATAGACCCGAGGGTGGGGAATGCTAAGGTGATCGGCGGTGCACAGGATAACGGTTCCACCCGCAACATTGGCGGAACCGGCACCGATTTCGAAATGGTATGGGGCGGCGATGGAGTTTCTGTAGGCCTCACCGACCTGATAGCCGGTACGCAATATGAATATGTAGGTTCGCAGTCAGGCTTTATTAACAGAAGAACATCGGGTACAGCCCTGGGCTTTTCAACAGGTATCACACCAACCGGCGAAGGAAACACCGGGCTTTTTGTTACCTTGTTCAAACTGGATGCAGATAACTCAGAGCTGCTTTATTATGCCAATGATAATTCCCTTTACCGGACCACATCGGCTTCCACAGTAACATCGGCCACCTGGACCGCCATGACTGGTATTGCCACTGCCGTTGGAGCAGCCAATGATATTACTGCCATCGCCCTTACCAGGGGGGCCTACAGCCCGGCCACTTCAAGTATGTTTTTCGGAACCTCCAACGGGCGGGTGTTCAGGCTGGATAATCCCAGTGCGGTGGCCGCGGGTACCGGGCCGGTGGATATCACAGGAGGTTCTTTTCCCGTAGGAAATATCAGCAGCATTGCCGTTAATCCAAGAAATGACGATACAATAATTGTTACCCTTTCCAATTACGGCATTACCGGTAATGTATGGTGGACAGGCAACGCCAACTCGGCCACTCCCACCTGGACGAATGTTGAAGGCACTCTTACTTTACCTTCTTACCGCAGTTCGGCCATACACGCTGTGCCCGGTTCCACCGAAGTGCAATATTATGTAGGTACTTCAGTTGGCCTGTACCGATCCGGCACGGGCTTCCCCACTACGCCGGGATGGACACAGGAGGGTGCCACGGAGATGGGCAATGCTGTGGTAACAAGTCTTGCCTTCCGGCCGTCGGATGCCAACCTGCTGGTAGGCACACATGGATATGGTATGTGGAAAACCTCGCTCAGTCTTTTCCCGCTGCCGGTTGAACTGACTGAATTCAAAGGCACCCTTCAGGGAAAAAACTCATTACTGGAATGGACCACTTCTTCTGAAAACAACAGCAAACAGTTTGAGCTTGAAAAATCAATGGATGGGGTGGTGTACCGGAAGATCGCCACGATACCGGCGGCCGGCAACAGCAGTTCTCCGAGAAACTACAGCTACCTTGATAAAGAACCTCTTACTGAAAAGAACTTTTACCGTTTGCGCAGTGTTGATCTCGACGGGGCTTCGAGGCTTAGTAATGTGGTATTGATAAAGCTCAATGGAACCGGTCAGGATATGCTGGTGCTCGGCAACCCTGTTAAGGAAGTTGTCACCATCCGTTTTGTAAAAGCACCCGAAGCAGGTGGAGAACTGAGATTAATTGATATGACCGGCCGGCTGCTGGCCCGCAGAAATATTGCTGCAGGCGAACAGATAATCCGATGGAATCTCCCGGCTTCACTTATGCCACAGAGTACCTATTTATTGCAGGCCGGTTTTGGCAACCAACGCTATACCGCCAGGGTGGTAAAATAATATTTTAAGATGCTGTACAAGCCGCCTCATCAGGGGCGGCTTTTTTTGTGGTATGAACAGAAAAAATGTACTTCTGTCATACTTGCTGCCTGACAAGTGGACAAACCCTGAAAAATTGTCTTCTTTTAACCGGGGCGGCATGGTATTTCCTGTACCTTCGCCGCCCTGTCATACAGCGATATGACAGGAGTGCAAAAGTCAATAACTCAAAATCAATAGTATTATGGCAAAAAAAGTGAACGTTACCCCCTTGCATGACAGGGTAATTGTAAAGGCCGCAGCAGCCGAAGAAAAAACTGCCGGTGGCATCATTATCCCCGACACTGCTAAAGAAAAACCCCAGCGTGGCGTGGTGATAGCCGCTGGTCCTGGCAAAAAAGACGAACCCGTAACAGTTAAGACCGGCGACACGGTACTCTACGGCAAATATGCCGGTACAGAGATCCAGATCGATGGCGAAGACTTCCTCATCATGAGAGAATCTGACATTCTGGCGATTGTATAATGTGAAAATGTGAGAGTGTGCTAATGTGAAAATAACCTGGCACCTTCAGCTTTTCGCTTCATTTCCAAATTTTCATATTTCCAAATTTTCAAATTAATCTAGTATGGCAAAGCAAATCTTCTTCGACATTGAAGCAAGAAACAGGATGAAGAAAGGGGTGGACACACTGGCCAATGCCGTGAAAGTAACCCTTGGCCCCAAAGGCCGCAACGTGGTGATCGAGAAAAAATTCGGCGCACCTTCTGTAACCAAAGATGGCGTGACCGTGGCAAAGGAAATTGAGCTGGAAGACCCCATCGAGAACATGGGCGCCCAGATGGTAAAAGAAGTGGCTTCCAAAACCGCAGATATTGCCGGGGATGGTACCACAACCGCCACTGTGCTGGCACAGGCGATCATCAGCGAAGGATTGAAAATGGTGGCTGCAGGCGCCAACCCGATGGACCTGAAGCGTGGTATTGATAAAGCTGTTTCCCTCGTGGTTGAAAACCTGAAAGGACAAACACAAACAGTAGGAAACGACAGCAAGAAAATTCAGCAGGTGGCAACCATTTCTGCCAACAACGATGAAACCATCGGCAAGCTGATCGCTGAAGCTTTTGGTAAAGTGGGTAAAGAAGGTGTGATCACCGTAGAAGAAGCAAAAGGAACTGATACCACAGTAGATGTGGTGGAAGGAATGCAGTTTGACCGCGGCTATATCTCTCCTTATTTCGTTACCAACAGCGAAAAAATGGAAGCCGAACTTCAGAATCCTTATATCTTAATTTATGACAAGAAGATATCTGCGATGAAAGACATTCTCCATATCCTGGAGAAAGTGGCCCAGGGCGGTCGTCCGCTGCTGATCATTGCCGAAGATCTCGAAGGCGAAGCACTGGCTACTCTTGTGGTAAACAAACTGCGTGGCACTATTAAAGTAGCAGCTGTAAAAGCTCCTGGTTTTGGCGACCGTCGCAAGGAAATGCTGCAGGACATTGCCATCCTCACTGCCGGTACCGTTATCAGTGAAGAGCAGGGTTACAAACTGGAAAACGCCGACCTGACCTACCTTGGACAGGCAGCCAGCGTTACCATCGACAAAGACAATACTACCGTGGTTGGCGGAAAAGGCAAGAAAGACGCTATCATTGCCCGTGTGAACCAGATCAAAGCCCAGATCGAAACCACCACTTCTGATTATGACAAAGAAAAACTGCAGGAGCGCCTTGCCAAACTGAGCGGTGGTGTGGCTGTACTGTATGTAGGTGCTGCAACCGAAGTGGAGATGAAAGAAAAGAAAGACCGGGTGGATGATGCCCTGCATGCAACAAGAGCTGCGGTGGAAGAAGGTATCGTACCCGGCGGTGGTGTGGCTTATATCCGTGCCATCGAAAGCCTGGATGCTAAAGTAAGAGGCCAGATCGAAGATGAGCAAACCGGTATGGCTATCGTACGCCGTGCCCTTGAAGAACCCCTCCGCATCCTGACTGCCAATGCAGGTATCGATGGCTCCATCGTGGTACAGAAAATAAAAGAAGGAAAAGGCGATTTTGGTTTCAATGCCCGCACCGAAGCATACGAAAATTCTATGTTCAAGGCAGGTATCATTGATCCGACCAAAGTAAGCCGCGTGGCCCTTGAAAATGCCGCTTCCATTGCCGGTATGCTGCTCACTACAGAGTGTGTGGTGGCCGACAAACCCAAGAAGGAAGAGCCCCATACGCATGGTGCGCCTGATATGGGTGGCATGGGTTACTAATTTTTTTAATATACGGCTGCTGCCGGTAAACGAATCCCGCTCCCTTTACAGGGGCGGGATTTTTTGTGCATGGAAGGGTAAAAAATCCGATTGCCGAAATGTTAAATATCCTTACTTTTAATGCGGTTTTCTAAGATTACCGCTGACATTGCTGTGTCTGCTTAATAACGTTTTTAACCTAAACACTTTTTTATGAGTAAATTGTACAAAATTTTACTGGCTATTCTTGTAGTCGGTACGATTTCGTTTACTGCCACCGCCCAGGATCAATACTGGTCTGCCAGGACTGATATTGGCTCCATGCCAAAAGACAGGGGTGTGGCAAGACAATCGTTTCCCAAAGTCTACAGTTTGTTTCAACTTGACATTGCCCCGATGAAGCAGCAGCTTTTTTCGGTGGTGGATGTAAACGGAAGCCGTTCCGCCATCATCACCCTTCCCAATGCGGATGGTGGTATGGAGCGTTTCGAAGTATGGGAAGCTTCCAACTTCGAACCTGCACTGCAGGCCCGTTTCCCTGAGATCAGGGCTTTCTCCGGCCGCAGTAAGGATGACCCCGGCGCCACGCTGAAGATCAGCATCTCTCCCCAGGGTATCCAGACAATGGTTTTCCGTGCAAACGGCAATCCCAACGAGTACATTGAACCCTATTCACAGGATCACACCGTATATGCTGTTTTCAAATCACAGCGTTCAAAAGGCGGTCTTCCCTGGGTGTGTTCAACACCTGATGAAAACCTGGCTGAAAGACTTCACAACAATGTTTACAGCCGCCCCGAAAGCAATGCGGGCCAGTTGAAGACTATGCGCCTTGCACAATCCTGTAATGGTGAATACTCTAACTTTTTCGGTGCCACCAGTGCTGCACAGGTAGCCCTGGTGCTGGCAGCTTACAATGCCACCCTTACCCGTTGTAATGGTTGCTATGAAAAGGACCTTGCTATCCACCTGAACCTTATCGCCAATACCACTGCAGTAATCTATTATGATCCTGCTACAGACCCGTACACCACACTGGCTAACTGGAACAACCAGTTGCAGACCACCCTTACTGCCAATATCGGTGAGGCTAACTACGACATTGGGCACATGTTTGGTGCGTCCGGTGGTGGTGGTAATGCCGGCTGTATCGGTTGCGTTTGCGTGGATGGTCAGAAAGGCCGCGGTATCACTTCACCCGCTGATGGTATTCCCCAGGGTGACAACTTTGATATTGACTATGTGGCGCATGAGGTTGGTCACCAGATGGGTGGCAACCACACCTTCTCTTTCGGTAATGAAGGTATTGGTGTAAATAAAGAAGTGGGTTCTGGTATCACTATCATGGGTTATGCCGGTATTACTGCACAGGATGTGGCCCCGCACTCTATCGACATTTTCCACGAAGCATCTATTCAGCAGATCCAGGTTAACATGGCAACAAAAACCTGCCCGATAACCATCAACCAGGCTGGTGTAAACGCCACTCCGGTTGTTGCTGCGCTTACTAACTATACTATTCCCATCAGCACTCCGTTTGCCCTTACCGGTTCAGCCACAGATGCTGATGCCGGAGATGTGCTTACTTATTGCTGGGAGCAAGACCAGGATGGTATCGGTCAGACCGGCGCCAACAGTGTGGCCCGTGAAAACAAACCCACTGGTCCCAACTGGCTCACTTTCCCGGCCACTACTTCCCCTACAAGGCTGATGCCCAGGTTATCTACCATCCTTACCGGAGCAAACCTTACCGGCCCGCTTCCCGGTGGTGATGCCGGTGCTAACATAGAAGCACTGAGCAACGTTGGACGTCCGCTCAACTTCCGCCTTACCGTAAGGGATAACAGACCTTATAACGGTACTGCTGTAGGCCAGACCAACTTCCAGGATATGGTTGTAACCGTATCTTCGGCGGTAGGTCCGTTCCTGATCACTTCACAGAACGCTGCAGTGACCTATGCAGGAGGTTCTACACAAACAGTAACCTGGTCAGTAAACGGCACCACCGGTGCACCCACCAATACTGCCAACGTTTCTATTTCCTGGTCTACT
>JAEUVM010000287.1 GCA_016787125.1 Chitinophagaceae bacterium | reverse complement strand
GCCAATGTGAATATACCCTTGTATGAACTATCGGTGGGGAGCCTGAAGATACCCATATCCATCGGCTATTCGACCAACGGCACCAAGACCAACGAGATTCCCTCCCGTGTGGGTTTGAACTGGAGCCTGGTGGCGGGTGGTATGATCAGCCGTGTGGTGCATGATGAACAGGATGATGGTGCAAGCACGATAAAGCTCACAAACCCTGATTTTAATAACTACAATTCAACACTGGAGACATACCTGGCGCAGGCCAATATCGAAAATTATGATACGGAGAGTGACGAGTATTCATTTTCTGTGAATGGTATGTCGGGAAAATTTTATTTTGATGACAATGGCGCCGCACATGTGGCAGATCACAATAATGTAACCATCACAAAAACCGGAAATATTTTCATACTGACTGCCGGTGATGGTACCCAATACAAGTTTGGTGATGGGCTCATGTATGAAAAAACAAAGGATGTGAAGACGGCAGGCAACCCAAGGGCCAACAAGGTGAAGACAACCGCCTGGTTTCTTACCAAAATCACTTCCCCGGACGGAGACGAGATTAATTTCACTTATTCGCCAATTTCCACCAAAACCAACCAAGGGCCCTATCAATCAGTAATACTTAAGAAGTATAGCGCATTACCTCCTATGCCCGAATATCCGGATTGTGCCTATATGTGTGAGGGGTCATGGTCGAATGTGGCCTACACAAAGATTGATTATGATTCCTACTATCTCTCGCAGATTTCCACTTCTGACGGTCAGCAGGTGTATTTAGTGTACCAGGACAGGCCCGATGCCAGCGGTGACAACAGGCTTCTTTACCTGAATGTGTATACTACCAACAGCGGATCAGCCAGCCCGATACTCAGGCGGTATAAATTTGAGTATGACGACAGGCCGGTTGGTAACGACCTGAACCAACGTTTTTTTCTGAAGAAGGTGATTCAGTCATCCAATGAAACGACACCCAAAACACTGACTCATGAATTTCAGTATAATGATCCTTCTTCGTTAGCCTCTCAGGAGTCACTGGCACAGGATTATTATGGTTATTCTAAAGGGTCATCTGTAATATTCGGTGACTTTTTTCCCCGCCCGATAAATTATACCGAGTATGAGAATGGCTCAATGGGCGTTGACCGGACACCAAATTTTGAAGCAACTAAGGCCGGTACGCTAAAGAAAGTCATTTATCCAACCGGCGGCTATGAAGAATTTAC
>JAEUVM010000129.1 GCA_016787125.1 Chitinophagaceae bacterium | reverse complement strand
AGTCGGTACCCTTTCATCGTTTTGACCAGACTACATTTGGAAAAACAATAGTCTTTAATGCAAAGACTAACGAGAAAATCTATCAGATTGACAATTATCTGCCAAGACCTTCTTTTTTAAGTAACAATGGCAAATCTGCCGTAACACTCAGCTATTGGCTGGCTGGGCACGATAATTTTGCAGACCAGGAGCTTATTCAATTCTATGTAAACGGGAAAAAAGGCAAACGATATTTTATAAAAGATATTATTACCGGTAAAAAGCAGCTTGATTATACCGTTTCACATACAATTTGGTATGACAAAGTGTTTATCAGTAACGACACCCTTTTTATTTTGATGCTGGATGATAAGGTAATACTCGTTGATGTCAATCGTGCAAAAATCATTGGCACAAAAAACAGGTCTTTTATGACTAAAAGATTTGACCTGGAAAATCTGCCACTGTCAAAATCCATTGTTTATTATGAAATAAAATATCCTGAGCCGTATCAATTTCCTGATTTAGCGGATAATTCAACCTTCAGGGAAGCGCTTATTTCATATTTCAAAAAAACGGAAGTAAAAGATTATGACAGTTGCAGGTATTACACAAGGGTTTCTGGTGTAATAGACAGGAACGGAAATTGTGAAATATACCTGCATGGAAGACAGGCTGACCAGGAAGAAAATAATGAGTGGAACAGGCAGGTGGCCACCTGGGTGACAAAGCAAAAATATAAGACGGACCTTATTCCCATTAATTGTGACAAGTGGGTTTTTATGGAATACTTTTACCTCCGGTAATAGATGGCTGCACATAAGTTACGGGTTTGTATCAGCAGGTAGATGTGCCGGTTTGGGGTTCTTTCGCATTGTGAGTATATTTATGCTGGGGAGCAGGGAAGTGCGCAGGTATTCATTTCGTCCTTGTAAATGATATTTAAACCTTATAGTAAAGAGGATGAAAACAATTTCCTTCATCACCATTTGCATAGCGATATTCTCGCTGGCATCTTGTTCCAAAGACAATGCAGGACTTTCCAAATCTGATTACCTTATTTTCGGACATTTCTATGCCTCCTGCAGCGGAGAGGGGTGCGTGGAGATTTTCAGGCTGGAGCAGGACAAACTCTTTGAGGATAAAAAAGATCAATACCCTGATGCATATAATTTCTATAACGGAAAATATGGTAAGCTCTCACAGCAAAAGTTTGATATCACCAAAGACCTGAAGGATTATTTTCCAGTTGATCTCCTCAACGAACCAGGCAATGTGATCGGACAACCGGATGCCGGTGATTGGGGAGGATTATATATTGAGTATAACTATGGTGGTATCAGAAAGTTTTGGTTGCTGGATTTGAAGAAAAGTAATGTTCCTGCCACCTGCCACGGCTTTATCGATAAGGTAAATGAAAAGATCGCACAGCTGAAATAACGTCGTCTCTGAAGCAAGGTTTGGCAGCCCTCCTTCTGTAGTGTTCTAAAGCGGGCAGCGTAAATGTATCTCTAAAGTTCTCCGCCTTTGGTGTTCAAAGCAGAATACCATGTTTTTGGTATTGCCTGTGTTGGGTAACCGGGATATGTTTGTACTAAGTATCAGTTTTGATGATGAACTGTAAACAAAATAAGCAGTCGTTATTTTCCCTCACCATACTGATCTTTTTCCGGTAATCAACTTTGTTGATCTTTTTACCGGTCTTGCCTGTTTAGCAGCCTTTGATTATTGTCAGCTGAATCATAATTATAAACCTTAACCTGTGTATTATGTCACATTTATTTGCCGGCGCACCAGCCACATGCCGGTTGCTCATTATTGCTCCGGACGAATTTGCTGCGGCCCTTCTTCCGCTTGTTGAACACAAAAACCTGACGGGTATGCCCTCACACCTTATACGGCTCTCTGCCATTACGGGTGGTATTGCAGACCTTTCCCTGCATCCGTGGGAGATCAAGAAAGTGATTGCTGAAGGTCATCTTCACCATGGTACTTATTATGTACTGCTGGCGGGTGATGCCGGTAAAATTCCTGTCAGGCATCGCTTTGTCCGCCAGCCCAATGGTGGCGCCGACAGCGGGCTCGACGGAACGTATAACCCCAGTGATAATTATTATGCCAACCTGTACCGGCCGGGTACTACTGTTGTTTCCGACTGGGATGGCAATGGTGATGGTAAGTACAACGAAACCCTCTGGCCGGAATCTCCATCCGCTTACAATCCTGACGGGGCAGACGGATACCCGCATGTGGCGGTGGGGCGGGTACCGGCGCATACAACTGAAGAAATGACCAACTATGTGCAAAAAGTGATAGAGTATGAAGAAGGTATGCGCATGCGGGCTGTAAATGCATTTTCTTTTTTGAGTGAGAGTAATTCAGCTACGTCAAAGTTAAATGCTCCTGAATCTGCTGATGATATAGCAAGCCAGGCCCGGCTGAACACCCTGCCATTGTTTGAACAGTTGAAAAAGCAAGGCAGTGTTACGCCCCAATACCCATTGAAACCCGGCTGGAGTTTATTTACCACAGGAAGTGCTGAGACGGGCATATTTACTGCAAAGTGGATGATCCATGTGGGTCATGGCACAAACAACGGATGGGAAGTAAAGAATGAGAAAGAGGCGGCCATAAACAGTGCCTATGTACGGGGTAATGATTCCCTGCGCTGCTCTTATTCATACCCGGTGATGCTTTCTGCTGGTTGTGATACCGGACAATTATCTCCGAATGCACCTTTTCATGAATACAGGGGACTGAACCCTGATACCGCCCGCTGGATATGGTATTATACTGATCTTAAGAAAGCAGAAGACAGGGCTACAGGTATGCAGATTCCTTACCCGGTAAAAGTGCCAGTACCCAATCCTTATGACCTGCTAACGGCTACAGACCGGAGTTTCGCCTGTTCCTGGCTTTGCAGCAGTAATAATGGCGGAGCGATTGCCTATTGTGGTGCCACTGTGGTACACCAGGGCACTGCGTACAGTGGTGATCTTTTCATCCGGATGCTGCGGCAGGTAAACAAAATGAATATCCTTGGCGATGTGTGGGCACAGGGAAGCCGTGATTATTTCAACGAAAAGCTTCATAAGGATGAAATACTGGGTGCACCACGGATATTCCTGGGTATTCAGACATTGTATGGTGATCCTTCGCTGCGGCTAAGCCCTGTAGTGTCTCATGGCATTTCAGCGGTAATGGCAGGTAAACGGCTCACCGTTTTTGCCCGCACCATGCATGGAGTGCTGACCCATAAATATTACGATCCTGATCTTAATAAATGGACAGACTGGTCGCATTTTAAAGAAGGGGTGGTATCATCCGGAGCGGCGGCAATCATGGCGGGAGACAGGCTGACGGTATTTGCCAGAACCACACATGGCACCTTATCGCACCGGTTCTATGATCCTCAAAAGAAAAAATGGACAGGCTGGATGCATCTTGAACATGAGGTAATCTGTTCTGCTCCTGCTGCAGTAATGGCGAATGACAGGCTGGTGGTGTTTGCAAGAAATGTGAAGGGCTCTCTTGTACAGCGGTATTATGATCCGCAGCAGCAGGGATGGACCAACTGGGTTGAACTGGATCCAGGTTATATTTCCTCAGCACCTTCGGCGGTAATGGCAGGCGACCGGCTTACTGTTTTTGCGAGGACTGCACACGGAACACTGACCCATAAATATTATGATCCGGTAAAACAGTTATGGACAGCATGGATACATCTCGGCGAAGGCAGGATATCTTCTGCACCATCAGCGGTAATGGCAGGTAACCGGCTTACCGTGTTTGCAAGAACAATGCATGGCACATTGACGCATAAATATTATGATACTGTAAAACAAAAATGGACAGACTGGCTTCACCTGGGCGATGGACAGATTTCCTCTGCACCATCTGCGGTGATGGCGGGCGACCGGCTTACAATATTTGCACGGACAATGCACGGCACATTAACTCATAAGTATTACGATACTCAAAGACAGGGCTGGACGGACTGGGTACACCTTGGAGACGGCAAGATATCCTGAGAAATGGTGTATTCGCCGGGGCTGCCGGTTCCAGCTCAGGTATGGATTGTTTCATAACAACCTGTTTCCGGATGGGTACTTCTGTTTTATAGCTGTTTGCCAGCGTTAAGTCATCATGCGTGTTTCATTAAACATACGGATGCTTAATGCAGAATATTAAAAATATACCCGGCGCTTACCCAAAACTGCACACCCGGTTTCAATGTGATACTTCTTACCGCTGCATTACTGCTTACCACCACATTCCCTTTATCAATAAATACATTGGTGGTGCCATCCGGAACAGTGCCACAGCGCCAGTTGCCTGCATTTTCCCAGGCAGTGTTGATGGCACCCGTCCAGCTTACACCCACTTTTAACTGGTAAATGGTACTGGTAACGATGCCGGTGGTGGTGGTAACGATACACCGGTATGTGCGCCCGCTGTAAGATGCCGGCGGGGCGGTTATCGCCAGGCTGTTGGTGGAGGCACCTGTATGTATGGCGTCATTTGGTAATGGCACATACCCGCTGCCATCATTTACCTGCCATTGATAGGCAATGCCGCTGATGCCGGCCTTATATTCAGTGCTGCCACCGGGACAAACCACAATACTGTTATCAATTACAGTAAGCTGTGTATTGGTCATTACCGGTGGATTGAAGTCAAAATAAATAGCGGCCCGGTTGGTGATGCTGTCGCCGGCCGCAAGGTTGGCCAATGGGCGGATGCGGTAGGCAATATAGCCCTGGCTGTTGATTACACTATGGTTGCTGTCGGGCAGAATGATGGGATCAAATTTCCATTCCAGCTGATTGCCATTGGTGATGGTGAGACTATAAGGATGACTGGCATCTGTCATTTCAAAACTGCCGGTGTTAAGTTTTGCATTCAGTGTATCACGTACCAGCACCCTGAAGGCGGTATCGTTGCCGGTGTTCTGGAATCGTATCACATAGTTCAGGTATTCGCCGTTGGCGAGCAACTGTGCGGAGAAGCCGGGCCCGTGTGACTCTGTTTTATCATTGGGGTCGTACGCACCGGTTACCAGTTGGTTAAGCAGCGCTGTATTATTCACCGGTGTGGTATCGCCGCTCATGGGGTTTACCGTTGCAACCAGGTGGAGTGTATCGTTGAAATTCAGGGTGGGTGGTGCGGCCAGTTTCAGGTACACCATTATCTCACGGGATTCCAGCGGGGCAAAGTTGTTATAATTCCAGGTGATGGTGTCGTTTACTAAACTGTTCTGGAGTACAGAGGCAGAGTCGTAGGTGGTGCGGGCATCTTTTATCAAACGGATGGTGCCGCTGCTGATAGTGGTGGTGCCGGTGTTTTCATATTTTACAAGGTACCGTACAGGGAAGCCGGCCCTTGCCGGCGTAACCGGCAACAGGGTCATGCGCAGGTCGTTGATGCCTGGAATGGGAACCAGGGCAAAATTGGCCGTATCAGCAAGGTTATAGGCATTGAATATGCTGGTATCCTGTACAGGATAAGAGGTATAGTAGGGCAGGCTTATAACAGGTTTGGTGAAATACCGGCCTGTATCAACGGTGTTTGCATAAAAACCATTTACGATATCCGATGAACTGACGAGGCTGTCCTTGGTGCTTGTCACCACTCCGCTGTTGTAATAGGCCTCACCGGGATCTTTGATATGATTACCATTATCATCAGAGAAAACAATTCCGCGGATCACATTCGCAGCGCCTGTCTTGAATACCACGGCATCCGCTCCCGGGCCACCGGGGCTGTTATAAATATCGCCATTGTTGTATGACCCGGTATTGGCGGTACTTACATATTCATTGTTGCCCAGTTGCAGCGATTGTACCCCAAACTCATCCCTGTTTCCACCGATGGTTTTTTGCCAGGTAAGCAGGCCATTGGCATCGGTCTTTACCAGCCAGGCATCCGGCAGCAGACTTCCGGAACCATGCACACCGGTTACATTGCCGCCATCCTGTGAGGCACGGCCTGTAAGGAGATAGCCGCCATCCTGCGTGGCAATCATATGCAGTGCTTCGTCGTTCTGGCTGCCACCATAAAAACGCTGCCATTGCAGGGCGCCGGCCGCATTTACTTTACCGATCCAGGCATCTGCCTGTCCGTGATCGCCGATGCAAACAGTATCTGGCGTAACGTATGGCCGGATATCGCCGGCAAACGTTATGCTGCCGTCAGCATGCACCACGAGTGATTTGATATCCTGATGGCGCTTGATGTTCACTATATCCTGTATGTTCGTTACGTTGCCGGAGGCATCTGTTTTTACCAGCCGGGCCACCGCATTCATATTGCCATAAGGTGGTGCCTGCCGGTAACGGCTGCCACCAATGATAAAACCACCACCCGGCAGCAGTTGCAGATCGTTATACGCGGAGATCAGTGTATCGGAATATACTTTTTGCCAAACGATATTACCACTTTGATTCATTTCAAAAAGCCAGGGCCGATACGTAAGTGAATCAGTAAAGGGGCTCACCACATCACCATTTACAGATTGCGTGGTGGCCAGTACAATGTAATTACCTCCGGGTAAACGGCGTATTCTCGGGAAGCCATCATAGCGGCTGCCGCCAAGTACTTTCAGCCAGAGGGTATTACCCGCACTGTCGAGTTTGGCAAACCAGGTATCACCGAGACCATGCTGTGCTGCAAAGGCGCCGTTGTTTGACATGGTTTCTCCGGCTACGAGTATAGTATTGTTATCACCCTTTGTGGCGGAGAAAATATAATCGTTGCCATTTCCACCGATGATCTTTTTCCAGACCCTGGTTCCGTCCTCTCGGTACATTACAGCAAAACCATCATCAGCCGGGGGACTGCCCGCACCATCACCATCTGACGAACCGGTATATCCGGCGACCATGAAAGTAGTGTCGGAAAGCAGCAGCATGTTTTCATTTACATCCACCCCGGTGCCGCCAAAATTGCGCAGCCATTGCAGGCCTTGCGGCGGAGCAAGGGTTGTATTGGTATTAATGGGAGGCGTGCAGATAATATTTACCACCTGCTTCAGGCTGTCAATACGTTGCAGGATGGTGGTGTCAATTGTATGGAATCGCAGATAAGAATAGGAACGAAGGGTGTCGCCAAGTTGAACATACGGGGTGTCAATTACCCGCATGGTAACCGGGAAGGTCCGGTTTACCGGTGAAGTTGTGGTGGTCAGGTTCCAGATAAGACTGTCACCGCTGATGATATCCGGAGCGGGGGTGGAGGAAATATACTGGAGGCGGGCGTCTTTTACCAGGGTAAGGGTAACATGGGTGGTGTCGAGCTGGCTCTGGTAATAATGGAAGAGTGAGTAATTCTGTGGCTGACCGGAGGGAATATTCAGTACACCTCCCAGGTCAAGGGTGGGGAAAGCGAAGGCCGCATTCTGCAACCGCACCCTTGTGGTAAGACTGTCGAAGTTGTTCAGCTGAAAATATTCACCTTCCCATGGAGTGAAGCTGGCCCTTACCCGGAAACTGTCGGGGTTAACAGGCAGGGCAGGGTTCATCAGGAACTTCAGTTGCACACTGTCTTTATTCAATAAAGCCGTTTTGGGTATTTTCCAGAAAAGCGTATCACCGGTGGTACCGCTGACCGGCCGGGTGGTGGAGGTGAGCTGAAGGCGGCTGTCTTTCACGAACCGGAGGATAACGGTATCTGATGTGGTAACACGGGTATTGCGGCCATAGTTTAATTTTATATTGATGGTATTACCGATAAACACCTGGGAAGGGCCGCTGAGTTTGGAATAAAGGTCCTGGTACATGGAGGTGTCGGCGCAGTTTACTACCCATATATCCTGCTGGCCATATACATTTTGCACATCTCCATTGATCGTTCTCACACCACCAAGGATGGAGTAGCTGCTGTCGGGATTTACGCAAATACTTTTGCCATCATCGTAGTCGGTGCTGCCAAAAAGGCGGCTCCAGAGCAGGTTGCCCAGTGTATCCACTTTGATCAGCGCCACATCGGTGAGACCATGGTTGCCGGATACATACGCATCGTTCGACTGGGTGTACCCGGAAATAACAAACTGGTTATCGAGTGTGGGAGCGATATCGAGACCGTAATCAACACTGATAGTGCCGCCGATACTTTTATTGCGAACGATATTTCCGGCGGTATCGAGGGCCAGGTACCACATATCATATCCGTCTAGTACATTGGTCACATCGCCGCTGGGAGCATGCGACAGGTTCATAGTGGTGCCGATGATGTGGTAGCGGTTGTTCTTTTCAAAAAAGGAATAGGGCGTTTCATCTCCCAGGCCACCATAGCATTTTTTCCATATCACATTGCCGTCGGGTGTCATTTTTATCACCCAATAATCGCCCGCATCATAGCTGTTATGATTGCCGGTTACATCGCCATCATTTGATACAGCCCTTCCGGCCACGAGCAGGTTGCCGTCGGTAAGTTGCCGGATGGCAAAGCCCCGTTCATGTTGTGAACCGCCCATGATCTTTCCCCAGAGAAAGGTACCGGTGCTGCTTAGTTTGGCCACAAAGAGATCATATTCGCCGTGGTTTATCTGCCCGGCAAAGTCACTGTTGGGAGTGCCGTAGGTTTCACCGGTGATGACAAAACCACCGTCGGTTGTTTCAGCAATCTGCCAGGCCCTGTCGGGGTTGCTGCTGCTGGTGCTGCCAAATGTTTTTTGCCAGGTGAGGGTGCCGGTATTGCTGATCTTCAATACAAATACATTGGCGTTGCCGGAGAAATAATTTGTAGTGCCGGAGATGGCATAGCCACCATCGGATGTGTTGATGATGGAATAGGCGTCTTCATCAATCGTGGTTTCATAAGTTTTTTGCCACTGGATAACACCGGTGTTGCTGATCTTCACCACCCAGATGTCTTTAAGTGTGCCGTGCAGGCCGCTTACATCAAAGTTGTTGGAGTTGGTGGTGCCGCAAAAGATACGGCCTCCGTCAGGTGTGGGTAGGATGGTGCCGGGCATTTCGGTATTGGAACCTCCATAGTTTTTAGTCCAGTAAAAAGGCCTGTTAACCTGGCTGAATGTGGCGGTGCTGATCAGTAATATCAGCAGGCCCGGTATGAATCGGATGATGAAATGTTTTCTCATGGCGTATGGCTAAACCGCTCTTTGTAGCGGAATGACTAAGGTACAGCATCCGTATGAATGGAGAAAATCATTTGCCGGTAACGGTGACCTGCACTACCGCATGGCAGCGTATGGGTGGATATAACAAACCCCGGCTCATCACCGGGAGACATGCCTGGATGGCAATACCCAAAGGATGGAGATCCTTTTTTTGTTTCCTGTTAAAAATGAGTGTCATGTTTACCCTTTTATTTTGGCTTTCTGCGCTCTTACCATTTTCTCTATTTCATCCGGGTGTTCCCGTTCAAATTGTATTGTGGCCCTGGTACTTTTTCAATAGTTGTATTCACGGCCTGCTCAGGCGGTTTGGACAAACTGTGCAACTGTTCCGGCTAACAACATATACAATCTTTTTTAGTCATAAATTTACCAGCAGATACGGTCTGGCTGAATCATTACATCAGCATCGCCGTTAGCCCGGAGCGCAGATGCTGTATTTAAACAATCAAAAAAAAATTACGATGAACAAAAGGCCCTGTTTCTTTATAACTGTTATAATAATGAGTATCTGTTTATCCTGCAATAAAAAAAGTGAGAAGCAATCCGGGGGTATTAACCTGTTTACTTTCCGCGAAGAATTGAAAACCAATCCTAAAGATGTGCTGAAATCAATAAGTGAGGTGGGATATAAAAACATTGAAGATGCCGGCTATGCTGACCGGAAATTTTATGGAATGACCCCGGCCGAATTCAAAGCGTATCTGAATGAAATAGGGATGGTTCCTGTCAGCTCTCACCAGGGAGGCATCACTTATGAAAATGCTGATGCCACCATTGCCGATGTAAAAGCAGCCGGCTATGAATACCTGGTGGTGCCCATACCACCAATGGGACATTTTACTTTTGATCCTGATACTAAAACAATGGGAATGACAGGAGGTGCAGAGAACCTGGCAAGAATACTCGACTCGCTGGGAAGAAAATGCAAAAAGGCCGGTTTGAAATTACTTTATCATAATCATGATTTTGAATTCAGAAAAGATGAAAAGGGTATCGTTACCATCGACTACCTGCTGGAAAATACGGACCCGGATGTGGTAAATTTTGAAATAGACCTGTATTGGGCCGCAAAGGCAGGAGCAGACCCCGTAAAGTATTTTGAAAAATACCCCGGCCGTTTTATTGCCTGGCATTTAAAAGATATGGACGACCAGGGCCGCTTTGCCCCGGTGGGAAGAGGTAAGCTGGATTTTGCTCAATTCCTGGCTAAACAGGGGCAGGCAGGTATGAAATATTACTTTGTGGAGCAGGATATGACATTTGACGGCATGAAACCTATTGAAGCCATAAGGATCAGTCACGAAGCGATAAAGAAACTGGGATATAAATAACTTCCCCTTCGTTTAACATCCGGAAGAAAGCAGCATACAATTGCTTGTCACCGAACCGGTGTATTAAGCAAGGATGTGCTGCTTATTATTTATATCCACAAGACGGAACAGGCAATCTTCAACCGGGAAGCCCGTCAACAGTCATCATTCAACTGTCAACCCTATTACTTTTCTCAAAAACTGCAACCCAGCTTAGGACAATAACTTGTACAGGTGTTGTTGGCAGCAGTGTACGTATTATCAGCAGCTGGAGAGATTGTACAGGAGGCAGAAGGGAAGCCCGGTGTATAGGCATTGCTGTAGTAATAGGCCTGTCCCTGTGCAGCACCATTGTAGCCGCAGGTCAGGTTCTTTTGTGCAGCCACCCAACTGGAAATACTCACCGGCACGTTGAACATGGCAGGATCAATGGCATAGGCTACAGGACCCGAAGCCGTCTGCACATACACATAAGAGGTAACATGGTACCACCATTTCACACAACAATTGTTGCCCCAGAGTGTGGCTTTCACCGATAAGGTGCCGGCTCCGTTGCACGCAAAATTGAAAACCTTGTACGACTGGTAGCCATAATAGTCTTCAATAAGCTGGCGCATCTTGTGTGCACGGGCATAGCAGCCGTCTGCTACAAACTGAAAAGGGATCCGGGGGCCGTAAATAAGCACACCGGGTGCCCTGCAGCATTGGCTTTTTATGGTACTGAAAATATTATTGAGCACGGTGGTATTGGGAATATACGATACCAGTGAGGAGGTTTGCGAACCGCCAAAGAAAGGGGCATTCGGATCATCAGGTGAGGGTGCCGCTTCGGCAGGCACCCGTTTGGATACTTCCTCATTGAACCTTTCGATTTGTTCAGCAGTGGCCGGAATGATTTGGTCAATACGGTTTTCTGAATATGGTGCAAGTCGAACATTTACCGGTAGCTTATGTTCTTTGGCATATTGCAATGCTTCATAGTTAAGGCGGCCACGTTCTGTGTTTGTGTTGAATTCAAATACCAATGGCGTTTCGAAAAACCAGGCTTCGGCATTGCTGCCATTCAGGTAATATACATTGGCAACAGACAACAAGCGGTCGGTGGGAGCCGGTTGTGCGGTTTCTTTCGTGGGTTCGCTGCCGCCGTTTTTATTTTTCTGGCAGGCGGTAATGCCCAGAATGCTGATGAACAAGAAAGCAGCGAGAATGCGCAGTGAAATCATCCTGTTTGGAAATGAAGCTGGCATAAGGTTTATTTTAGGTTAATGAATAGCGTTTTGGTATTGGTTGCTATTACCGGCTGTGTATCGAAAGTAAGCTTTGCTGTAGTTGAAAAAAATACCACAAAGAGGGGATGGGGGAGGGTAGGTTTTAGTCAATTGTGTTTTGAATGAACATTGAAACACTCTATCTAAAACAAATCCGTATCCGGGCGGATATGCGAGAAAGTTTTTCCGCTTGCAGGAATGAATGAAAGGCTATATATGGGAATATATGACTGCAACTACCACAAATACCTCACCAGCGATGGCACTTTACGCTTCGTACCATCCATGTCGCGGACGTAAACATCATCAAAGGTTACCATAGTGCCCGGTGCTGCTTCGCTGATCAGTTGCAACTGCTTTTCATTTAAACGGTCAGCATCAGAGGTAATTGTATGTAGCTCTTCTCCCTTTTCAATTGTCATTACGAAACGGGTCACTTCCATACCATGTTTATACAGACACCCGGGAAACACAATGTCTATTCTCGGTTTGGCCAGTATCGCCGCTTTGGTCACATTATTATCTGTAGAGTCGGCCAGGGTTACAACAGGTTCTGGCAGCTTTTCCACTTTGAACCTTTTGCGCAGCACCGGCTTCCCCATCTTTATCACACTCAGTGTAAGACTGTCCGCCATAGAAGCCCTGATAATATAATGGCCGGTACTCACTTTGGTGATTGAAGAACCACCGCCGCTGATGGTGACCATAAACTGTTCCGGCTTATCCATCCCCTTGATCTCAACAGGATTGTCTACACCAATATATACAAACGCCGCATTGGCGTCGGTAAGCTTCGGACAGGTGATTGTCAACTGTGCCTGGAGGGTGGTGGCAGCCAGCAGGCTTGCCAATAAAAGTATTTTCATCTTTTGGTAAACGAAAATACCGGCAAAATCTTATAAATATGGGGGATTACCTATTGACAAAGACAAAACTGCGTTTTATTTTAGTGGCCGCAAATGACCACAACGTCCAATGCCTGCCGCACCCGTTAATCCTTCCGGGAAGAACCAGTATCCGGCCGGAGGGTATGTACCAGCACTTCAACAGGTATATTCGGGTTGAAGCCAACTATGCATAAAGATTTTAAAAGCTCCTGTTTCCCGCGGGAGCTTTTT
>JAEUVM010000116.1 GCA_016787125.1 Chitinophagaceae bacterium | reverse complement strand
GGATGATCTTTACGGTTTTGCTGGTTGTTTAAAAAGTTGAGCATCGCCGCCGTCTTCGACACTTCTTTCAGCATAGTGCCAAAATTGCCGAGTGCATTACGGCGCAGCACATCCAAAAGCCCTTGCTGGAAAAATACATTCAGGTTGCGGCAGGCAAAATGGCCATGCCAGAAAAAGGTCATCTTCTCCCGGAGTTGTGCGGCTGAGTTTACCATTTCATACATCCAGTACAGGTTCAGGTTGCGAACACCTTCCCTGTTCTTCTGTTGTATTTTCTTCCGGTCTTCCTGGGGTAATTCTTTCTTATTCATTTTACCGGCATCGTCAATACCCATCAGCAGTCCTTTGAGGTAGTCGTCGGCCACATCAATGAATTCGGGCTTTTTATCAGAAGCTTTTACCAGGGCTTTATAGATCTGTTTGGGAGTGTATTTGTCCAGATCACCCAGCTGCTCAACGGCAGGGCCGAACCCGGCACGCCACATCAGGTGCTGGTTCTTCAACTGGTTTGTCAACGACATGGGCTATTAATTTAGTTTACAGACTTTTGAGAAGGGGTATGGTTTAATAAATCACCACCGGTCCGGATAAATAACGTAAAAAGACCGTTCTTATTTCTAAATTTGATCATATCATTTATCATGCAGGTAAGGGTTTTAAAATATTTGCTGCCATTCATCTTTTTTGCAGGCGCCCTCCGTTCCTTCAACACACAGGGCTGGATGGTGTGGATCCCGCTTGGTATAGCATGGATACTTATTCCGCTCATTGAGTTGCTTGTAAAGCCCGACCCGGCCAATATGGGTGCTGCAGAAGAAGAACTGGCCCGTAAAAACCCCTCGTATGATGTTTTATTGTACCTCGTGGTCGTTCTTCAGTTCGTGGCTTTATATGAATTCTTAGACGGACTGATGAACACCAACCTTCCCTGGTATGATATTGCAGGGCGTATTTGGGTGATGGGACTGCTCTGCGGCACGTTTGGAATTAATGTTGGCCATGAGCTCGGTCATCGTGTCAATAAATTTGAACAAACACTGGCCAAGGCTCTCCTGCTTACCTCGCTGTATATGCATTTCTTTACTGAACATAATAAAGGGCATCACAAGCGGGTGGCCACACCCGAAGACCCCAGCAGTGCCCGGTATGGTGAAGCTGTTTACACTTTTTATTTCCGCACCATCATCTTCAGCTATCTCAGTGCCTGGCATATTGCCAATGATGAAGTAAAAAAGAAAGGGAGAACTGTCTTTTCTATTTATAATGAAATGATACAGTTTCACCTCATACAGGCAGCCTTTATTGCCGGTATTTACCTGCTGTTTGGTTTTTGGCCCACACTCTATTTCCTCCTGGCTGCCCTGATCGGTATCCTGCTGCTGGAAACGGTGAACTATATTGAACACTATGGGTTGCAACGGAAAGCCACTGCTCCCGGCAAATATGAAAGGGCCATGCCGGAGCATAGCTGGAACAGTGATCATGTACTGGGAAGGCTTTTTTTGTTTGAACTCAGCCGCCACTCCGACCATCATTACCTGGCCAGCCGCAAATACCAGGTGCTTCGCCATCACGACAGTGCGCCGCAAATGCCTACCGGCTATCCCGGTATGATGCTTTTATCGCTGTGCCCTCCTGCCTGGTTTTTTGTGATGAATAAAAAGATAAAGCAACAACAAGCATCGACGGATCATTTAGCAGCAAGCGCCAGCACATAAGCCCTTACATGCACGGCATCTGTTTTATCCACTCCTGCACGGGGCAGCATGGAGAGCAATACATTCTCCCATCTTTCTTTTGAATAAAGTGTGGCATCCGGCAATCCATGGCAACGGCCGCAACGGCTGGTGTACACTGTTTTGCCGGTTAGTGTATCAGGCTTTACCGATCCTTCGGAAGCATAGGGCGAAACAATCTTCGATGGCTTCTCCGCATTGCGGGTGGTGATAACGGGTGCTGCTTTTTTCTGACAGGCAGCCAGTAATAACGTAAATAGTATTGCGGTGAAAACAGATCGTATCATAACAGCTGTGACTTGCCTGTTTTAATAAAGTAAAATCTATTGCCGCCTTCCATGAATTAACTGATCATCTCCCCACCAAAATAAGTAT
Organism: Chitinophagaceae bacterium; assembly: GCA_016787125.1. Taxonomy (GTDB): domain Bacteria; phylum Bacteroidota; class Bacteroidia; order Chitinophagales; family Chitinophagaceae; genus JJ008. Next base: position 44,411 of record JAEUVM010000116.1, on the reverse strand, counting down.
GTATTGCTTTTGGCAATGTAATACCCGCTGCCGACTGGTTATTCTCCAGCAGGCAGGCGATGATGCGGGGCAGGGCGAGTGAACTTCCATTAAGTGTATGCACCAGTTGTGTTTTACCGGTCGCATTTTTAAAACGGATCTTCATCCGGTTGCTCTGGTACGCTTCAAAGTTGGAAACCGAACTTACTTCCAGCCATTTTTCCTGGGCGGCACTGTACACTTCAAAATCGTAAGTGAGGGCAGAGGCAAAACTCATGTCACCGCCGCAAAGACGAAGTATGCGATAGGGCAGTTCCAGTGATTGCAGCAGCTTCTCCACATGGGCCACCATTTCATCCAGGGCTTCATAGCTTTTATCGGGATGAACCAGCTGTACGATCTCCACTTTTTCAAACTGGTGTACCCGGTTCAATCCACGTACATCTTTGCCAAAACTGCCCGCTTCACGGCGAAAGCAGGGTGAATAGGCGGTCATCTTTACCGGCAGGTTTTCTTCTTTTACCATTTCATCGCGGTAGATATTGGTTACCGGTACTTCAGAAGTGGGTATCATGTAAAACTTATCCTCCGGCATGTGGTACATCTGGCCTTCCTTATCGGGCAATTGGCCGGTGCCGAAGGCTGATGCTTCATTGACCATGAAAGGCGGGTGATATTCAGTGTAGCCCGCAGCGGTGTTGAAGTCGAGAAAGTACTGGATCAATGCCCGCTGCAGCCTGGCCCCTTTTCCTTTGAAGAGGGCAAAGCCGCTGCCGGTGATCTTGGCGCCGGTTTCAAAATCAACGATGTCATATTGTTTGATCAGGTCCCAATGCGGAACGGCACCAGCAGGAAGCTGTGGTTTGGTACCGCCTTCCCTTACCACCACATTTTCAGCAGGTGTTTTACCAACTGGTACTATTGCAGCAGGCAGATTGGGCAGTTTTACCAGTTCATCCTGCAGTTGCTTTTCCACCACGGCCAGTTTTTCTGTAATGGGTTGGAGTGTTGTTTTCAGGGTGGCCACTTCCTGTTTTTTGGTTTCGGCTTCATCCTTTTGTCCTTTCGCCATCAGTGCCCCTATTTCTTTGGAGGCGCTGTTGACCTTCGATTGGTTATTATCAAATTCGAGCTGAAGTTTCTTTCGTTCATCATCGAGGGCAATGATGGTATCCACCAGTTCGGGCTGTGCAAAATGCTTTACTGCCAGCTTCTCTTTTACTGTCTGCGGATCCTGTCTTAATACCTGTACCTGCAACATGTATATCCAATTTGCGGCAAAGGTAACTGATGGGGGGCATTTGGACATGAGGGGGAGGAAATGCATGGCTAAGAGGTAAAAGAGAAAAGGAGGAAAAGAGAAATACAGGGTTTCCCACGAAGGCACAAAGAACACTACGCTATTCTTCCCTCTTTTCCTCCTATACTCTGGGCGAAAATGCTTGGCTAAGAGGTAAAAGAGGGAAGGAGGAAAAGAGTAATACAGGTTTTTTCCCACGAAGGCACGGAGGACACAAAGGCTTTCTTTTTTTCTCCTTTTCTCTTTTACCTCTTAGCCCTCTGGGCGAGGTTTTTACTCTTTTTCTCTTTTACCTCTTAGCAAAGTATTTTTGCCGCATGGATGCGACTAATGATCTGCAGCAACGCTGGTGGGCACTGGAGGCCAAACTGGTGGAACGGTTTAGCAAGAAGCCCGACATGGAAGCTATTCTCTTCCTGGTTGGTGTGCAGGAGTTTGGCGATATCAAGGAAAAGTTTACCAAAGAACAGAAGCAGGACCTGATGCATATTGCCGTTTGCCATTTACTTTCTCCCAGTGGTTACTTTGAGATGGAGAGGGTTGACGAAGATGGCTGGCCGCATTTCAGGCAACTGAAGCCCATGCCTGATATGACACCTGTGGAGCAGGAAAATTTTCTGAAAGACCATGTGTTGCTGTATTTTGATAACAACGATTTTTAACCCGCCGAAAAGAATAAACCAATGAAGAAACTGTTACTTACGCTTACTGCCTTTTTCACCTTATCATTTGCTTTTGCGCAAAAGGATTCTGTTGTGACCAAAAAAGACAGAACCAAACGGGATGTGCTGTTGCAAACCAGCATGGGTGATATTACCGTGCGGCTTTCCGATCTTACTCCCCTGCACCGGGATAATTTTCTGAAACTGGTAAAGACCGGCTATTACGATGGCGTGTTATTTCACCGGGTGATAAAAGACTTTATGATACAGGCTGGCGACCCCACCAGTAAAGATGCCAAACCCGGCCTGCCGCTTGGCAGTGGCGGCCCTTCTTATCGTGTGCCTGCAGAATTCAATGAAGCGTTATTCCATAAAAAAGGAGTGATCGCCGCAGCAAGAGACAATAACCCGGAGAAAGCCAGCAGCGGCAGTCAATTTTATATAGTACAGGGAAAAACGTTCACTGATGCTGAACTGAGCAATTTTGAAAACCAGGGCAAGGTAATTCCCGCTGCCCATAAAGAAGTGTATAAAACACTGGGCGGCACTCCGCACCTGGATGGTGGCTATACCGTATTTGGAGAAGTGGTAAAAGGCATTGAAGTGCTGGACAAGATCGCTGCAGTAGCCACCAGCCGTGGCGCCGACCGCGACAGGCCGCTGGAAGATGTAAAGATCATTACGGCGAAGCTGGTGAAAAGGAAGAAGAAGTGATTTGATTAGTTTAAGGTTTAAAGTTCAAGGTTTAAGGTTGGCGTGTTGTTGTAAAGGTTTTTTTGTGGGAGAAAACCTCGCCCAGAGGATAAAGAGAAAAAGAGACTTATAGAATACCTTAGTGTTCTTTGCGGCTTCGTGGGAGACTCTCTTTTACTCCTTCCCTCTTTTACCTCTTAGTAATTCATTTTTTCAGTTTATAATTCCATTCAGCGCTGTTTGAAAAGTAGCGAATATTCCTTGACCAGGGAAGGCTGAGGGGCTCCTCGTCGCCTTCTTCTATCATCTCGGCCCAGTCGTGCGGCGCTATGCCTATCCATGTATAATTTTCCGGACCCCAGTTGATCAGTTGCGGATAGCCATAGGCAGTATCCTTCTTTGAAACAGTGTCAAAATACTCACCTCCGAAGTGGTGTATCCATGCCTCGCAGCAGTAAACGATAAAAACATCGAGAAACTGGTCATAGGTAAGCGCATGCTTTTCTGGGTGGCGGTAATTGTCCCGGTAGAACAGGCCCATCATATCTATCTCTTCAATAGAGAAATCCAGCTGCTGTTTCTGCAGCAATTGCTTTGCCTTTTCAATATTGGCCGGGAGGTTTTCATGAAAGGCTTTAAAATATTCTTTGATGGTCTTTTTATCTATGCCATCTTTTTTGCTGATGAGATCCATTAAGAGCAGGATTTAATCTCTGCAAAATATAATAATAAAATTTTACCACATAGCAGAATAGAAGCATAGTAATTCACATAGCCAAGTGTTTTTCTATGATACCAGTATACTATGTGCCCCCCGTGCGACTTTGCGTGAAACTATCTCCAGATTACTGATTTATAATTATGGATGATTGCCCAAAGGCTGGATAGTTTTTTGCTTTGCGCCTCAGCGGGAAATATATTTCACCGCCATGACGCCAAGCCGCAAAGGCTTCCCGGATCTGTAATGCACTATTATTTTTTCTCTTCTCGCTATTATCTGTTTTGCTGGTTTTTGCGGGGTCAACATATACTTTTTGTCAAGGCCATTCGGCAAATTGTCATGTAGAAATTACGGTTCCTTTATAACATACTCGAAAACAGCGAAAATATGGCCTTATTAAAATATACCTGACAAAATAAGTTTTATGAGCTTGTAGAGAAATCTCTACACGATGTAGTAAAATCTCTACAAGCTTGTAGAGATTTCTCTACAAAGATTCTCGTGCGGAGGGTGAAATTTTGTGGTGATAACAGAATTATTTTTTCACCCTTCTAAATTTTAGAAGTTATGCAGAAGAACCTGATATCGGCCGTACTTACGGCAGATGAGCGGGGGAAAGTGATGGATGCGCTTGCAGCGATCACTGCCATTCTTCAGCCAAAACTGTTGGGTCTTACTCTTGAAGAAAGAGCATCTATATCCAAGATGAACGACAAGACCCTTCCCTTTGGTTTGAAGGTGAGCAGTTATTGCGTGAGCAATCCGGAATTTGCCCCTTTGTACATGGACAAGGTTGAGTTTGAGCGGGACCTTGCCCTGTACCAGGAGCTGAAGCCGATAGCGGATATCGTGTCACAACTGAACAGTGACCTGGACGATACGATGATGCTGTCGGGCAGCGAAGCATACGAAGCGTCGAGGTATTATTACAACGGCGTGAAGTATGCGGCGAAGAACGGTAATGCGAAAGCAAAGCCGATCTACGCAGACCTGGCCAAGCGCTTTCCTGGTCCGAAAGGACGCGGGAACAACGAGGGTACACAACCCGAGTAATGCGATAAGCGTTTGATTTTTAGGCCGGTGCCGCAAGGTGCCGGCCTTTTTCATACCTGTTGTATTACCTGGCAGGTCAATTCAACAGGCACTGCGGTCAATACAATGGCCTCCGTGCCTGTTGCAATTACGGCAAAGCCCGGATAAGGCCTGTTTTTGGTAAAAGCATTCAGGCAAAAGCTCCGGTTAATCAGCAAAAAGGGAGAATGTATGTATGTTTTAGCTCAGAACATTCAGCTAAAAGCTCCGGCTAATCAGCTAAAAGGGAGAATATTTGTATGTTTTTGATGAATGCATTTATCGAAAAGCTCCGGCTAATCATCAAAAAGGGAGAATGCTTGTATGTTTTTGATAAAAGCAATTATCAAAAAGGGAGAAAACCGGAGCTATTTGGTAATTAACCGGAGCTTTTTGATCATTAACCGGAGGTACAAGATTTTTATCCTGAGCTTTTTTTTAAATGATGCGGGCTTTTTGGTGATTAACTGAAGGTTTGAGGTAAAACATACTTCCTCAGCAGCAAACAGGCGGGGTGATGTGGCTGTTGCACCAATGCCGGAGATCTTTAAACTGACCTTTGGTACAGAAAAACCGGTCTCCGGCTGCAAACATCCGGAACCTGGTTTAGCCGCCCGTGCAAAGACAGCGGAAATAGAGTATCAAAAACTTACGGGCTGGTTACCAGCGGTGCGGCAACCGGTAGCAGGGGTAGATAACCGGGTTATTAATAATTGCTGAGATGGTCTTTGATACTACGTATCGGGTACTAAAGGCTCCACATCGGATCTTTAAGATAGAAAGAGGGGGTGTCAGCAGTCCGGCGGCGGGTATAAAATAGAGAAAGGCGAATGTAAAAGGTGCGGCAGCTTCGCAAAAAAGAGTGACACTTCAAACCTGAAGACGGTCAGCCGTCATCTGTCAACGGGCAGCTACTTTCCGCCACCTGGCAGCCCACACCCCACACCCGACACCCGATTTTGGTATCGGTCAGACCGGTGGTTGATGGAGCGGGGTCTTTTGCAGTAAGCGGTCAGACCGGGGAAGAGCCGGCAGGGCAGAGATCGCTTGCCCGGGTAATACAGTTTTTGGGAGATATAGCCAGGCAGGTGGAAATAAAAAAGGTTCGTGAAGTGCACGAACCTTGTGGAAAAGGGATCAGTTCTTTATGAATGTTTTTTCATCGAAGTCTTGAAGGGGCCTGGCTGGTTTTTCAATTTCAATTTGAAAGGATTTATCCTGGTAGTTGTATGTTCCCAGTATAAAATTTTTCATAGTAAAAGAAAGGCCCGGATCTGATTCATCATAGCAGGTGTCTCCTGTTTTAATCTTGTCGCCTTCGATGAATTTGATGAAGAGAATATATGCATCTACCTCCTTGATGTGATATGATGCTTTGACAAGTAGTTTCATACAACCTGCAATCACTTATTTATTACTGGCGAATGCGTTCTCTTAAAAAACAGACGATAAAACACAACTAATATTCAACCGCTATATACATCATCCCAAGTGGTGATATTTTTCATAGGAATACCCTGACTATAAAAAATATATAGTACCTGCTCAAATACATAAGGCAAATTAAGTGTTTCTAAAGCGATGGTAATTGTATTGTCTTCAATTTTTGAGCTCCACCATACCCATGCTCTGTTTTTCATGCTTTCTAACCAAGACTCAAAATGCCATAAATTCGGGTCCTTATCTCTGTCTGCAGGAGTTTTTTTTACCATCGACTCAACAAACCATGCCGGGAGTATTTTTTTCCATTCATTATCCGAAGGCCACTTTTTCGTAAAGCCACGAGAAGCTATTGGTTTTATGACATCTTTGGTTTTTTGTAATACAGTAGAAGGGTTATTCACATCAGTGACAGTGATAAGAATCTTGGTCTTTTCCGGTACCTCTCCTGTATTGAATGCGTCTATTCTTTGTAATTCGTTCATTTTTACTTAAGTTTTAATATTTCTATGTTTGACATATTGCTTATTAATTCATCAAAATATTCATAAGGTATTCCCAGCGATGACTTTGTTTTTTTTGCGCCGTGGTTCGTGTCCTCATGAACTATCTCCTGCTTTCAAAAACGGCAAGCCGTAGAATGGGCTTCTTTATGGTCATCAAAGGATTTCTGGTTGAATGTTCGCCCATACGAATATAAGTTATGCAACGTATTGCTAAAGGGAAGAGAAATAAAAAAGGTTCGTGGAGTGCACGAACCCTATCTGATCTTATGTTTAGCTGGGTAATTCTAAAACCCTCCTAACGAATTCCCATTCCGATCTAACTCCTTATATGTACCCGAAACAACTATATTGTTGCGGAGCTGATATTGCTTTTCCAATTTACCGTTTTCATGATAAAATCTTTGCCAGCCTTTCAAGATTATCAATGTAGCCGCTATGACCCAAAATTCTAATACCCTTCCTTTCTACGCAGATCAATCAGCTCATTAATGAATTGGCTGAAGGTTTGCCCAATGTCAGTAACACCTGCTGTGTCATTATCAATTAAAAAGGCGCTGTAAAAATAAATTTTTGGATCGTCTCCGTCATTGAAATGAAAAAAGTAACATTGCTCGCTGTCTGTGCCAGCAAAAATCCATAATTTCCTTTCTGGCAATACCCCTTCATTCATCATACTTTCCATGAAGTTTTCCTGAAGATCTCTCCAAAAAACAAGGTTCGGGACTGCCGGAGGACCCAACAACTGATGATCAAAATCATCAAGCATGTTCGCTCCTTTTCCACCTAGTAAGAGAAATTCCTTGTATGCCACAGGGAAACGGACTTCCCTTTCTTTTTCAATGGCTTCGATTTCCTGCAACGACATGCCATAATTTTCAATTCCTTCAATTTCAGGATTTGCTTTCATTTGTTTCATGTATATCATAGTTTCTTTTTTTCAATTGTTCAAGTAATACTTTTGCGCCGTGGTTCGTGTCCTCACGAACTATCTCCTGCTTTCAAAAAAGGCAGGCCATAGAATGGGCTTCTTTATAGTCATCAAAGAACTTCCAGTTGATCTTCTGCCCATACGAATATAAATTACGCAAAGTATTGCCAAAGGGAAGAGAAGTAAAAAAGGTTCGCGGAGTGCACGAACCTTTGCTTTTAACAAATATCAATCTTTCAGCAGCATCAGTCAGTAGCGCTAGCTCTTAGAGAATTTGCCTTATTTGGTACCCGATAAAATTCTATAGTGGTCTGGATGGTTTCTTAACCATTGAAGGATCTCTTGTTTTTCCTCTTCAGACCACTGGCTAAATGCAGCTTTGAGTTTCGAATAATCGCTTGGTTTTAAGTTTTCAGCAAGAATTATTGCTATAGTCCAGGCTGATTTTATCCCGAATCTAATATGTGTGAAATGGATGGGTTCGTTCATTTCATGAAGTAATAGTTTTGAATACTCATCATAATATTCATTTATTCTATTTCCAATAAGCATAGCGGTCTTACTTCTCAGAAAATCATGATCTGAATGCAAATACTTTATATCATCGTCAATATTATGATCATAAACATCTGCTATTGTTTCTTTGGGGAATATCTTTTTCATTTTCTAAAATTTAGTGGAGTAATAATCTTCGAGGCGTCTTTTCTCTTCTTTTGCGTTTTTTAGAATCAAGTTTGCAGTTTCATACTGACGCTGCTTCCTTAGAAAGTTTACTTCTTCAATGTATGCACTAAACTCCAGTTGCCATCTTTTGCGCCGTGGTTCGTGTCCTCAAGAACTATCTGCTGCTTTCAAAAAAGGCAGGCCGTGGAATGGGTTTCTTTATGCTCATCAAAGGGGCTTCCAGTTGATTGTCTGCCCATACGAATATAAATTACGCAACGTATTGCTAAAGCGAAGAGAAATAAAAAAGGTTCGTGGAGTGCACGAACCTGATATAGCTTCTTATAAAATGAGCTATTGATCTGAAAATTTCTTAATAATATATTCCATTAACAAATTAACAGACTTAAACTTTGCTTCTTGTGCTATTTGTCCGCGAAAGTAGCCCAACACGGCTTGATTGTTTACAATTGAGATCCCAAAAGCATTTTCCAGTGTTATAATTCCAGTCTGCTCGTCTTTTTGCGGATTCTTACCACAGATCAAAATATCTTCTTTGATGCTAGCTGAAAAGCCCAGTTTCTCAACTTCTTTTTGAATTTCGGCTAAAATCATTATTAGAAATAATTTTGATTGAAAATCTTCTGCTTATTCAAGGATTGATCAAAGCCGGAATTTCGAACCTGTACTGGAAATATACTCTCCATTCCCTTTTTTTCATAAGAAATTTTGCTCATTCCCATTGTATGCACTAACAGCATCGGGTCTCCGGTCTTATTATTGAGTAAATCGGGCTTTAGTAAGAAATTCTTTCTCCAGCGCTGCAATGGCAGTTTCTTCCACCTGTATCTTTCTACCCTGATTTTTTAGTACATGCCTTTCGAATTCGGGATCAATCCTGAAGTTGGGGTATTTTTTAATAAAGCTGGCTAAATAATCCGGCCAAAACCATTCCCCATCAGTTAATACTGAAATTTTTCCCATTACAGTTTCGTCTTCATCTTCGGCAACACCCATAAATGGCACGCATAAAGTTCCCGATTTAAGATAAGTAATAATCGATTCGCGGTTTGCATTAACCAGAGATGTGCCTAAGTAATATCCTTTTAGACTTTTAGCAAATGCATAGTCATCGATTTCTGATATAAAGCCTGTGTATTTCATTTTCTTTTACCATTGGTTAAACTTAGGCTTTCCTGGCCATCTTTCAGAAAGCAGCAAGTTGTTGCTGGAGCCTGCTCCTGTGTCATTGGGACAGGTACATGGCAGTGTTACAGTTCGGAAATATTGTTCACGCCAAGCAGTTCTTCCAGGGATACTGCTCTTATTTCACGTTCATTGTCGGTGTCCAAAGAAAACTTTTCATTTTACAATCTTACATGAATTATTTCCTGCTTTTAAGCTGAGGGTAATTGGATTGCCGAAGTTGTCGGCGACCATGTCTCCTCTAGCCTCAGTCTGGTTTCCTTGTTGTAAGCCATCTGCCTGCCTCGTATTCTTGTATGTAGTAATTTTTTCGCTGGGCGGTTCCAAATACAACAATCTTACCCGTTTCTTTTTCAACAAGAAAAGGTGCATTTCCAACTAATGCGAATTTAAAGTCCTTTGTTTCTATATATTTTTTGCTATTATAAACGTACACATTTCCATAGCTTTTTTTTACTGTGAATTCATATAGAATCACCATTTCGCTTGCTCTTTCCTGGAACAAATCTGAAACATATTTTTCAGCTATTGCGTTCATTTCTTTTTCGGTAAGCATAGATGTTTATTTTTTAACTGTTTTTAAATATTTAAATGATATATATCCGGCATTTAAGTCGGCGGCTTTCCCCAATTGTCCATCTACGAATTTTAATTTACCGTTTGTTTTTATTACATTAAAAACATGTCCTACTTCATCAATTCCTTTATCGCCATAGATAATAGCTCTTTCCCCTTCTTTCATAACATTTTTTAATGTGGACACATTCTCGAAGGTCTTGAAGAATCCCGGATAAATCTTGTCTAGCTCAAAAACGTCGGTAGGGGTGCAATGGCTTGCTTTGGAAATTTTCCCGGTTTTCAAAAACTCTTCAACTTTTTGTACGACATTTATGCAATTTGTTTCTGAAATTTGAACAACCATTTTTTCGCCAGCAATTTCAACGACTTCATGGTTAAAATGCACTAATGCTTCGTCCAGATATTCTAAGGCTTCTTCAGGGGTTATATTTTCTAATTTTTTTGCACTTGCGAGGAACTTGTCAACGTTTCTTGTTGTCTTAATTTTTTCAGCCATGCCGGCCATCTGTTCCAAATGCTCCTTCACCAGCTTTTCATCCTTGCTTAATATCTTACCCCCCCTTTCTAAATTCTCCAGTTCAGTCAGCGCATCTTTAGCTGCATTTCGCAACATTCGTTGTGTAATTGCATCCAACCCGCCTACAGCTATATTTATCCAGAATAAATACTCTTGTAGTTTTTCGCAAAAGCTACCTTGCTTGCAATCAGCAAATTTAAGTACAATGTCCAACGTACTTCCTAGTACCATAATAGAATTTATCGCTATGCGGGCATACCTCACATCTTTGGCTAATTCAACCGCATACTTCAAAGCTCTTAGTTCGGCAATTCCCGTAGAGATGAGCACAGCATTTACAGCTATATCAACTGCCAACCAGGTCGCCTTATTTAGATTGGCCCAGGAATTCTTGTCGTCAAAGGCTTTCAGGTAAAATGCTGGTATCTTGTTGGGAATCTGCATTTTACCTTCCTGCTTTATCAGTTTGCCGTTCTCATCTACCGCCTGTAGTTGTATGGGTTGCAGGAATTTGTAAGTTGTATAATGCACTTTTTTGTGCAACCTCCTTTCGCCATATTCTTCTACGATATCTTTTTTAACTTCAATCTCATTGTTTTTAAATGAAAAGCTAAATCCGGAAGAGTAAAAACCTAATATTTTTTCACTGTGATAGGGTAATACATCTGTCTTGCCTTTATAGTCCCACTCCTGCAGATTCGGGTTAGTGTATTTGCTAGCGCTCCATATTTTAAACAGGAGAGTTATCATCTCAACCCAATTATTTTTCCCAAGCTCATCATACAATATTTCAAAAAGTGTTTCATCGCCAATCTTACGAGTGGTTATCTGCTCCAGCAGTTTATTCTGGTCTTCAGGATTGTCAGTTACTAAACCTGAAAGAATGTACAATACTATCTTCTCCACATTCACCTTGTCTGCATTTTCTCTGACTACTTCATCATGCAAGATCGTCTCCAGGCTCTCAATAAGAGTTTGCTTATCGAGGCTTTCAAAAACATAACCGGGCATCCAGCGGTAGAGCCAAGCCATAGTTGCTGGTTTTCCCATAGCATTATTTACTTCCATTACAAATTTTCTTCTTACATCTTCAAGCTGATTTTCCGAGAGTTGAAGGCCCTCCTGCTGCGTTAGTTTCAAGTAAGACTCAAACTGATTCGTTTCAATCCAGAAAGCATACTCAGTTGATGGGGTTTCCTTCATTACATCTGTGGCGTACAGAAATGCATCAATAAATCTTACAACCCTTCGGGAAGGGGTAAGCTGAAAACAAAAGCGGATATGATTTTGGTTGATTTTTACAGCAACAGTTTTGGAACTGTCTAAATAGCCAGTATATTTTAAGTTTTCAGGTTTTAATTCCGGAGACTGCATGAGCGGGTAGTATGGGTTGCCAATAATTTCTGGCTTTTTCATGGCATACTTATCAATTGGTATTGGATATTGACTTTTTGCCCATGCGTCTAAATCCCCTGCGTTGTAAGGAGGATTAGAAATATGTAATGGCATTGCGCTATACACCTCGGGTCTAAATAGAAACATATTGCCAGGCTTTATATCTTCAAACAAAGCCTTAAAGTTTTGTATTGGAACGTACGGCGGGTTATTGAAAACGCTTTTCCCTCCCAGCGGCGTCTTATGTTCCTGAATCCCCGTACCTCCTTGTAATGTTCTCACAAATCCGTAAGAGTTGTTTTCGTTCGGAAATAAAGGGGGTACCGGACTGTTCAGCTCATCCAGATCCCATCTTACCGGAAATCCGTTCATACTTTTCATCTGTTCTTATTTTTCTTTTTTTAAAAAAAGGGCCGGCCTTACAGGGCCGGCCCTGGTTGCAACTGCCGGTGAGGATACCGGTATTTATTGAGAGGCCTTACTCTCCGCCTTCAGGATTTGGTGGTGGTGTGCCGGGATATTCAGGATCCCCTGCACCTCCTCCATCTCCTTCCGGATTAGGATCTTCTTCTCCTTCTTCTTCAGTTGGTTCATCACCTTCACCAACAAGCACGGTGTTCAATTGTACGATACCTGTTTGCGTATCGCCACACTCACAGGGCAGACCTTGTGTATTGAGGCCGATACTTCCTGCCTGGATCACGGTAAGCGTTGTGGGCACCCTTGTTTCCCATGTTTCATCAATGTAGTACACAGGGTTTTTCAGTTCTTCCACAATACTCAGGTAGAGGTCGTCGCCGATAGCCGGCACCGCTCCGCCATTCCATACTTTACCGGTTGCCATGAAGTACATCACTGCTTCTTCAAAGCCGGGCCGTACTGAGGCGATCACCCTGGCCATGCCTGACTGAAGGAAGGAACGGAACAACGGATCGCTTACTTCCTGCTGGTACAGTTGCTGCCAGTCGGCCTTTGCACCCCAGTAGAAGGGATAGAATTTATAGCTCATCACATCCCATTCAAAAGCCTGCTCCATGAATTTTACCAGTGCGGCATACCTGTCCATATCTGCCGTATCAAGCGGCCTGATCTCTGCTGTGCTGCCGGGCTCATAGAAGCGGAGGCCCATGTTGGCGTGTTTCACCATGTAGGTGATACAGTTTTTGCGCAACACGGTGTTTTCGATCTGGCGGTAAAAGCCGGGATTCACTTCTTTGCTGGTGGCTTCAAGCGGCCTGCTCTTCAATTCCTCCATGGCTTTGTTGTACTCATCAAGGCGTTCCCGGAAGGAGGTCATGATGTTGCTGAAGGAATCTATCTGCCATTTTTCGTACGACTCTGTTGTGCGGCGGCAGGTGGCGGTCACGTTTACAGTGATACCACCGAGGTTGCGGCTTTCTGCTGCTACACCGATCTCTTTACGGATGGGAGTGGCCAGCGTGTCGATGGTAAGATCACGGTCGCCGGAGGAATTGCCGATATAGATGCCTACTGAATTGGCCACCCGTACATTGGCAAAGGGCGTGTAGTTGCTTTTAGCATACACATACGATACACCCACTTTGATCTTCGTGGCTTCATATCCTTCCGGTATTTCCATCTTGAAGGATTTGGCGCCTGTCAGGGGATCGCCGGTGCCTTCCTTTGAACTTAACTCAAATGCCTGGCTGATGGTGATCTGCTCATCGGGTGCTGCGGTAAAGTCGCCTTTGTAAACAGCCGCCCAATAAGGGAATGTAACAGCGTTTACCCGTGTGTGATCTTTGAGCTGGTAGATGCCGTTGATGAGTCTTGGATCGGCCGGTTTTTCCAGCACGGTGGCCGTAGGCAGCTTGGCAGCGATCTTGATCGCTTCATTGTGGAAAGTGGCCGGCTGCGGGATCATGAATTCATACATCAGGCGCTTGCCGAAATTGAATACCTGGTTTTTGTAGATCTTATCAATCCACCTGTATACACCGCTTACATGGGCGTTGCCTTTGCGGTTGTCAAAACCGTGTTTATTCTGCTCTTCAAATTCTTCAATGATCTTGATCGTTCTTTCTTCCCGCACTTTCTGCACCACTCTTTCCAGTGCCTTTTCGGTCACTTCTTTGGAGTAGTTCACTGCATTGCGGTTGGAATCTTCCCTGGAAGTGTTGAAGGCAAAGCTGGCGCCGGCATCAAAGCCGCCCCATGTTCCGATCTTTCCATTTACACTGGTGTGGGTATCAGCCGAGTTTTGCTGGGAGATAACAGTGTTTACTTCCTTCTGCAGTTCAAAACGTTCGGTGGTGGAAGTATCTTTCTGTACTTCTTTTTCCATGGAGCTTTCGAATACGGAAGTGTCTTCGATACGGCTGAGCCTGCGGCTGCTTTTTTCTTTGTACTCTTTGGCCATGATGTTCTCGATATGAGATACCTCGCCGGGTACATAGCAGCATACGCTTTGTTCCACCTTGCGGTAATCAGCCACACCGATCCTTCTTACACCAAAACCTGTGGGTGCTTCGATGTTGAGGCCGCCGCCTTCTTCACCTGGCTGTCCTTCGAGCAACATGGTGCCCCAGGCGCCTTCCCAAATGTTGAAGGTTACATCAAACAGCAATGTGGTGCCATTTGAAAGACCTATTTCGCCATGGAAGCGGAAATCTGTAACACCCTGTGGTACAGGCATGCCCAGGCCGGGATAAAACTCCAGCGTAAGCGAATTGCCCTGTGCGGTTTCATTAAAGGCCCCGTTGGTATTTGTGCTTGCACCCATCACAGCGTGATAGAGGCTGTTTGCCGCATGAATACCGGGCTCTCCCATATCAATGGTGGTGAGGATGGAGTACCTGTTTGCTCCTTTGTACACCGGCTGCATGTAGAAGCTGTATTGTTCCAGAATGGGCAGTATCCTTTCGCTTACAGGGAATACATGGCCATTTATCACCAGCGATTTTGTACCGGCCTGGGCGGTTGCTGCAGCTTCGGCAGCAAGTTTTTTCAATTCATTGCTGATGGTGGCAGTGGCCTCTTCGAAAGTGGAAGCATCTGCCAGTCCGAGTTCCTGCAACAATACCAGTGATCTTTCTGACAAGAACTGGTTCAGGAGGCTGGTCTGCATTTCAGGAGTTGGTATAAATTCAAAATCCTGAATCTCCGGTCCCTGTGGTATGGTGGATCCGCTTTCCACTTCTTTGCCATCAACAGGGCTGTGGGTGTAGAAATCCTTCAGCGTTTGGGCAACATTGCTTTCGTAGGTTTTCCGGGCTTCCTGGTATGCCGTGTGATTAACGGCGGCATATTTTCTCTCAGCCAGCGTCAGTTCATCGAGCAATGTTTCATACTCGCTGATCTTGCTTCCTGCAGCCACAGCTTTGCTGATCAGTTTCAGTTCTTCTGTGTACACCGGAAGTCCGCCACTTTCATTGCCAGATGCGGTACGGCTTGCACTGATCTGTCCCTGTCCTCCGAAAAAGGCAGATGGAATTACCGCACGGGCTTCTGCCAGTTGGTGCTGGAACGTTTCACCGGCTGCGAGGTATGCATTGGCAACCAATGTTTCAATTACCAACTGACGCAACTGCGGGTTTTTGTTTGTGATAAGCTGGTAAAAGAGGTTGTCCCAAAGGCTGATGGCTGTGGCATGTGGCAGTGTTGCAGGAAATATACCCTGGTAGCTGACAGCTTCTTTGTTGAATACGGCTTTCCGGTTTTTAGCCAGCCATACTGAAAAATCGAAGAAGTTCTGGCTTACCAGGTTTTTCAGTGCAGTGGTGTCGGTCAGTCCTGAGAATGATGCGGCACGTTGTGTAAGAGCGGCAGCCTGTTGGGCAGGCGTGGCCGCCGGGTTGGCCAATTGTGTGGCGAAAAACCCTTCGCCCGTGGGATTGGGGTGATGGACGTGATAGTCCTGTTTGTCCTTTTCTGTAACCAGTTCGGGCGACCGCAAGGTCACGAACCGGAAAAAGGTGTTTTTAACTGTTTCAGACATGTTGTTGTTTTTTATTGTTAAGGAAATAGTTGCCTGTCCTTTTTATTTCAAAAGGCAGTTGCTGCGTGCAGCGGGTTATCAGTTTGAATTTCTTGTCAGCGTCGTAACAGGTAGCTGGTGGTGATGCCGGCGGCGATGATCGTAAGTCCGGACAGCAGCTTGTTTTTTATGCGTTGTTTACGTAATTGTTTTTGGAAGGATCTGTTTTGATCAACGAGCAGTTTTTGTTGTGTTATGCTTTCATCAAAGGAAAGACGCAATGCATTGTACTGTTGCCGGTGCAGGGATACGAGGCTGTCTTTTTGTGTGATGCGTTGTTCCTGGCGATTTGATACGGCTTCATATAAACTGTCCTTTTCGATCGTTGCCTGTATAAACTGCAAGGCTGTTTTACGAAGTGTATCACAATCCTGTGTACGTAGCAGCGTATCGCCGGGCGCAGGTTTTTTTAATGCTTCGTAAGTGACGATAGTTTGTAACTGCAGGCTCTGCTTTTTTGCTTTTTCCAGCAGGTTGTTTAATGATAGTATCTCGCTGGTGAGTAATGCAGCCGCCTTATTTATAGAATCAATGCGTAACTGTATGGTCTTCTCCCTGCGTATTGTTTTTTCTTCGAGGTCGTTCACCTGTTTGATGGTAACGGTTTTCTTTACTGCTGCATTATTACATCCACCCCTGAAGAGTGAGGACAGGGCGACGCCTCCGGCTATACCACAAACCAGCAGGGCTATTTTTTTATACTTATTCATTTTGTTTTTTATTGAATCGTTTTAATTCTTTTTTTCTAATGAGTAGCCAAAGCATCCGGCACCAATCATGCTGGCGAATGTGTAAAACATATACTCCGGCATTTCTTTGTTGAAAAACTGTTTGGCTATCCAGCTTGTGAGCAAAGCGAATATTGATACGGCTGTTGCAAATTCACGCAGGCTGAAGTTTCCGTTTTTGTCTTTGAATAGTTGCTGAATAAATGTTTTCATAGGTTACAGTAGTTTGTTTTATCAGGTTACTCCTTCAGGTATGTATTCTTTCAGCCATGTCCGCACATCGAATGAGGGGCAGGCTTTTGTTACGCCGGGAAAATCGCGGTGTCTTTTTATTTCAGCGCCGGGATATTTTTCCGATAAGGCGACCAGTTTATTAAACAGGGCTGCTTTTTGTTCCGGCGTCCGGTTGTCGAGCGGTTTATTGTTTTTATCAATGCCGCCGATGTATGAAATATGCACCGAGTGCTGATTATAATTCTTAACGCCATTCGATACCTGGTCTTCGGAAAGCAGTTGTACGATCTCGCCGTTCCGACGTATGATATAATGGTAGCCGGGGTTTTTCCAGCCAAGCTGTTCTTTCCAGTAGCGAACGATGTTCTCCGCTTTAGCTTCAGGCGGAGTGGCTGTGCAATGCACAACGATGTACTTTATTTGGCGTGTCATGGTTTCTTTGTTGACAGGTTTTGTGTTTAATGGTAAAGCTGTTGTACAGCGGCCTGTTGAAACAGTGTAAGCAGGCCTGGTGAGCGGTGATCAATGAAGTAAGACCGCCAGTACTGATAGTTGGCGTTTGATGGCTCGGTGCTCAGTTCCAGTATGGCTTCTGCCAGGGCTTTTACTTCCTGTTTGTAAGAAGGAAGGGACTGACGCATATCAATCACCCTGTTGTACCAGCTTTCCGTTCCGGCAAATCCCCGCTTGTTGGTTTCATCCAGCCATACTGATGGCAGGGGGATGTAGTGTCCCGGATTTTTGCTTACATAATGCCTTGCGAGAAGCACCCGCTGACAGAATGCGAGGAATGATTTTTCCATATCCCCGCTTTGCAAAACGGATCGGATCTTATCCTTGGCTGTTGAGGTTTCCCTGGACGAGAATTCCAGGTTGTTCCAGAGGGCTGTACAGGCAAAACTCCATGCCGTATCAGTAAGCTGCTGCAGTTTCTTCTGCTGATCTGTATTGTCTGTTACCACTGCCTGCAGCGAATTGCTGTGGGTTATTTCTGTTGCTGTGTTTGCCTGTTTCATTGTTTTCTTTTGCTGTTGCTGAATGACAGAACAAACATACTATGGCGGCAAAGGGCCGTTGTCCGCTTTGGGGAGATACAGGAGTGTTTGCAGCGTTATTTGAACAGAAAGAATGAAGCAGGAAGGAACAAGCCTTTTTAGTAAGCAATGAGTATAAATAAAAAAACCACTGGTGAGAGTGGCTTCCAAAAATTATTATGTAACGAAGGTCATCCGGCTGTATCAAAATCGCCGGGCATTCCTAATTGTTCGAAAATGACAGAGACCTGTTTTATGCTGTAAAACCTGCCTTCTCTTTTGCCCACCTTTTCCAGATGCGGTTTCAGCCAGCGGTTCATGGTGCGTACGCTGATCTCGTACAATGCTGCAAGCTCCCCGATGCTATACGCTTTGATACTTACCTTTTTTCTTTCCGTGCTCATTGCTATTGTCATTTTAAAGTGCTTTAGTATGGTTGTTCTCATACAGTTCCAGGTATTCGCTTTCCTGTATGGATAAAAGTTGTGCCATGCCGCTTATGTGCAGGTTCAGTTTTTCCATGCACTGCCTGATAAGCTGATTTACCAATCCTGGTTTTTCCACCGGCACATCCAGTTCGGGCGGTTCTCTTCTGCGGATGCGCAACTGGTTAAATTGCTGTATGAGATATCTTTTCTGATTGGGTGTGAGAAGGCCGAGATCATCTGCCCTGTAAAGAAGCGAGATCATGGATACTTTCCACTTTCTTTTCAGTTCGCCAAGGAGCGGCAGACTGATCCCTTTTTCAAAATCCTTCCGTATTTCATTTGCCGGCATAAGGAATTCTGCGGCAAACTCATTTGCTTCATGATGTATATCCCTGTTGTGGGCAACCGGCAGAAATGTGTGCATAATGAGGTGGCCAAGCTCGTAGGCCAATGAGAAACGTTGTCTGTCGCCAAGCATTGTGCTGTTCAGGAAAATGACCGGTTGCCGTGAATTGGTGAGAATGCTTTTACTGTCCACCCGTTCTGTACCAAAATCAAAAACATTAATCAATAAGCGGTTTTGTTCAAGTAATTCTGTCAGGTTATTGATAACAGGTTCTTCTATTTTCCAGGCATTGCGGACAAGCGCTGCTATGGTTGCCGGTGTTTGTTGTTCGTTTACTTCATATACCGGAAGCATCGGTGCGGGTATGTTCAGCATATTCAGCAGCAGTTCGGCATGCATCCGCATAATGTTTACCTGTGCTTCGATGGGTGCTATGATCTTTGCCGGTACATTTTGTCTTTTCCGATAGGCGAGATTAACGGGTATCACTTCTCCTTTCTGGAAAAAGAAATGTGCCGGGTAGGAGGTGGCTTCAGCCATGGCAAAGAGCATATCTTCTGACAGTACTATTTCTCCGTTTTCCATGCGGGATAGCTGGGCTTTATTGGTCTTGATCCTGTCAGCCAGGGTCTGCTGTGTCAGGCCTCTTGACTCACGGGCGAGGAGGATCATTTTGGGGTTTATTGCTGGCATATTCACGAACCAAACGTAGCAAACCTTTTTGAAAAATATCGAAAAATGTTTCAGATATTTCCCTTTTGCGATTTATATTATTATTAATCAACAATTTAATAAGCTAAATTAATTAGCTTAGCTACTATATACAAAACGTTCCGATGGAACGTGGGGAATTTGCATTAACTCACATCAGCCATTGTGGTGTGTGAGGGAAAGGACCGGCGTTTTCCTCATGCCCGTGGTTGAAACCACGGGCTGTGTGGGTATCGGTCAGACCGTCATTGTTCCAGTCAGAAGGGGACCGTCTGACTGTTTCTTGCTCCAGTCAGACGGGGTACCGTCAGGCTGTTTCTTGCTCCATTCAGACGGGGGCCGTCAGACTGTTTCGGTAAGGCCGGGATGAGTTTATTGCTTTTCAAAACAACCCAGGTCTGGTAATCCGGCAGCACGGGGTTTGCCATCGAGGTCGGTGGTGAGGGAGGTAATGGTGCCTTTGTTGATGGCGGGGGACCCGGTCTTGAGGCGGAAGTCGTAATAGTTGTTGCGGGTGTCTATGCTGTCGAAAAGTGGCGATTGATTATTGATGACCTGGGTGCTGGTGGTATTGGCTGGTGCATTCTGCACTTTCCACAGGCCATAATCGAAGTTTACATTGAATACGGTATTACCATTTTTAATCACCACCACTTCATCATTTACCAGCCCGTTCTCGCCCCAGAAGATACAGTTTCTGAAAAGGGCATCAAGATTGGCTGATGTGCCGTTGGCATAATTTGACAAGGTGAGCACCGGTTCTTTATGATCTATAAAACGATTGGCTATGGTGGCCATGGTGCAATGAATAAACTGGTAGTCGCCACCTTTTGCCAGCAGCAGGTTCTTTCCGCAATTGCTGATGAGGCAGTTCCTTGCCCGGATACTGCTGTTGAGCGCCACGATGCCGGCATCCCAGGCATTATCTATCACACATTCATTTAATACCAGCTTGGGATTGGGGTTGGTGGCCGGATCAGTAACACCGATAGCCTGGAAGGCATTTTTGATGATAGCGTAGTTCAGCACATTATCTTTTGAGGTGGCCTGGAAGAATATTCCGGGCCAGCTGGCGGGATAATCTTTGTATGGTTCATCAAGGCGATCGCCGCGGAAATACACCCTGTCGACCGTATCCTTTAGTCCGTTTACCTGCAGGGTGCCATTTACCAATACGGGTGCATCGGCATGCAGGTAAATGCGGCATCCTTTATTTATAGTGAGGGTGGTATTGGCATTGATGTTGAGTGAGCCGAGAATAACATAGGGCAGATCATTGTTCCAGGTTTCGTTGGTGCTTACTGTTTTATTGCGGAGGAAGTGGGCGTTTTGTCCCCATGCTTCCAGTTGCACCAAGCGCTTATTACCATTGAATGAGATCTCGATACTATCGCGAAGGATAAATGGCAGATTGACTGCGCCGGGGTTTACATTAACCTGTGCAAATACATAGAGGCTGTCGTTGGCTTCCAGTTCGAGGTTGCTGAAGCTGTTTCCGGGTGTGCCGTCTACATTGAGTTTAAATACAGAGCCGGTGCCGCCCATGAGGCGAAGGGATGAGAGGCGGAGCTTCTGGTTATTATCGTTAAATATCTTGAGTGTGCGGTAGGTGGAGCCGGCGGTTACAAAGACGGTGTCGAACTTGAGGGTATCCGCTGAAATGGAGATGCGTGCATCACCGGAAGTGATAAAGGAATCTTTCCGGCAGGAGAAAAGAAACAGCATTAAAAAGGATAAAAGAAAACCTGAGCACCTCATGTTTCAAAAGTATGATTAAGTGGTGAAAGTTAAAAGCAGTCTGCTGTTTAATGCGAAGCCATACAAAGGCATGCGATACTCAGCGATACATTGCCTGCGCCAAGTATCGCTGCCCCGCATGCTTCCAGTGTGGCGCCTGTGGTTACCACATCATCCACCAGCAGCAGTTTTTTATGCTGAAGAACATCGGGCTGTGTAACCAGGAATTTTCCTTCTATATTATCCCATCTTTCGATTCTTTTCTTACGGGTTTGTGTGGTGGTATGATGGGGCCTTGTTACTGCTTTATCGAACACAGGAAGCTGCAGTATGTCGGCCATACCATGGCAGATTAGTGTGGCCTGGTTGTATCCTCTTTTCTTTTCCCTTGCGGGATATAGCGGGAGTGGTATGAGTGCATCGGCCATGATGCGGCCGCTTTCGGCGAGCTGATGGCCGAGCATTCTGCCCAACTGGATACCGAGATCTTTGTTGCCCTTGTATTTCAACTGGTGCATCAGTTGCTGCATCACTGATCCTTTGGTGAAGTAGTAACCGGCCATGGCGGCAGTAAGTGGCAGGCGGCCCCAGAATATTTTCTCCACGGGGTTGCCGGGCAATTTGTCAAAGCCGGTGTGGGGCATTTCGTGGAGGCATTGAAGGCAGAGTTGTGTTTCTTCATTGTGCAGTTCGTGTCCGCAGCCGGCACAGATATGCGGGTACAGCAGGTGCATAAAAGCCTGTGAGAGCTTTGTTACAATTATCATAGGGCCAGGTTTTGCAAAAGAGTTCTATCGCTAAAAGCGATATATTAAAACAGGTACTTGTATACTTCTTCCACACGGCTCATCAGCACCACTTCAATACCGAATTGCTGTTTGCTTAGTCCTTTCTGGTTGTACCGGGATACGATGATCTTTTCAAATCCGAGTTTTTCTGCTTCGGCGATGCGCTGGTCGATGCGGTTGACGGCCCTTATCTCACCACTCAATCCCACTTCACCGGCAAAGCATACCTGTTGTGGTAACGGCACATCTTCATAAGATGAAAGCAGGGCGCAGAGTACGGCAAGGTCGATAGAAGGATCTTCCACTTTTATACCTCCGGCAATATTCAGGAATACGTCTTTCATGCCAAAATGGAAGCCACCTCTTTTCTCCAGTACAGCAAGGAGGAGTTGCAACCGGCGGAGATCAAAACCGCTGACGGTGCGCTGCGGTGTACCGTACACTGATTGGGTAACGAGGGCCTGTACTTCTATTAATAATGGGCGGATGCCTTCTATTGTTGCTGCGATAGCTATTCCGCTGAGATGATCTTCTTTTTGGGTGATGAGTATCTCGCTGGGGTTTAGCACGCCCCGCATACCGGTATCTGTCATTTCATAAATACCGAGTTCGGCTGTACTGCCAAAGCGGTTCTTCAGTGTTCGTAAGATACGGTAGGCATAGTGGCGGTCGCCTTCAAACTGCAGTACGGTATCCACCATGTGTTCGAGTATCTTGGGGCCTGCGATGCTGCCGTCTTTGGTGATATGGCCAATGAGAAACACGGGAGTATTGGTTTCTTTGGCAAAGCGTTGAAACTCGGCTGTGCACTCTCTTATCTGTGATACGCTGCCGGGGGATGAATCTATAAACGGTGTTTGCAGTGTTTGTACAGAATCGACAATGACCAGTGATGGTTTAAGTTTTTTTATTTCCTGGAAAATGGTTTGTGTGGATGTTTCGGTAAGCAGGTAAAACTGGTCATTCTTTAATCCCAGCCTGTCTGCCCGCATCTTTATCTGCTGCTCGCTTTCTTCTCCGCTGATGTAAAGTACTTTGTTATCTTTCAGCCAGAGGGCATTTTGCAGGAACAATGTTGATTTACCAATACCGGGTTCACCGGCCACGAGTACGAGGCTGCCGGGAACAATGCCGCCACCGAGTACACGATTGAGTTCCGCGTCGGCAGTAATGATCCTTTTTTCAGCACTGCTTTTTACTTCGCTCAGTGAAACGGTGCGGGAGGTTCTTGTGTTATCGTTGTAGTTGTTCCAGTCAGCACCTTGTTTGCCTGTATCTTTATGTACGAGTTCTTCGACAAACGTATTCCATTGCTGGCAGGATGGACATTGTCCAACCCATTTTACACTTTCATAGCCGCAGTTCTGACAAAAGAATGAAGTCTTGGTTTTCGCCATGCGATAAAATTAAAGGATCAGGATTTGCTACAAGAAAAACGGTGAGATAAATAAGTGATGAAGCCGGGAAGTTGGAATGTTCTTACAAAAAGAAGTGATGATATATATAAGTTGTGCTAAGATAAAATCATCGGAGGTTTTAAAAGTAAAAAGGGCCAATCTTACGATTGACCCCCTTACTTACTAACCCATTAAATTCTATTGCTAAGTTACAATTATGCCCCACATTTCAAAATAAATTTTTTGTGCTGTGTATAACTTCTAAGACTCCTGACAGGTCTAAGTTAATCAAAATCACAATAAAGAATACCTATATAAGTGATTGATTTTGAAGTAATTGTATATAATTAATATAACGGAGTTACTTTCCTGAAAAAAGATTTTTCAAGGTAGAGCCCAGCCTTGACATGACAAAACGGCGGGAAAAAATGCACCAACCAAAATGGCCACAAATTTGTTGTTTAATCAGTCAAAAAAGTAAGTAAAATGATAATGTCAAACGAAATGTTGATTGTTGGATTGCTGTTTTTGGGCATCAGTTTCTTGGTTTCAGCTATCCTGAAAAGCAAGTTTACTAAGTATAGTAAGGTACCCCTTTCTAACGGTATGTCTGGCAAGGAAATAGCTGAAAAAATGCTCCGGGAAAATGGTATTTATGATGTAAAAGTGACCTCAGTAGACGGGTTTTTGAGCGACCATTACAACCCAACTACCAAAACAGTAAGCCTAAGTCCGGATGTTTATAATGGGACCAGTGTTTCAGCTGCTGCTGTAGCTGCCCATGAATGCGGGCACGCCGTACAGCATGCCACCAGCTATGGACCATTGGTTTTCAGGAGTAAAATGGTACCGGCGGTACAATTCAGCTCAATGCTGGTAAACTGGGTGCTAATGGCAGGTATGATCGTACTGGCCACCACCAAAAACCCAACTGTCCTACTGATCGGCATTATAATAATGAGTGTGACGGTAATTTTTACCCTGGTTACCCTCCCTGTAGAGTTTGATGCCAGCAAAAGGGCCCTCGCTTGGCTAGATAATACAAATGTTACTAATGCCCAGGAATATCCAAAGGCAAAAGATGCATTAAAATGGGCTGCAACGACTTATGTAGTTGCCGCTTTGGCTGCGGTGGTGCAGTTAATTCAGTATGTTATGATTTATTTAGGAAGCAGGGACCGAAGTTAATAAGTTAATATTTTTCATAATTCGACCTTTTTGCCAAAATAGATATAGTCCGAAATAAATACCCTTCCCTCAATGTCTAGGGGAGGGTATTCGTTATAGGCAAGAGTTACTTATAATTTTATCTCTTCATCGTGCTGGTCAAAAAACTTGTATTCGGTCAGGTGATAATTGGTGTCTTGTTCTAGGCGGGTCTTTTGGCCATATTTCCTTTTCCATTTGGCCATCATAGTTTTCCAGGGCCAGCCCTTGGTAAGATAGGCATATAGTATAGGGTGAACCACCAGCTTGAGATTTGTATTCTTATGGGTGATTAGGTAGCTTAAATTCTTTTCAATATCATCCTCAAGCAGAAGAGTAGAAGAAATTTTACCGGTGCCATTACAACTGGGGCAAACTTCCTGGGTATTGATATTCATTTCCGGCTTCATCCGCTGCCGGGTGATCTGCATGATGCCGAATTTGGAAATGGGAAGTACTGCATGCTTGGCCCTATCTGGCGCCATAAATTCTTCCATCTTTTCCACCAGCTTCCGTTTATTGTCGGGAAGCTTCATATCAATAAAGTCTATAACGATAATTCCTCCAAGATCTCTAAGCCTTAGCTGACGTGCTATTTCTTCGGCCGCCTCCAGGTTGGTTTCCATTGCATTCTGCTCCTGGTTGTTACTTACGCTTTTATAGCCACTGTTCACATCTATTACATGCAGGGCTTCGGTGTGCTCAATAATAAGATACGCACCGCTATCCAGGTTCACCGTTTTGCCAAAAGAAGATTTTACCTGTTTGGTAATACCAAAAGAATCAAAAATGGGTGAACCGTTCTGGTAAAAAGAAACAATGTCTGCTTTTTCAGGAGCAATTCGCTGAATGTAGTTTTTGGTATCTGCAAAAATATTTCTGTCATTGACCACGATCTTGTTGAAGTCTTCGTTCAATAGGTCACGCAGCATGCTGGTTGTCTTTGTTTGCTCGCTCAGGATCTTTGCCGGGGCTACAGCGCCTTTCAGGTTTTGCTGAATACTTTGCCACATGGCTACAAGAGCCGAAAGGTCTTCGTGCAGTTCGGCAGTATTTTTTCCCTCGGCGGCGGTCCTTACGATGACGCCAAAATTTTTCGATTTGATGGCCTCAACTATCTTTTGTAACCGTTTTCTTTCTTCTGATGAATGAATTTTACGGGAAACTGCCACAATGTCGTTAAAAGGGGTTAGCACCACAAAACGACCGGGCAAAGATATCTCGCAGCTCAACCTGGGGCCTTTGGCAGCAATGGGTTCCTTTAATATCTGAACAAGAACGTTGGGTTTACCTCCCAACACTTCGTTGATCTTTCCGGTTTTAACGATTTCCGGTTCAATAGTGAATTTGGAAAAATCCAGCCCTTGTTCTGACTTGTCGTTCATGCACATGCTGGTAAACTTCAGCAGCGATTTAGCGTAAGGACTCAGATCGGTATAATGCAGAAAAGCGTCCTTTTCAAACCCGACATCAACAAAGGCAGCATTTAAGCCTGGTATCAGTTTCTTTACCTTACCCAAATACAAGTCACCTACGGCAAAACGGGCATCGCTTTTTTCGCTATGCAATTCTACCAGTTTCTTGTCCTCGAGCAGGGCTATTTCCACTCCCTGGGGGGCTGCATTAATAATAAGTTCTTTGTTCATTACAGCTTACATAAATGAATCACCTTAGTGCTGTAAACACCAGTTGTCATATATCCGTAGGGAATGCGGAAGTTGTTCCTGCAGTGTAACTTGCTGTTAGAAGGGCGGGGTGCAAACTTTTACGGTAAACAACCGGTGGACTGGAAAGAGTTTAAAATCTATGGTCTTAAGGCAATAGTCGGGTCATTGTTTTAATGACAATGACCTACCGGCCAATGACTTAAGACCTAAGACTATTTATTTCTCTTTTTATGACGGTTCTTTCTCAGTCTTTTTTTACGCTTGTGCGTCGCAATTTTATGACGCTTCCTTTTTTTACCACAAGGCATACTCAAATAATTTTTTAATAACGTTTATAAATAAGTTTACTCAACTTCTATTTTTTCAATACAGCTACTCTTTCACGGATGGCTGTTTTTGCTTCGGGTAACTCTACCAAAGGCAGGCTTTTTTCATACCAAACCACTGCATTCTTTTTATCCCCTGTCCGTTCGTACACTTCTGCCAGCAGCAGAATAGCATCTAAAAAGCCAGATTTTATATTGTTAACCGTTAGTAAACGGCTAATCGCTTTTTCGTATTGCCCGGAAACCAAAGAGCCTCTCACCAGCATCATTTGTGCATAGATATTGGTGCTGTCCTTATCAACCACCTGTTTTATCTGGCTTATCCCCACCATTGGTGTGCTGGAAATGCCTCCAAAGAGGTAGCAGGCGCCTAGGCCTACTTTGGCTGAATCATTATCCGGGTTAATCTTCAAAGATCGCTCAAACAAATCTTTGGCCTGCAAGGCTTTCCACTGAATAAGTGAAGGTGTGGTCTCATTTTGCAGGTTATCCAAAAACAGTTGGGCGGCAAAGGTGAGGCTTTTTTCCGAATTTTCCAATCTGGCAGCTTCGCCTGTGTACCAGGCATAAGGTTCAAACGCCCGTGCGGAGTCTGCCCAGAACCGGGCTAGCTGATGATATACATGTACTTGCTGATCTTTTAGGTCTCCCCTGGTAATTGAATTTTCAAGGGTATTTAATTTTACAACCTGGTCCCGATTAAGGCCTTTTTTAGCCAAAACCAGTATTGTATCAATGGAAATAGGCTGAATATCAGTACTATGGTCGTGTCCGTCATCAGGGCCATGTTGTTCTGCTACCACAATCTGCTTTTTCCGGGGTACTGTTCGGCCAAACACAAAAATACCGGCTGTTAAGACTACAGCGATGCCAATAGTGATCCATTGAGGTTTCTTCACGATGTAAAATTTCAGGAGGCAAAGGTACAGGCAAAATGAGTCGATTAAGACGCTCTAATGTAATAATAGCCAGGTTTAGCTGATATCCGAAATAGGTTTGTGCATCATGGATATTCATTAACTTAACCTGTCTTTTATTATATGTAAAGACGAACTAATATTAAACCTGCTTTTTATGAGATCTGTTTTTCCGGGATTTTTTATCGCATTCATCATTTTAATTCTTGCTTCCTGTGGAGAAAAAGATAGAAAGACGCCTTCCGCAGATTCGAATAACGGTGCAAAGGATACCTCTCAGATAGAGAAAAACAAGAAGCCATTGAATGAAGCTATTGACAGTACGCTGACGACCGTCAAATCGTTTATTGAGAAAGAATTAGATAATTGGACACGGTCCTTTCGGAACTTTAGAACAGATTCCTTCAGGCTGACTCAATTAAGCAGCTTTACGGATGGTGAAAGCGAAAAAATGCCTGATCTAAGCGAGTTTTATGGATTATATAAACCGGCACTTAGTTTTTCATCAGACAGCAATCAATTCATTGACCTATACAGTTCAGGGCTGATGCTGGAGAAAAGGGCTGGGAAGGTCATTGCCAGTGCAGATGTAGACCAGGCAGTAGTTCTCTGTAATCTGAAAACAAAAGAATGGAAACGAATCGCATTCTTTGGTCCTTCTGCGGGGATTGAAGAAGCTATATGGATTTCATCAACAACATTTATTCTGGCGGGTATGTTGGTTAATGACAATGGAGAAACTGAACCGCTTATTATGATTGGGGATACTGACAAAAAATCCTTTCGCTGGTTTGAGGCTAAATCTGTAAGACCTCAATCAGCTAACTATGAAGCTAGTGGTATAAAAAAGTTGAAAATTGATGAGTGGGAATAATAGCAGCTATTCTGCATCTTCGCCAGGCCCTGCATCAGGTTTCGGTTCTTTTAATTTTTTTACCTCTGCTACAAATTCTTTGGCAGGTTTAAAGGCTGGGATATAATGTTCAGGAATATGCACTGCAACGTTCTTTTTGATATTACGGCCAATTTTTGCAGCTCTTTTTTTGGTGATGAAGCTGCCAAAGCCACGGATGTAGATATTTTCGCCGGCAGAAAGGGTATCCTTTACTTCCTTGAACATGGTTTCAAGTGTAACAAGCACATCTACCTTGGGTATGCCTGTTTTTTCAGAAATCTGATTTACCAGGTCGGCTTTTCTCATTGTTGCAGGGTTTAAGTGGTTATGCGAACACCAATTTATAACAAAATAATATGATTGTCAACTAAATAGGCATAATTTTTTTCACCCCCTTTGACCCGGTTAGGTATGAAATGGCAGATATTTAGCTGGACTAATTAACCAAAGACCGTATTTTTTCATGAAAAAAAATACAAAACAGGCTCTAAAAACAAGTTTTTCGAGGCTTTTATTAAAGTGGAATCAACAGGAAAATACCCGGCAAATGCCGTGGAAGGGTGAAAAAGACCCGTATAAAATCTGGTTGAGTGAGATAATTCTTCAGCAAACCAGGGTAGAGCAGGGCCTGAACTACTACAATAATTTCGTTAAAGAATTTCCCAACGTACACAAGTTGGCCAAAGCTCCGGAGACGGCAGTTTTCAAGCTTTGGGAAGGTCTGGGTTATTACTCCCGGTGCAGAAACCTGCTTTTTACAGCAGGCTACATTTCAAAAGAGTTAAAGGGGCACTTTCCGGATAATTATGATGAAATAAAAGCACTAAAGGGAATTGGTCCTTACACAGCCGCAGCCATCTCTTCTTTTGCATTTAACCTGCCACATGCGGTGGTAGATGGAAATGTGTTTAGGGTGCTCGCAAGGGTGTTTGGTATTTCCACAGCTATTGACTCCACAGAAGGTAAAAAGGAATTTACAAACCTTGCGGAAGAACTGCTGGACAGAAAACAACCAGGTATGTACAACCAGGCTATTATGGATTTTGGTGCTGTGATTTGCAAACCTGCTGCGCCCCTTTGCGATACTTGTGTATTTAAGAAAAGCTGTGATGCTTTTTTACACAATCAGGTAAATGAATTGCCGGTAAAAGAAAAGAAGATCAATGTGCGGAAGCGCTGGTTTTATTATTTGGTTTTGGAGAACAAAAAGGAGACTGCCATCAGAAAGCGGGTGGAGAAAGACATATGGCAGGGCCTTTATGAGTTTCCTTTGATTGAGGTAGGCAACGAATTAGATACGAAAACCATTATCCGGGAATTAGAAAAGAAAAAATGGTTGTTGAAGAATGCGTACGAGCTCATATCTGTGTCTCCTTTATTCAAGCAACAGCTTTCACACCAGTTGATTGCCGGACAGTTCATAAAAATCCGTGTAAAAAATAAGCCCTCAATAAAAAATGATTGGTTGTGGATGGAAAAAGAAGAGATGGCTGCTCATGCCTTTCCTCAATTCATTAACCAATACCTCAGGGAAAAGAACGGGCAACAGACCTTATTTTAAAGTACAGACATTTTTAAACTGAATGCCACCAGTGCCGGTAGCTGTAAAATTTATAGCTGGAGATCCGGTACCGTTTAGTTGTAATGTGATATTGTTCTCTCCTTTTTGAAGCGGTACCCTTGTGTAGTAGATACTGTGAGGCAAGCTTTGCCAGTTTCGGGTGTCTGCTTTTTCCGTTGCGAAATTGAAAAGCTGCAATCCCAGGGCTATTGCTTCCCGTTGATTATCTTTTTTCTCCTGTTTCTTTTTTTCTTCCTCAGTTTTATTGCTGTCATTTTTCCTTTCAGGAGGCCTGATGGCTGCTTCGGCCAGTTTCTTAACTGCCAGCCTGGTAAGTGTTGTAGAAAGCTCTATAAGCAATCTTTCTTTTAATGTGGTAAAGGCAAGAGTGTTGATGTTTTCTGCCTGTTCCAGTGAATAAGTACTGTTGTTTACAATTAAACTGGCTCCGCTATAAAAGACTGGCAGCGCTTTGTAAGCAGGCAACGCCACCCGAAAACTGCGGAGATTCTCCAGTTTGATATCATTGCTGTTATTACTATTATTTACATCGAAAGGAATATTGTAAAAACCGCCCCCGTCTCTGAAAAAGAAACCGCCCCCCGCATCTTTGATCATGCTGAAGTAAAGGTCTTGCTGTATTTTCACCGGGGCAGAACCGTTCTCCCAAAAGACGACCAGTTCACCGCCTTCAGGTATATTTTCTTTGGTATACGAGGTATTGAGTAGTCTTTCATACCTGTTTAGTTCGTCTGTAAAGCCAATTTGGAAAGCTGTGCGAAGGAGATCTTTCTTGAGCTGCTCAGGCATTCTGGTATCGTAAAATATGCCATTGTTTTTTAAGAATACATCTGTTGCATTTCTATAAGCAATAAACGCATTGTTTACATCACCATTTTTTTCATAGATCAACCCCTGCAGCATCAATGAAAATGCATCATCGGAATACTTGTTATTGTTCCCGGGTTTATCCTGCTGTTCGTATGTACGAAGGCTGATGCGGCGGGCTTCCACGAGAGCCTCCTGCGGTTGCCCAATCTGGAGGTAGTTCAGGGCTTTATAATAATGCACCAGGTATTTTTCAAACCCCTCTGGTTTGTATGATTGCATCATTGGATTAATTAGGGTGCCTAATGCAATGTCCTTAGCTGATATGGTTACTTCCTCCATCATATTATCAGCTTCATTCAGGTAGTTGTTGCTGCTATCCCATTGGTTGAGAAGGTGACAGATTTTCCCCCTCTCCAGCAGGAATAATAAACGGTTCCGGTCCTTGTTCAACAATTTATTATCATCTAGTGCAACAGCGGCTTTATGGTAATTGCCCTGACGAAGATGGTAATAATAACTGCTTGCCTGTTTGTTGTAGCTGGCACAGGATGTCAACAACACTGCCCCGATAAGAAAGGAGGACAGTATAATGTTGATCCTTTTATGGAACATAGTTGTTTCGGTTGAAGGTCGTTTGTGTAAAGTAAATTGTTACCTGGAGATAAGAGCCTCTATGAGTAACAAGCATTGCACACAGATCAATTCTTGATGTATTTGGCAATCTTCTTTTCACCAATCCATACCACTTCATTGGTTTGAATATTGGTGAGTTCCAGGTTTACCTGGTAATAGGTTACTTTTTTGCGCTTATGTGAATCAACTATAGAGTTAATAGAACCCTGTAGAATGAAATCAGCACCCTGCTCCAGTCCAAATTTTTTCATACTACTGGAAGACGCATTAGTTTGTTGATCGGCCTTTTCTGCACGGAGTTCTTCTCTTTTTTTACCCCCTTGTACCAGCCGTACTTTTTGAGTGGTGATGAATGAGTTTTCTACGTCTTTTACGAAAGTCTCAGCATCAATATGCTCATGACTTTTGTTATCTACAAATCCAACGATCACTACCGGACGCTGCCCTCCTTTAGCCGACATATGGTCTGTAAGCCAGTTGGCACCTAAGACTTTTGAAGTCATATCCTCTGCCACCAGCCTGGAGTCAGTGTTGTTCCACCGACCACTGATATCCACCTGTTCAGAAGGATCGATGCGGGTAACCTTTCTGGAACAACTGGTATAAGCAAAGGCTACGACAAATGATAATGAAACGAGTATAACTTTTTTCATGAGAGTAAAATTTTTGATTAAATAGTTGGTTAACTAAATGCCTTATTATCAGCGAATACTTTACCACCACCAAAAACGGGGCCTTTGCCAGCGGTTGCCTCTGTTGTAGTTATTAAAAGAATTGTAATAGGAGTTGTTGTAGCTATTATAAGGATCATAATAACCATCGTTTCTGTAATTATATCCGTTCCATCGGGCCCTTTCAAGTCGTAGCTGGCGCCGAAAATCAATACGGTTTTTTCTGGCTCTTTCCCTATCAGCAAGCCAATCAATGGCCTGGTAAGTATTTTGAAGGGTGGTACCATGCCATTTAGTCATCGAATCCGCCATTTTCATGTATTTATCCCTGCTGATAGCATAGTTAGGATTTTGGTCAGGGGCCAATTCTGTTTGTGCATTTACCAGTACCGGGCCAAGCAGTAAGGTTAGCCAAGTTAAAAATTGAGCTTTCATAAATAGTAGTTTATGTGGTATTTCAGTTACCAAAATAATAACAAAAGTAGTTAACCCATCGTTAAAAGAAACTGATCAGGAAAAACTAATATTTCATTGTGGGTAATTGTTTTCGGTTCTCCGCAAAAAGATTTTAACTTTAAAGAGCTCAAAGCCCTTAGATGATTTATTAAACCTAAAGAATAAATATATGAGAGGCGTAAACCGTGTAATGCTGATAGGAAACCTGGGCAAAGACCCGGATGTGCAGCACCTGGAAGGAAATATTGCCGTGGCTAAATTCCCCCTGGCAACAACAGAAACTTTCAAAGACAGAACCGGCAAGTTAGTTTCACAAACAGAATGGCATACTGTGGTACTTTGGAGGGGCTTGGCCGAACTGGCGCAAAAATACCTGCATAAGAGTAGCCTTGTTTATATAGAAGGCCGGTTGCGTACCCGCAGCTGGGACGACAAGGATGGCCATCGTAAATTTGCGACAGAAGTGGTAGGCGACAATCTCATTATGCTTGATAAAAGAGTGGAAGGTGGGGGACTGCCCGGTGCAGGCGAGGGTGGTATAGAAGGAATGGGCGGAACAGATATGCCATTGGGAGACCCCTCGGAAAACCTGCCTTTTTAGCCGTAAATTATAAATACAATAACTTTGTTTCTGAAGGTGTTGTAATATCCCACAAAGACACGGGGACCACAAAGAATAAACATGGAAATCTTTGTGTTGCTTAGCGGCTTGG
The DNA here is from genome assembly GCA_016787125.1 of Chitinophagaceae bacterium. Taxonomy (GTDB): domain Bacteria; phylum Bacteroidota; class Bacteroidia; order Chitinophagales; family Chitinophagaceae; genus JJ008. Next base: position 11,475 of record JAEUVM010000116.1, on the reverse strand, counting down.
TGGGATTTGTATTTGTACAATACTTTCAAATACATTGATCACCAAAAACCTTGCTTTGGAAAGTTATCCGGTATTCGTTTCCATTTTTGATAGTCTCGCACATTTTCTCCTTGCTGTAAATATGCAGGGTACTACCATGCTTGCGGCTACTCTTATAGTATTATTGTTGCTAACGTTTACAATTTCGGGAGCCGAAGTAGCTCTTTTTTCACTGAATAAAAAAGACGTTAATATGCTGAAAACAAAACAGCATGTGTCAGCAAAGCGAATTATTAACTTGCTGGAAGAACCCAAAGAGGTGTATGCCTCATTACTAATAGGGGGCACTTTTATTAATATCTGCATTATCGTTCTGTCAAATTTCTTTATTGATCTGTATTTGCCTTATCATACTATCAATTTTCTGGGTCAACCGGCAAGCTATTTCCTGGAAATAATAATAAGGGTTATACTTATTGGATTAGTTGTGATCTTTTTTGGTAAAATATTACCCAAAGTATGGGCTACGCAAAACAATCTTCGTTTTGCATACGGTTCAGCTTTCGTGGTAGAGGCATTGCACCTGTTATTGGGTCGTATAAGCCGCTGGATAGTATCGTTGGCGGATAACATAGGAAAAAGGGCCGGGGCTGATAAAACTAGTGCTATGAGTATGCAGGAGTTAGACGAGGCCATTGATTTTAAAACTGATGACGAAGCTTCACCGGAGGAAAAAAATATTATGAAAGGGATTGTAAAGTTTGGTAATATTTCTGTGAAGCAGATCATGAAAAGCAGGCTGGATGTAAGTGGTGTGGAGCATGGGTTATCATTCGGCCAGTTAATATCCCGGGTAGAAGAACTGCACTATTCCAGGTTGCCAGTATATAAAGGAAGCCTGGATGAGGTGGTTGGGGTGATCAATACGAAGGACCTCATCCCGCATTTGAACGAGGCTGATAGCTTTAACTGGCACCAGCTGATGCGCCAACCTTATTTTGTCCCAGAGCCAAAATTGATAGAAGACCTGCTGAAAGATTTTCAGCAGAAGAGAATTCATTTTGCTGTGGTGGTGGATGAGTTTGGCGGTACCAGTGGTATTGTAACGATGGAAGATATATTGGAAGAAGTGATTGGCGAGATAAAAGATGAATTTGATGAAGAAGAGAGTAACAATTATAAAATTGATGATAATAACTATATTTTCGAGGGTAAAATAATGATCCATGATATGTGCAGGATCATGAAGTTGCCAATGGATACATTCGACAAAGTAAAAGGTGAAAGCGAATCGCTGGCTGGATTGATATTAGAAGTGGCAGGAGAGTTTCCAGATACAGACTCGGTAATTCCCTGCGGTGATTTTGATTTTGAGATTATGAAAGTTGAAAATAACCGCATCCAACTGGCGAAAGTGATAATAAAGCCTAAACCATAAATTCAGACCTGAATGAATAAGCCATTCCGTATTACTTTTTTGTTGGTTGTTTTCAGTAGTTTATTACTGGCCTGTAACAGCGATTATTCAACAGGGAAGAAAAAAGGATACTTTAATATTGAGTTTCCTGAAAAAAAATACCAGCCATTTGATAAGCCGGATTATCCCTACACTTTTGAATATCCGGTGTATGCCACTGTAACAAAAGACACCACTTTTTTTGACGATAAAGCAGGCGACTGGTGGATCAATATTGATTTTCCCCAATTTGCAGGCAGGATATATGTAAGCTATAAAGCCATAGGCGGCGCTGGCAATAGTTTCGATTCGCTGGTGAGGGATGGATTTAAAATGGCGTATAAACAGCATGTGGATGTTTCTACAGGGATAGAAGAAAGCCGAATTCTTACTCCTAATAGTGTAGAAGGCATGTACTTTAGCCTGGGCGGAAATACAGCAACGGCCAACCAATTTTTTCTGACCGATTCAACCAAACATTTTTTGCGTGGGGCCTTATATTTTGATGCAGCGCCTAATGCAGATTCGTTGAGAATAGTCAACGATTTTCTTAAGAAAGACCTGGAACACCTTATCAATACATTAAAGTGGAAATAAAAAGCCCGGCGGGTACGCCACCGGGATAGAGCAATGTTACTGTATGCTTTTACTGCTCTTTTATTTCTGTTTTCTTAGTGTCAGGTTTTATCTTTATCTCCTCGGCTTTCACAGGTTCAATATATCTTTCCTCCATAGAGCCGCGGCTGAACATATCTGAATTGATCTTCTTTTTCTTCCTCGCAGTTTTCACAGTGGTTTTCTTTTTACCATCAGAAGTGTTGCTAGCCACCATTTTTTTTGTTTCTTTTATCTCTTTTTTATCGGCTGGCGGAACAACACTTTCTTTTGCATCAACTAGGGTTGGTTCTTCAGCCGGGCTTTCTGTGTACATTCTTTTAAACTCTTTTTTGTCCTTAGTTTGTTTATAATCTACAAACCCGTAAATGCTTGCGCCTATCATTAACGTGGCGCCTACGTACAAGATTGATTTCATTTGTTACTTTTTAAAAGTTTATAATGGTTGGTTAAGCGAATCAGGTGGTGAATGATTTCAAATAATGTTTGCTTTGCCGGTAAATGATCCATTCCGCAAACAACATATTACCAATCACACTTATCCAGAGAGATATTTCATAGTTTTCCAGATGTCCCCAGTTCAGCAGGTAAAAGATGATGTGGAATACCCTGAATGAAACGGCCGTCATGGCCATGGCATAACTGCGCATCATCCAAACCTTATGAGCAATTACATTTCTCTTGTGAATAGTGGTAAGCCCGTACAGCGTGGTGACAAACCACCAGCCTGCCATGAACATGAACAAAGCTCTTTCCCAAAAACTTCCTTTGGCAAAAAAGGACATGTACAGGCCGGTGGGCGCACCAAGAAACAATACCACAAAAACATAGATCTTGCCTGAAAAGCGATGAATTGCTTTCGACTTTTTCAGGATATATCTGGAAAACTGGATAAGGGCTGTGCCGATGCAAAGAGCACCTGCGGCAATGTGAATGTAAAAACAGGTGTTGTAAAAATTACTCTCGAAAAGAAAACTCCTTTCTTCGATAAAACTGAAGTCTTTGCTGAAAGTAAAATAAGGAAGGGTGTTGTAAATAAGTAAAAGACTAAATCCTGCTACAGGTACCCAGAAGAGCATCTGGTATAATACCTTGACGGATTTTTGAAAGGTGAGAATTCTCGTGTTTTGCATACAGTGGTTTGTGATACTGCTTGGATGCTGCTGTGAAAATCTCTCCATAAAAGGCAGCTGTTAGTTATTTGTTAAAGGAATTTTACCGGTGGCAGAATCTTTACTAATTTCAGGGCCAACACATTGCTTATGATCTCCCGTAATAAATTGTTACTGATTGTTTTATTCATGTGCTGCTCCTTTGTCGTTTCTGCACAGGAAGCCGCCGCCCTTGATTCCTTAAAAAAGGCATATAGCAGAGCTACTACCCCGGAACGAAAAGTGAATTTGTTGGATGAAATAAGCAGGGTAATGATGAATGTGAACCCAAAAGAGGCAGATGAGTATGGGAAGAAACTGATTGCTGAAGCAGAAGTATCAAGAGACCGTAAGTTGATGTTCACCGCATATTTATCAAATGGCATTCGTTGCACCTACCTTGCTAATCAAAAAGCATACTCCCAGCGGGCTATCGAGTATTATAACAAAGCGCTGGAGCTGGCACAGGAAAACAGGATGGATAAAGAGGCAAGCACCGCCCAAATGTATTTGGCAGGGGTCCACCTCATGTTGCCGGACAATGAAAAGGCCCTTTCTTATGCTATAGAAGCCAACGCACTGGCGTCCTCTCTTTCTAATGATAGTCTGCTGGCAGAATCATATAATACCTATGGCCAGGTTTACAGGGCCCTGAACAAAAAAATTCTGGCCTTAAGAAATTTCCTGAATGCGTTGCGAATAGCTGAGGATATCAAGAATAATTCGTTGTTGCGGAACTGCTATCTTAATCTTTCCACTTTCTACAGTTCAATTGAAGACTATGACCGGGCGATAGATTATATGACCAGAGCATATAAGAAGCTCGATGTGTTAACGGAGAATAATGTGCCCTATATGCGAGTGATATACATAAATAATATAGGAAACCTCTTTGCCAGTAAAAAGAGCTACGACATTGCGATAAGCCACTTTGAAAGATCGATCCGGATGGCTGATTCACTGAAATTTTCTACACTGAAATTACCGGGCTATGTAAGCCTGCTAAACCAATACCTGCGGATAGACGAACCACAAAAGGCCCTGGAATACATGAATTCAGCGGATGGGGATAATCTGAAAAAATACCTGATCAATTTCGGCATGACCCCGGTTATTGACCAGGCCTACGGAATTATTTATACTGAACTTGGACGATTTGATTCTGCCCGTATCTTTTTGGAAAGAGCAAGGCCTATGTTTGAGAACAATACTAATGGTAACAGTCGGGTCGGCTTTTATGAACAGATGGCGGATTTTTACCGGAAATCCGGGGATAAGAAAAAAGCGATCGAGTATTATCTGCAGGTAAAAGAAATGAGTGAAAAGAACGGGTTGCTGGAAAATGTAAAGGCTGCATCTAAACGCCTTGACAGCTTGTACACCGAAACAGGCAATCCCGCCCTGGCTGGGGTATATAAGGGTATCTATTACCAGTATAAAGACAGCATAGAAGCCTTGAACAAAGAAAAAAAGTTGGCACAAATGGAAGTAGATGAGGAGCAGATAAGACAGGACAAAAGGGCCAAAGAGGCGGCCGAGGAGGCAGCAGAATTGAAGCGAAGAAGAAATAATATCCAGTACCTCGGTATTGTGATCGGAATAATCGCCTTGTTTATAGGGCTGGTGGTGCTCGGCATGTTCAAAGTGTCGGCCGGGGTGATAAAGGCAATCGGATTTTTTGTCTTTATCATGTTCTTTGAATTTATTTTCCTGGTCTTTAAAAAGAATATCTACTCTATCACAGAAGGGGAGCCCTGGAAAGACCTGGCTTTTATGATTGGGCTGGCTGCCGTGCTGGTGCCGCTGCACCACTGGCTGGAGCATAAAGTACTGCATTACCTCACCTCACATAACCGGCTGACCGCCGCCGGGCATCATATAAAAAACAAGCTGTTGGGGCGAACAAAAGGAACAGAGCAATAGAGCAGAGCTTACCTTTGCCGAAAATATTTACCATTGATTGTAATTGATAATATATTAATAACAGAGGATGTAATAGATAAGCAGTTTGTTTGCGATCTGAACAAGTGCAAAGGGGGCTGCTGTGAGGATGGTGCCGCAGGTGCTCCACTGAACAAGGAGGAACTGGAACTCATCAATGAATTATACGAGAAAGTGAAACCTTACCTTACAAAGGATGCAGTTGCCGAGATTGAGCGAAAAGGAAGATATGTGTACGATACAGAATTTGAATGGGTGACACCAACCCTGGACAACGACAAGGAAATATGTGTGTACGGAGTGCGGGGCGAGAACGGAATTATCAAATGTGCGTTTGAGCAGGCCTATAATGATGGAGTGATTCCCTGGAAGAAGCCGATCAGTTGTCATCTGTACCCGATCATTGCAAAAAAAGGAAAGCATGGTGACTATGAAAGGGTCAATTATGAACCGCGGGAAAAAATGTGCAGCCCCGGCTGCGCATTAGGAGAAAAGCTGAAAGTACCAGTGTACCAATTTTTGAAAGAGCCGATCATCCGGAAATATGGAGAGGCATTTTACAATGCCCTGGATACAATTGCAAAAGGGGAATGGGAAGAGATCGACTTTAAGGAGTGAGATATAAGTTGCGGGTAATGTATTAGAAGTCTCCTGGTTATCTCGGGTACTCTATAGTTTATAAGAATTTTGATGCCATGAAAAACTGTAGCTGGTAAAATAAATTACTGACCTGCATAAACAATTACTGTGAAAGAAATAGCTGCTGATTTTATTGCAAAAAGCACTGTGAAGGCGGCGGATAAAGAACACCGTCGCAAGATCAATTTCAATATTGGTAAGTACAATGCTGTGGTTCCGCTCGGTAAAGAGCAATTTTCGGATATACACATGGCCAGGGAAAGGGCCAAGAACATAAAGTGGAAAGCAATAGAGACACTGGATGTCCAATTGGAAACATTTGAAACTGCCATAATGAAACGAGGCGCCAAGGTCATATGGGCAGAAGATTCGCAGCAGGCGCTGGAAGCGATCCGTAAAATTTGCCAGGAAAAGAATTGTAAAACACTGGTGAAGAGCAAAAGTATGGTAACGGAAGAGATACACCTGAACGACTTTCTGGAAAAGAATGGCATTGAAAGTGTAGAGACTGATCTGGGAGAATATATTCAGCAACTGGATGGCGAAGCTCCTTATCATATTGTGACGCCTGCGATGCACAAGAGCAAAGAAGATGTGGCAAAACTCTTTGCTGAAAAACTAGGCACCGATCCTAAAGCCACCCCACAGGAACTTACACTGACTGCACGAAAAATTTTGCGTGACAAATATGTGCAGGCTGAAGTGGGGGTAACCGGCGCCAATTTCATCATTGCCGATATTGGTGGCATAGCAGTTACAGAAAATGAAGGTAATGCCAGGCTGAGTTGTTCATTTCCCAAAACACATATAGTGATAGTGGGGATTGAAAAAATGATTCCTTCAATGAATGACCTGGCGTTGTTCTGGCCACTGCTGTCAACGTTTGGTACCGGACAAAAGATAACAGTTTATAATACCATCATTACCGGGCCGAAGCAATCAGGAGAAACAGATGGCCCCGAGGATATGTATGTTATACTGCTGGATAATGGCCGTACCAGCATATTAGCCAACGAAAAACAGCGAGAGAGTTTGTATTGTATCCGTTGCGGAGCCTGCCTGAATGCTTGCCCGGTCTATAAGAATATCGGCGGACATGCCTATGGAGCTACTTATAGCGGCCCTATTGGCTCTGTCATTACCCCTCATCTTAAAGGGATGGACGATTGGAAGCACCTGAGTTATGCGTCTTCACTATGTGGTAATTGCACCGAAGTGTGTGCAGTGAAAATAAACCTGCACGAACTGCTGCTGGAAAACCGCCATGAAGCAGTAGAAGAAGGTCATAGTTCTTTTGGCGAAAAAATGGCCTGGAAGATGTGGAGGCAGGGCATGCTGCGCCGGAAATGGATGAATATGGCCAGCGGCAAAGTAAAAAACTGGGTGGTGAATAGTATGGTAAAAGGATGGAAACAGCACCGGGGAGAAATGGAATTCCCCCAAAAATCATTCAACGAATTGTGGAAGGAAAAATTCAATAAGTAAGAAGTATATAATGTATAGAAAGTCATGGATGTTCAATACATTATATACTTCTTATTGTATTTACTGAGCTTTGGCTTTCGCTTTATACAAGATATCCAGAATGCCTTTTATGTCTGCCGTTAGCTTATTCAGTTCTAATGCTCTTTCGAGAAAAGAAACCGCCTTTTGGTATTCACCAGTTTCAAAATAACCTTCACCCAGACTTGAAGTAACATTAGCCGATTCCGGATACAAAGAGTAATTGATCTGGAATGTCCGCAGAGCCTCTTTCTTTTTATTTTGCTTTAGTAATAAATATCCGAGGCTGTTCAATTCATGCTCACTTCTTACTAAAGGACGTAGTTGCTGCGCCAGTCCTGCAGTACTTATATTTTCATCGGAGAATGTGCCATCAGTCAACCATTTTTTCATCGGAGCAAAAGATTGATAATTGGGTGTATAAGGCTGATTGCTGAAGATGTTAAGCAGGTCCTTTTCAAGTGAGAAGACCGGGAATTCGTTGATGCGGTTGATCTCAACACCATTTCGGTAAACTATAAAAGTAGGTACACGGAATATTCCCTTACCCGCTTCTTCATGCTGCGGGCTTTGCTTTATCAGCGAATCACTCCCTCCGAGGCCGATCAGTATCACTTTTTTATCCGGAAAGCCAATGCTGTTCAGCAATTTGAGAAATCTGGGTACTTCTCTTTTACTATCACCGCACCAGGTACCGAAGAAAATTTCAATACTGATATTGTCGGTATTTTGTTTTTTAATTGATTGAATAGTTTCTGTTTTAGGTTGATAACTATCATAGCCGCTGCTGTACCATTTATTGAATGGCTCTATCAGGAGGCTGTCTTTATTGCAAACCCCGTAAAGGATCTTTGGTTTTTCAATCATTGTTTGTCCTGCTGAGTGTAGTGAAAGAATGATGAGTAATGAGCAAAATTTTTTTTTCATATAAGAAAGTTGTAGTGTTAAGTAAATAGTAAATACGGGGCATTATCATGCCCTGAAATTGTTAGTAGCAACTGCAAAATGAAATGCCCACTTGCATTCCGCTCAATAGTATAACTGGCTAAGCTCTTGGTGGATGAAAAGGCGAGTTGTAATTGCCGCTGCAATCGTCTTCATTCTCAGGATATCTCATTTTTTGCAATCGGATGAGGAAGCTGAAGTCGACAGTGTCTTCATTAGGAACTGGAAATAACTCATCAAGATGAGTGTGAGAATGAGTATTGGATAGTGGGGTATTGGGGGTGCCGGGATTATCAAGGCCGACTCTTTTTTCACAATCGCATTTTACAGCAAAGGATTTAAAGGTATTCGCCATTTTACACTCCAGGTAAATGGCCTGTTTAGCATATTGTGACCAGGTGAAGACACATAAGAGCAATATAGAAGATAATTTAGGCACTAATGGTTTTGGTTTGGTGAGTTTCTGGCAAAATACCTGCAACCCGTTTACAGACCGGGACGAACCCGAAAGGGATGCAAGCAGGAAAGAAAAATCAAAATGGCAGGGGATAAGTATATTCGTTTTCCGGACAAACAGGCACCATGCTTATATACAGCTTATCTATTACACACAGATTGAAGTATATCAGTGATTTCATTGGGAAAGAGCTGTGTGGCAGGCCATTTCAGCTGACAGATAACAGGGTTGAATATGAAAACTGGCCGGACCTGAAGATCAATTATACCCCCGAGCCAATTGCCGGAGATCAATGCTGGATCAAGCCACACCCCATATTGTTTGAAAACGGGATCCATGAACAAGAGATTGACTGTTTTGAATCAAATAGGGTTACTGCTTTTTTTAAATCGGAAGGGGATTTTCCTTTCGACATTTTCGCTGCTGCTTTTTATTTACTGAGCCGCTACGAAGAATACTTGCCACATCAGAAAGATATGTATGGCCGCTATGCACACGGGAACTCGTTGGCATTCAGGCAGCAATTTCTTGATACACCGTTAGTTAATAGTTGGCTGACAGAGTTTGGGAAAAAGTTACAGGAAAAATTCCCGGCATTTCTTCTACATCACTCGCCCTTTACCTTTATTCCTACTTATGATATTGATGAAGCCTACTCCTTTAAACATAAAGATTGGTGGAGGAGCGCAGGTGCTGCTGTAAAGGATATTCTGAGAGGCAAATGGAAGCGGTTTTCTTTGCGCAGAGCAGTATTAAATAACCAAACTCCCGATCCTTTCGATTCCTATGATTGGATAGATAATCTGCACCGCCCCTATAAATGCAAACCACGGTATTTCTTTTTGGTGCCGGAAAAGGCTGGCAAGTATGACCGGAATAACCTGCCTTCTGAAATGGCCATGCAGGTACTTATCAGACAGCATGCTGATAAATACAGTATTGGTGTACACCCTTCCTGGCAGAGTGGTGATGATACGGCATTAATGAGAAAGGAAATACGGACGATCGAACATATTACAAAACTAAAAGTGATGGCTTCACGCCAGCATTTTATCCGCCTTAGTTTGCCGGAAACATACCGCCGACTGGTTGAAGCCGGTATCAAAGAAGATTTTTCAATGGGATATGGAAGTATCAATGGCTTCCGGGCTTCCGTTGCATCTCCCTTTTATTGGTACGATCTGGAAAAGGATGAAGCCACCTGCCTTCTTTTGTATCCTTTTTGTTATATGGAGGCCAATTCTTTTTATGAGCAGCAGCTAACTCCGGAGCAGGCATTCAAAGAGATGCAGCATTATTATGAAGAAATAAAGAAAGTGAATGGAACACTGATTACGATCTGGCACAATACTTTTCTTGGAACAGACGAGAAGTTTAAAGGATGGAGAGAGGTGTACAGTAAATTTTTTCATCAGGCGATGGATGAGAGTAAGACGATCAAATCTGCTTAAATGCCTTCTGCTTCCGGTTGTTCCGGGGGAGGTACAGCTTTAAATGCTTTATTAACGAGGTACACTCCCAGCAGGGTCACTAATCCGCCAATGGTTATGAAAATAGTAACCTTTTCTCCGAATATCAACCAGCCACTTAGCACCGCCACCATAGGGTTTATATACGCATAAATAGAGACCTGTTCAGTTGGCAGGTTTTGCAAGGCATACAGGTAGCATATAAAAGCAAGCAGTGATCCAAAAATAACAAGGTAGGCTATTGAGGCCCAGGATTGCCAGGCAATGGAAGTAATAGGTACTGCTTTACCTGAGGCAGCAGAAAAACTATACAATACAATTCCACTAATAATCATTTGCAATCCAAGGCTGAAATAAGGATTGAAGTTTAATGCTTGTTTTTTAGTATAAAGGGTTGCAAAGGCCCATGTCCAGGTAGCAATAACTGAGAACAAAATTCCCAGTTGAAACCGAGGGACAAGGAAATCACTAATATGGTCGTAAAAGATGATACACACCCCGCCAAAGCCAAGCAACAACCCAATGAGGGCCTTTAAAGGCATTTTTTCTTTGGAAATGAACAAACCTATAACCACTATCCATAAAGGAAAGATGGCACCAATGATAGCGCCCAGGCCTGCTGAAATCTCATACTGTAAGGCAAGAGTACTCAATCCGTTACTGATCATGAAGTTTAAAAAGCTTAGTACCAGGATAGGTATCCACTCTTTTCCTTTTGGCAAAGCTGCCTTCTTATACAGGAAAAAGGCCACATAGCACAAGCCACCCAGCAATTGGCGAATGGCGGCCATTTGAAGCGCATCGGGAATATGTTTTACTCCTTCTTTGGAAGCGATCCAGGTAGTGCCCCACAGTACACAAACGAGGGCCAGCGCAAACAATGCTTTTGCCCTGGTTCCCTTTTTATGTATTGTAAGAGGATTGAATACTGCTAATTTTTTTAATGAATCAGCAGAGGATTGAACAATACTTTTATGAAAGTCGAATAGGTTCATTAATGTTTAAAATGCCGCATCCCGGTTATCACCATCGCCAGGTTGTTAGCTTTGCAATATTCAATTGAATCATTATCCCTGATAGACCCACCCGGCTGTATGAAGGCTGTAATGCCGGCTTCATGGCCCAGCTTTACACAATCGTCAAAAGGAAAGAAAGCATCACTTGCCATTACGGCACCATTCAGGTCAAAATTGAATTGCTTTGCCTTTTCGACTGCTTGTCGCAATGAATCAATGCGACTTGTTTGTCCGCAGCCCTTACCAATAAGCTGTTTATTTTTAACCAGGGCTATCGCATTTGACTTTAAATGTTTGCAAATAA
>JAEUVM010000077.1 GCA_016787125.1 Chitinophagaceae bacterium | reverse complement strand
ACTTTCTGTCCCCGGCTTTTACACCGGGCCCCTTGCTTATCACAAGGTGCATTGCTCTGTGCTGTCCGGACTTTCCTCCCCCCGCCGAAACGGGAAGCGATAACCCGGCTTGTAGCTTTGCAAAGATAATCAGGGGAAAATTTCAAACGACAAATAGCAAGAAACAAATAATTAATACAAAAAGACAAATCACACGAAGCTGTTCTGCGGAGACAATTGCATTTGATCTTTGGTATCCTTTTTTGTATTATTTATTTGTCTCTTGTTTTTTGCTTCTTGTTATTTTTCTCAAGTTATTTGTCTCTTGTTCTTTGCTTTTTGTGTTTTTACTTAAAATAGATTTCCGTGGCTCCCCATCCAAACAACGGATGGTGCTGGTTGACGAACGACTTTACATCCTTTTTCAGCCGCAGTATTTCATGTATCTCTTCTTTCAGCACCCCCTCGCCTATTCCATGCACCACCGTAAACTTTTTCAGGTGCTGATGCAGGGCGAGGTAATAGTATTTCTCAAATGTTTTGATTTGCAGCTCAAGTATTTCATAATTACTCATCCCCTGCCAGTTGTCGGTCAGTTTGTCGATGTGCAGGTCGATCACACTGCGGGCCGGCTCCATGTGCTGGTGGCCTTTTTTGGCATCATATAATTTAAATCCTTTTGAGCTGAGCTTATGCAGATCGAGCGGCGGTGGTGGTGGCGGCATATCTTCCACCACTTTATCAGGGTATTTTGCAAAAAGCGGGTAAGAAAAAGTGGCCAGGTTTTGCTCCAGCACTTCCTTTATCCTGGCAAAGATCTGTTTGGGCTTCAGTTTTACCAGCGCTTCCACTTCAGGGGCTTTTTTGGCATCCGGGTTTACGAGGGTGAAAAGAAATTCGAAGGAAGGACTGTCGTTAAACTCTTCAAAGTCCACATCGTGCAGGTAAAAATCTTCAAAGGGCTGCACCGTGTTCTTCAGGTCAAAATCAGGACGGCCGAAAAAATGCTGTTTATAGACAAAATGATAAGCCGTATTGGTGGAGTTCAGCAGGTGCAGCCTGAACCGTTCCACCACTTCATCACCAAATTCATCACCGGTGATGATGGGAAGAAAAGTAAGCCACACTCCTGTTTCCTCTTTTGTTTTCTCCGCAGGTTTTTCTTTCCGCAGGTCATCAATGTATTGCTTCTCTTTCTTTTCCGGGAAAAGTTTTTTTTCGGTAAACCGTTTGTAATAGGGAAAATCGACCTGGTCCATGTACACGGGAAACTGGATACCATTCACTTCCACCTGCATCATCGTATCATTGATGATATCCACCACAACGGCCTCTTCGTTGGAATGCAGGATAAGTACGGTATCGCCAATCTGGTATTTCATACTGGTGGCATCACCCGCCGGCCTGGCAGCCAGGGCGGATAGTAAATTTACGGCACTATGAGTTTATAAAATACAAAAGAGTTGCATCCTTTCGGTTGCAACTCTTTTTTCAATAGTATTTACAAGTTACTTTTTGGGGGCCAGTTTACTTTTATGCCTTCCGTACAGGAAATAGATCACCAGGCCTATCACCAGCCAGATAAGGAAGCGGTACCAGTTGGTATGACTTTCCTGCGCCATCAGGTAAAAACAACTGATGAGGCCCAATACAGGAATCAGCGAATAATTATTGCGGAAAGCCAGCACCGTAACCACCAGCGTGACGAGCAGGAACAACCACTGCGGGATATTTGGCAGAAAGGCGTCTTTACCTTTTATATACAACACATCGTCGGGCACACCGGCCTTACGGATCAACGGACGGTAGCTGGTGCTGTACACACTATCCAGGTACATTTTCAGGTTGTCGCCGTAGCGGCTATAGGTGTCAGCATCCAGTGTTTTCAAATTTGTTTTCAGCGCCACACTATCTGACGGGGCAAGCCTTTCATACAGGTCTTCTTTTGCCACCAGTGTTTTATTATTAAAAAACTCAGCGATGCTGTTCTTATTATATTTCCAGGCAATCAGTGAACCGACTACCAATAATATGGGTAAAATGAATTTGGCATTCACATACGGCACTTTGAATTTACTATCCGGCCGGTCTTTTTGCTTTTGCAAAACCAATATCCCTGCACACACAAGGATAAAGGCAAATAAGGTTCCGATACTGGTAAGCGCCAGTACCACACTCAGGTTCAGGAACAGGGCCGGTATAGCCACCACCAGTCCGGTGAGAATGGTGGAAAAAGAAGGTGTGCCGAACTTTGGATGAATACGGGAGAATATTTTGGGTAAAAGACCATCGCGGCTCATGCTCATCCAGATACGTGGCTGCCCCAACTGGAAAACCAGCAGCACACTGGCGGTGGCAATGATCGCACTCACCGCCACAATACCGGATACCACTTTCAGTCCACGTTCGTCAAACACCATCGCCAGCGGATCCCCCACATTCAGTTTGGTGTAGCTCACCATGCCCGTCAATACCAGGGCAAGCAATACATATAATATGGTACAAATGATAAGGGAATAGATCATTCCCCGCGGCAGATCCCGCTGCGGGTTCTTACATTCCTCTGCCGTGGTGGAAATGGCATCAAAACCGATATAGGCAAAGAACACCGCCGACACCCCTTTCAGGATACCTCCGATACCGGTGGGTGTAAAGGGCGACCAGTTGCCGGGATTAGTATAATAAGCTCCCAGTACGATCACAAGGAAGATCACCGCCAGTTTTAATAAAACCATCAGGTTGCTGGCCGTTCTCGACTCCCTGATTCCCACAAATACCACGGCTGTGATCAGCAGTACGATCATCAGGGCAGGAATATCCATAATGATGCGCAGGTTGCCGATCTGCGGAGCCTGTTGCCAGGCATGGTATTGCGACAGCAGGCCGTTGTCAATATCAGCTATTTTCACCCCATCGGCCAGTTGCGCCGTCACTTCATTGAAACCTGTTTTCGCCGTCACGTAATCCATCGTCAGCCAGTCGCTGATGTGCATCCCGGCCTTATCCATGAGGTGGGTAAAATAATCACTCCAGGAAATAGCTACTGCGATATTACCGATAGCATATTCCATCAGCAGGTCCCACCCGATGATCCAGGCGAATATTTCACCAAAAGCCACATAGGAATAAGTATAAGCGCTGCCGGAAACGGGTACAGTGGAGGCAAATTCGGCATAGCACATGGCGGCGAATCCGCAGGCAATAGCAGTAAAAATGTAAAGGAATACCACACCGGGGCCACCATCATACGAAGCTTTACCGATGCTGGAAAAGATACCGGCGCCGATCACAGCGGCAATACCAAGAGCGGTAAGGTCTCTTACGCCGAGTACTTTTTTCAGACCTCCAGAATGCCCGTCACCCAGGCCGGCTTCCGCATCTTTTAAAATAGAGGTGATAGATTTTTTCCGGAAAAGCTGGTTTGCCATGCACAGTTGGTTTTGATAAATGAAAAATAGGAAAAAATTGATAAACAGGCACTTCGTTTATCAATTTTCTGCGGGTGATGAAGATCAGGTATGCCGATAACCAGCATCAGGCAAGAGAAACAAGGGCATTTTCATATTTGCTGCGCAAAACAACAAATACCATGCAAACAACCTTACATCAACATGTTGCCACCCGCGAAGCCAGTCACGCTCATCCCTCCCTCTGGAAAAGATTTGTAAACTGGGCCGACGGACAGGATAATAACCGGATACTCTGGACAGCCATCGCCATTGCCGGACATGGCTGCATCTTCACCATCCTTACCATGTTCACCATTTTGCTTACCGGAAATAATTTTATCTATTGGCCATTTGCCATCGCAGCTATGTCGGCCTGCGTGATCGTAAACCTGGCTGCCATGCCCACCAAAATCACCATCCCCGTATTATTCTTCAGTGTACTGGTGGATGTGGTAATCATTGCATTATGTCTTACACATGGCTTCGATACCGCCGCCATGTACCGTTGAGGGGAATGGGGAATTGGCAATTCACCATTTCCCATTGCCGATTGCTTACAAACTATCGACTAAAAACTATAGACTATCGACTAAAGACTAAAGACTATAGACTACAACCTACTCCATCTCCTTAATATTCAGCTTCCTCACCCGCTCAGCCGTATACCGCTCCTCTCCCTGCACGCAGGCAGTGTCTTTGCAGGAATAATGAAAGATCTTTTGTGTGGCTTCATTGCCCACGGCCACAATGGGTACCCTTTTGCCGTCATCATTGAAGAAGATGCCCCCCATGATAAAGGTGCTGTCATTCACCCAGGCGGCTTCTTCCATACCGGCAGAAGGACCATAGAACAGCAGTTTCTTCCAGGAAGATTTGGCCGGACGGCAGAGGTAAATGGCCTGGTCCACATCACCTTCAGAATAATATTGACCGTTGATCACTTGCAGGCCCATTTGTGCGCTGTACATATCAATAAAGGCCGAGCTGTCGGGCGAGTAATAGAGTAAAGGTTTGTAGATCTTCACCAGTTCATTAATATCACCCATTTCATCCGGCTCAGTATTTCCAAAATCAGTTGTGTCATCAAGGGTAAAATTGGCCGGGTTAAAGCCGGTGAAGGTGGAAGCCCATGCCTTCAGCGGACCATCAAAAGCCTGCTGGTAAGCGGCGAGACCTGCCGGTTTGGTATCCGTAACAGGGGCGGCAGGAGTATCAGCGGATTTTTTATCACCGGATTTACAGGAAGCGGCAATAATGATAAAGAGTAAGAGAAGATAGCGCATGGTGGTTGGTTTTTGGTTACGGGAGGGAAGTTACAAAATCTGAGCTTTTAGATAGCCCTGCGGGAAACAAATGGGAACACGGATGACACGGCTTGAACGGATGAACACTGATTTTTTTGCTGCGCAAAACAGAAAGGATTCCCCGATTTGTAATGCAAACATTCAACATATATCACTCAACATTCAACATATATCACTCAACACATTCTTCCCACTATTATCTATGTACTATGTGACACCCTCCCTGCGCCGCTGCGTCTCTGCGAGAAATAAATAGGAACGCAGATTTCGCGGATGAAACAGCCGATGAATACAGATAACAGCAAGAACAGAAAGGA
>JAEUVM010000282.1 GCA_016787125.1 Chitinophagaceae bacterium | reverse complement strand
GCCAAGTATTATAAGCCCAAACATAAAATACTGCTGGGGTTGTATTTCACCACACAGTTTTTGTATTACCCGTTGCTGGCGGCTGCCTTTATTTTTTTCGACTGGAAATATGTGGCGGCTGCGGCCGGTTTGCGCCTGCTGCTTCAGGGGTTCATTTTATATAAGGCGATGAAAAAGATGGGGGAAAAAGATCTCTGGCCCTGGTTCGTATTCCTGGATATGTGGATGTTCTTCTATTACATCATCTTTGCGCCGGCATTGTGGAAGAAACCGAGGAGGGGGTGGTGAGTTTTTAGTTTATAGTTTTTAGTTTTTAGTTGCAAGCCCTATAAGGGCGGCATTTTGGTAGCCCTGTAAGGGCGGCATTTCGGTGGCCCATCGGGGCGGCATTTTGGTGGCCCATCGGGGCGGCATGTCAATAGGGTTTTTATAAATCAAAACGCCATTTTTAAAATCGCAACACGTCAAGTATTAATCAGAAAGAATGGAGATCGTGCTGAAATATTTTGCTGATTTTAATGCCGGGCAGCTGGAGCAGTTGCGCCAGATGGAAGGCCTGTATAAAGAGTGGAATGAAAAGATCAATGTGATTTCGAGAAAAGACATTGAGGGCCTGTATGAAAAGCATGTGCTTCATTCGCTTGCCATTGCTGCTGCGTTTGAGTTTGTGCCCGGCACCACCATCATTGATATTGGTACCGGTGGCGGCTTTCCGGGTATTCCGCTGGCGATCTTTTTTCCGGAGGTAAAGTTTTTGCTGGCAGACAGTATTGCCAAAAAGCTGAAAGTGGTGGATGCGGTGGCAGAAGCGATCGGTTTGCAAAATGTAAGCACCCGTCATACCCGTGCTGAAGATATTAAAGACCGGAAGTTTGATTTTGCGGTATCCCGTGCGGTGGCCCCGCTGAAGGAGCTATGGAAGTGGAGCCGCCCGCTGCTGAAAACAAAGGCGCAGGAGGGCAACAATGCACCCGGTCTTATTTGCCTGAAAGGGGGCGACCTGGCGATGGAAATACAGGAGAGCGGAACCCGTCCCCGGGTGATGGAGGTATCGGCGATATTCCCGGAGGAATTTTTTAAGGAGAAATACCTGCTTTATGTAAGCCGGTAGGCGAAAATTACCACTTTGTGGTATTGCTGTATTCTTTCATTAATATGACCTTTACCCGGTATGAAGCCAATAACTGTTTGTATAGTAGATGATAACAGAGAATTACGCAACGCCCTGGAAGAGATCGTGGCGATGAATGATGAGTATAAATGTGTGGGCACCTTTGGCAGCGCTGAAGAAGCGATGCTGCATATTCCACTGCTGCGGCCAGATGTGGTGCTGATGGACATCAACCTGGGCACGGTAGAGAATGGCATTGATGTGGTGAAAGTGCTGAAGCCGCGGATTCCCGGTACCAACTTTATGATGTGTACCGTGTATGAAGAAGATGAAAAGATATTTGAGGCGTTGAGTGCAGGCGCCAGCGGTTATATTTTAAAGAAGACCGACCCGGCCAAACTGCTGGATGCGATAAAGGAATTATACCAGGGCGGTGCCCCGATGAGCAGCCAGATTGCCCGTAAGGTGGTGTTGGCCTTTCAGCAAAAGCAGGCTGCTGAAAACAGTGATGCTGATAAACTGGAAATGCTGAGTGTACGGGAGAAGGAAATACTTGAATTACTCTCCAGGGGATTGATGTATAAAGAAATTGCCTCCGAGCTTTTCCTCAGCCCGGAAACGGTGCGCAAGCATGTGTACCACATTTACGAAAAGCTCCACGTATCGAACCGGGTGGCAGCGGTGAATAAATTCTACGGAAGATAGATTGCGGGATTTTGCGGCTGCTATGCCCCGTTTAGGATGAAAAATACCACTAATGCGGTATTGTCTTGCGTAGAGGCTTACCCTAATTTTGATTTGCAAGCGAAATTATTGCCCCTCCATTAACCGTTAATCTTATCCTTATTAATAACCCGGTTCACATCTGCCGGGTGTCAGCAAAAAGGGGCTTTCTTCGAAAACCGTAAAAAGCCCTCCGTGTGTGGAGGGCTTTTGCTTTTATGCTATTCAGTTTACCATTTTAATTCAAGGCGGTTGTTCTTCTTATCAACATCGGCCATTCGCTGGGAGGGGTCTATTTCCACGAGTGAAAAATCGGCAAGCCGCCGGCTGGTTTCAATTACATAGGTGGGGTGTGTCCATTTCCAGGGTTCGTAGGTAAAGCGTTTGATGGCGGTATCTTCGGCAGCTTTTTGTCCATACATCAGGTTCATGGGTACATAGTGCTGTTCTTTGGTACCATCTTTAAAGGAGAGTTGCAGATCGATGGGCATGGGCATCAGTCCTGCCCGCTGCAGGCGCACTTTGGTTTTACCACCTTCTTCCCACAGGCTGTCTATTTTATAATCGATTGTTTTGGTGGAGTTGATCCAGTATTCTTTGTACCAATCCAGTTTCATGTCGCTTACTTTTTCTGCAATGCGCATAAAATCGGATGCATTGGGGTGTTTGAATCTCCATTGGCGATAATACTCCAGCAATATCTTATCCCTCACGGGTGCGCCCACGATATATCCAAGCTGCTCTACAAATACAGCGCCTTTTGAGTATACGGCCGGGCCGTAAGCTGCATTGTAATTATAATGATCGGCATGGGTGGAAAGCGGTTCTTCTTTTCCGCTTTTGGCCAGGCTGAAGTAGCTGGCATAGTTGTCGGCTTGCGCAAAACCTTCCTTGCCGGATAAATAAGCGGCCACCCTTTCTTCGGCATACTGGGTAAAGCCTTCATCCATCCAGGGATAGAGTGATTCATTGGTGCCAAGCAGGCCATAGTACCAGCTATGCATCCACTCGTGCAGGGCTGCGCCGGGCCCGATACACAACGTGGCCATCGGGTATTCCATTCCGCCATCGCCGCCGTGGATAAAAGAAAATTGTTTGTACGGATAAGCGCCGAATGTTTTTTCTATATAAGGCAATGCCCTTTCGGCCATATCGAGCAGGTCGAGCCATTCCTGTTCGGGTTCATTTGT
>JAEUVM010000034.1 GCA_016787125.1 Chitinophagaceae bacterium | reverse complement strand
CAAGAAGCAGGAAATAAGAAGCAAGAAAGAAAAAGGCTGTCATGGTGTGACAGCCTTTTTAATGAGTGAGTTGATTTTTATTAATTACCACCGAGTCCGCCGCCGCCTTGTGTACGTTTCTTTTCTTCTTCTGATGCATCTTTACGCTGGCGGGCTGCTTTTACTGAATTACTTCCAAAGCGCCATACGAGGCTGGTGCGAAGCTGACGGCTTTCAAAGTTGCCGCTGGCGATCGTTTTTTGCCCTGCAAAATCCAGTTCTCCCCTCCATTTCATGCTGAAGAAGATATCGGAAACGGATACTTTGAATGTACCCTTTCCTTTGAAGATGGTTTTCTGCATACCGGCATCCACGGACCACATGGATTTGCTTCTGAATGCGCCTTCCCACAGGGCTGGTGAATTGTACCAGCCGCTAAGTTCTGCTGTCCAGTCTTTCTTTTTACCAAAGCGAAGACTGTGCTGCTGATATATATTAAATGATGCGGCATCCACATTTATCTTACGGCTGCCACCGCCAAAGTCGGCCGTGTATTTGGTATAGTTTCCGCTGAAGTTTACAAAGGCCATATAAGTTTTGTACATGAACGGATAGCTGATGTTGAGAGATACCACATCCCTGGTGGCCAGGTTTTTACGGGTGATAAAGCTTTTTGTTTTATCGGCGGTATCCACCAGTTGGGCAAACACATCATTTACATGACTGTAACTGAGTGAGGTGTTGAGCTTGTACTTATAGGTATTTGTCAGTGTGAAAATGTTGGTGTATTGCGGTCTCAGGGTGGTGTTTCCTTTCTGGAAAGTGTATTCATCCAGTTTAAATTCAAAGGGGTTCAGGTCCTGGTAGGCCGGTCTGTCGATTCGGCGGCTGTAGGATATTCCCCACTGGTTCATCGGGTTTTTATTGAAGGTAAGCGCTGCACTTGGAAACAGGTCGGTATAATTGCGCTTGAAGGTCTGGATGCTTCCTTTGTTTACAGATCCGTCTGTATTCAGTCCGTAAGAGTCGCCCTGGCTGTTGGTGTTTTCCATACGCAGGCCGGCCTGGAACATTACGCCTTTAAGTTGTTTGTTGTAGTTGATATATAATGCGGCAATGCCTTCTGTATAATCAAACTGGTTGCTGCGGGGCACATCGAGTGTTTTGATCTCCGGGCTCAGTTGTGATACATTATAGCGCTGAAAGTTGTTGGTTGTGCTGATAGAGGAGTATTTGGCTCCCATACCGAGTTTTCCTTTCTTATAGTTTTGTTCATAGTCGGCCTTGATGGTGTAGATGTCTATATCGGTTGGCGCTATGAAGCGGTACATTACCTGGCTGAGCAGTGTATTGCCGGAAGGATCGTAGTAGAAGTTGGGCTGGAGCTGGTTTCCGTCGTTGCGGAAGAAGCCATAGTCTGCATCGAGGTTCAGTTCGTGTCCGGCTGTATCGGCAAAGCGGTAGTTTACGTTGAAGTTCACATTATCACGGCTCATATCATTCTGATTGTTGGCGGTGAGGATGCGGTCCACCACTCCGGTCGGGGCGTAAATGATGGGTGTGCGGCTGTCATTGTTAAAAGTATTGTCTGAAATATTTCCGTTGATCAGTACACCCAGTGTGTTTTTCTTATTGATGAAGAAGTCGGCACCGGCTTTGAATCCGTGACTCTTGTTGCGGAAGATCATGGTTGTTTTATTATCAAAGATGGTATCGAGTACGGTGCGGTACAGGTTGAAGGCGTTGTTTTGTTTGGTGTTGTTATAATTATAATTACCAAAAATGTTTACTCCTTTATTCCGGTGGTTGAAATTGATACCGCCGTTGTATTTGGGGTATATGCCGATGTTGTAGCCGGCATTTACTGATCCGTTTGTACCGAATGATTTGTTTTTCTTCAGCCGAATATTTATGATGCCGGCATTTCCGGCCGCATCATAGCGGGCGGATGGGTTGGTGATGAGTTCGATTGCTTCGATCTGTGCGGCATTGGTGGATTTCAGGTAATTGGCAAGATCGGCACCGGCGAGTGGTGTGGGTTTGCCATCGATATAGATACGGACGCCGTTTTTACCTGCGAGGCTGATGTTGTCATCTTTATCCACCAGTACGCCGGGGCTTTTGCGGAGCAGTTCGAGTGCATCGCTGCCGGTGGCGTTGATGGTGCCTTCCACATTCATGATGGTTTTATCTGCCTTTACTTCGATCATTGGTTTTTTTGATGTAACGGTAACGGCCTTGAGGTCGCCGGTGAGTTTGGATATCACCACATCTCCGAGACTTACTTCTCCGGAGCCGGACAGATCGAATACTTTAGAATATACAGGGGCGTAACCTACATAAGTGGCGCTTACGAGGTAGCTGCCTGGTTTGGCGGCGGTGATGGTGAAGCGGCCGTTTTCGCTGGTTACCCCGAGTTTGGCTACGGAAGAGTCTTTTGCATTCAGTAATGAAACGGTTGATTTGTCGATACCTTTTCCCTGCTCATCTTTTACAATGCCGGTTACTTTTTGGGCCTGAGCGGCCAGTCCAAACAGCATCAAACCGGCAAAAACTGTAACTAACTTTCTCATTTTTAATGGTTTTTGTTGAATTCGGGGCAAAGATACCCCCGTGTCATCTAATTGTAAAAGCATTATCCGACCAATGGTGTAAAAGCTTCCATGAACGGCACAAATTTTCCGGTAAACTGTTTTCTTTAAAAAGAGAGGCGTTTATGGATGTTTTTTTGCCGCAAGACAGGTGTTTATTCCTGAAACGCAAGGGGCGGGCATCCGTGTTTTATCAACTACACATAGCCCTTGATTATCACCAATTTCCCTTAGGTTTGCAGGCAAATACCTGTATAATGAATTTTCCTGATAATCTCCGTTATACCAAAGACCATGAATGGCTTAGTTTAGAAGGTGATATTGCCACTATCGGCATTACCGATTTTGCCCAGCGGGAGCTGGGTGATATTGTGTATGTGGAAGTGGATACCATCGGCCAATCGCTTGGTGCAGGTGAAGTTTTCGGAACTGTGGAGGCTGTAAAGACAGTTTCTGACCTGTTTTTGCCGGTAAGTGGTACTATCCTGGAGCTGAACCCGGGGCTGACCAACTCGCCTGAGTCGGTAAACAGCGATCCTTATGGAGAAGGGTGGATGATCAAAATGAAGGTGAATAATATCGCCGATGTGGAAGCGTTGATGGATGCTGCTGCTTATACTGCTTCTGTGGCATAAATCCGCCGGGGACGGTTTTTCGTATTTTTATCAGGTACTGTCATTAGGATGACGATACCGCTTTAACCAATTACTTGAATCTTAAATCAACATACAGCGAACAAGAGCTGGTGTTTTCATTGCAGCAACGTGATGAAAAAGCTTTTGGTTATTTGTATGATAACTATTCCGGTGCCCTGTTTGGTATTGTAAATGGAATTGTAACCGATAAGGAAACTGCGAGTGATGTTTTGCAGAATGTATTTGTAAACATCTGGAAAAAAATAGACTCATACGACTCCACCAAGGGAAGGCTTTTTACCTGGATGCTGAATATTGCCCGGAATGCCGCCATTGATGAAATACGTTCAAAAGGATACCGGGATAAACAAAAAAACCAACCGATAGCAGATACCGGAGAAATTCCCGGAGCTGTGGCTGCCCCGGTCACCGAAGATGTGGGTCTGCGCAAAGTGCTGGGCAAACTGAAAGGAGAATTGAGGGTGCTGGTGGATATGTCGTATTTCCAGGGATTTACGCATGAGGAGATATCAAAAGTGCTGAACATTCCGTTGGGCACTGTTAAAACAAGGATTCGAAGTGCGTTAACACAACTAAGAACCATGATTCAATAATAAAAAGTACAATGACCAAATAACCTTGAACACCCAGGAATACATATCAAGCGGAATTGTTGAAAGCTATGTGCTCGGCCTTCTTTCTGAAGAGGAAAGGAAAGAATTTGAGCAGGTATGCAGCCAGCATCCGGAAGTGCAGGAGGCCAGGACAGCCTTCGAGCTGAGCCTTGAAAAACAGGCTATGGAAAATGCGATTGCACCTCCGGCACAGCTTCGCAATAAGATTTTCTCCGCTATCAGTTCTGATACTGCGGCGCCTGCTGATAAAACGGTTCAGCCGCGGGAGACGCCTGTAAAAAAGATGACCAACTGGTGGAAATATGCCGCTGCTGCTTCTGTGCTGTTGCTTGCGGGCAGTATTTACTGGAATATTGATCTTTCAAAAAAGAATAAGGTGCTGGAGGGTAATTATAATAATACGGTGGCCGAACTTGGCGACCTGAAAAAGGACCTCAGCATATTACAGCAAAACCCTGGTGTGAAGATGGCTGCTATGAACGGACAGCCTGTGTCCCCGGCTTCTTTTACCACCGTATACTGGGATACCACCTCTCAGGATGTTTACCTGATGATAAATAATCTTCCGAAGCCGGCCTCCGATCAGCAATACCAGCTTTGGGCCTTCCTGAATGGCCAGCCGGTTGATATGGGCCTGATTGAAATAACGGAGAAGCCTTTGCAGCTTTACCGGCTCAAGAAGGCTCAGCAAGCCGAGGCCTTCGCCATCACACTGGAAAAAAGGAACCGGGGTGATATCAGCAAACCCGGCGGGCAGGTGTATGTTTTGGGCAAACTTTGATATTCCTTCTCAATCTGTTATAGCCTTTTCTACGTAATTAATGGGATTCTGAACCTTTGCTATAGTAGTTTTGGTTCTATAGTTGGTTAAAGAAAGGGCCTCTTCCGGGGCCCTTTTCATTGCATAGTAACATACTTGCTGAATATCATCGGCTTATTCTTACCTAATATTGCGAAAAATTCGTGTTGACCAACGTCCGACTTTATTATATAGCTGCTGTTGCCTGGCTGCTGGTATGTACCTGGCTGCTTACTTTACCGGGTGCAAAAATCCCCACTGAGAATATTTTTACCCGTCTGCACTTTGATAAACTGGTACATATCATTTTGTTCTTTATCCTGGTGCTGGTGTTGTGCTGGTCTGTTTCGGGGAAAAATTCAGATGGCGGCAGGCTGAAGAAGATCTTTCTGGTGATCGCCATACTGGCGCTGGTGTATGGTATTGGAATGGAATTCGTTCAGCGTTTCCTGGTGAAATTCAGGACTTTCGATGGGTTGGATATCCTGGCAGACGGGGCGGGCTGTGCTTTTGGGTTGGTTTTGAGCAACAGAAGGTATATAAAAAAATAGACCCCTGTAGAAACAGGGGTCGCAACCAAAACTAACTGCTTATGAGAAAATTGACTGTCTTTATAATGAGTTCAAAAAATCGTGTTCGTATATATAACGCAAATTTACTGCCGGTAGTATGATAGTTGCTGTTAATGAAAGTTTAAAAGCCGGGATTCAGTAATAACACCTAACAATACTTCGTAAAAGTCTCTGCCTTTTTTCAAACATCTGCTATTCTGATGCACCTGTGTTGCCTCTTGCATACTGCAGGTACTTCTTTTTTAGCGCTTTTACTTTACGGTGACAAAGAACTAACAGTCTTTAGTAAATAAGCTCATTTACACTATTCAAAATTTCATGCCAAAATGGATTCGGAAAAATAAAAAGCTGCCTGGTATTTGAGGCAGCTTTATTATAATCCCGCTTTTTGCTGTTTTATTTGATAAATCCTTTGATAAGGTCCATCAGCCCTCCGCCGCCTCCACCTTGCTGGTCCTGGAAGCTGTTCTGCGCTTTCCTGGTCAGGTTACCGATAAGGTCCTGGAGGTCAAAACCACCGCCGCCATTTTGTGAAGAACTGCCGCCACCAGATCCGGTAAACTGCTCAAGGAGGTTTTGGAGGTTGAAGCCGCCACTGCTTTGTTCAGTTTCAGCTGTTGCACTGTTTTCTGCGCCAGCCCTGCCGGTAAGTGACCCGATGAGCCCGTCCATGGTGAAGCCTGGGTTATCCGGATTATTGGTTTCGCTGATCAGGCCATTGAGTGCATTTGGAATTAATGAGTTGGCCACATTGCTTGCTGCTGCGGGTGCCATTTTATACTTACCTACCAGCTTGCTGATAAAGTATCCCACCATCATTGATACGATCGGATTTTTCAGCAACCCTGCAATTCCGCCACCACTGCCGCTGTTTCCGCCTCCTTTGAAAAGGTCAAGGATATTTTCGAAACCACCGCCGGCCACCATATTCTGAAAACCGCTTGCAATGGTTTTGGTGGCATCAGCCATTACTTCTTCATTTTGTTCGTTGGGGACATCCGGATTGTTTACCACACTATCCTGCCCAAATTGTTTTACTATGTCAAATAACTTATCCAGCATAAAAAAGTGTTTATACCAAACTTCAGGGAAGTTTGCTTGGTTAAAAATTGATAGCAACGCAAATTAGTCTTTCCCGCAATATCTCCTGATAATTTCGATGAAACAGGTTACCGGAAGGTTAAAACGCCGGTTATTGCTGTTTAACCAGCTTTTCTGCGTTCTCGGCAAATTGAAGTGCCTCTACCAGTTCGGTAATATCTCCGTCGAGCACTGCAGCAAGATTGTATAAGGTAAGGCCGATACGGTGATCGGTTACCCGGCCTTGCGGAAAGTTGTACGTTCTGATCTTGGCACTGCGGTCGCCGGTACTTACGAGGCTTTTCCGGTGCCGTGAAATTTCTTCTTCCTGCTTGCGTACCTGTTCTTCATACAGCCGGGTGCGCAGCATTTGCATGGCTTTTTCCCTGTTGCCCAATTGCGAACGCTCTGTCTGGCATATCACTACCGTTCCGGTGGGTATATGTGTGAGCATTACCTTGGTTTCCACTTTGTTTACATTCTGGCCACCCGCTCCGCCGCTTCGTGCTGTTTCCATCTTTACATCGGCAGGGTTCAGTTCAAAATCCACTTCTTCTGCTTCGGGCATTACGGCTACTGTGGCTGCGGATGTATGCACACGGCCCGAGGCCTCGGTATCCGGCACCCGTTGTACCCGGTGTACGCCGCTTTCAAATTTCAATGTGCCATATACATCTTCGCCCACCACTTCCAGTTGTACTTCTTTGTAGCCGCCTACGGTTCCTTCATTCTCACTCAGCAGGGCTGTTTTCCATCCTTTCTTTTCGCAATAGCGTATGTACATTCTGAGGAGGTCGCCTGCAAAGAGGCTGGCTTCGTCTCCGCCGGTGCCGGCCCTTATTTCGAGGATGGCATTCTTTTCATCCTGCGGGTCTTTGGGTATCAGCAGTTGCCGGATAAAGGCTTCCATCTCTGTTTTCTTTTCTTCGAGTGCGGGCCCTTCCATTTTTGCCAGTTCACGCAATTCATCATCGCCGCCCTGCAGTGCTTCTTTGTTGAATTCAATATCATCCAGCACCCGTTTATAGGCGGTATAGGCGTTTACGATCTTTTCGAGGCTGCGGTATTCCTTGCTTGTTTCGGTAAATTGCTTATTGTTGCCAACGATCTCGGGGTTGGTCAATGCCACACCCAGTTGGTCAAATCTTGCTTTTATGGCTTCCAGTCTGTCCAGCATGCGCTTTAAAAACTCCCTGATACAGGGAGACTTTGTTTATCTAATTTTGGCTGGCAAAGTTAACAGATTAGCACAATGGGTTTTAAAAAGTTTAAGGCAGACAGGTTATTCGATGGCTTTCATTTTACCGAAGGGGAATATGTACTGATAACGGATGAGGATGGAGTGATTGAAGGCATCGTGCCGGCGGTTGATGCAGGCGATGATGTGCAGCAACTGGATGGCACACTCATGCCCGGACTTATCAATTGTCATTGTCATCTTGAGCTGAGTCACCTGAAAGATGTGATACCACCGCATACCGGTTTGATCGACTTTTTATGTTCAGTGGTAACCAAACGTGATTTTTCTCCCGCCATCATCCGGCAACGTATTATTGAAGCCGAAAAAGAAATGTACAACAATGGCATTGTGGCTGTTGGCGATATCGGCAACACGGCTGATACGGCTGTGGTAAAAAGCACCAGCCGCATCCGCTGGCAAAACTTTGTGGAGGTATTGGGCTTTACTGATGAAAAAGCGGAAGAGAATATTGCCGCTTTTCAAAGAGTAGCTGCTGAAATGGAAACGGTCCTTCGTACATCTGACATCATACATCGTACATCGTTGGTTCCCCACGCTCCTTATTCTATCAGCCCGAAAACATTTCAGCGTATCAATGAGCTTACGGCAGGGCAGATCATCTCCATCCATAACCAGGAGCATCCGGCTGAAGATGAACTGTATAAAACAGGCGGTGGCGAATACCTGCGTTTCTTTAAGATATTCGGATTGGATCATTCTCCTTTCCCGGTGACGGGTCGGAGCAGCATCCGGTCTGTATTACCTTATTTTACCAATGGGCAAACCATTTTTCTTATACACAATACCTTCATGCCGGAAGAGGATATTGTATGGGCCAATGAATATGCTGCCGTGAACGGACTGCAACTGGTGTATTGTCTTTGTATCAATGCCAACCTGTATATTGAAAACAAAGTGCCGCCGGTGGATCTATTGATGAAGCACAACTGCCATAATGTATTGGGCACCGACAGCTACAGCAGCAACTGGCAACTGAGTATTGCCAAAGAAATGGAATCTGTTCGCAGGCATTTCCCGCATGTACGTGAAGAAACCATATTGCAATGGGCCACCAGCAGCGGAGCCAGGGCACTTGGCTGGGATGGGGAACTGGGAAGTTTTGAAAAAGGAAAAAGACCGGGAGTGGTGCTGCTGAATGAAAAAAGTGGCGGGCTGGTGCGGCAAATCTGATTGAAAGAGATTCGCCATGTCATAATTCTCACCCCAGCACTTCCCGCAATACCGGCAGTGTTTTCAACGTGCCAAAATCGGGCAGGTGCAAGGCATAATACGTTTCCAGCACAAAAAGTAATTGACGGCGGAAGTCGTGATTGAGTTTCATCTCCGACACATCACCCGGATGTTGGGCCTTCAGCAGTTCTGAAACAGTGAAAGCCATTTTGCCTTCTGTAAAATGCGGATGATGCGGTTGCTCTTCTGCAAAACTGCCCTCACCCAGGTCGAGCCAGGTGCAGGTGCTGCTGTAGTTGTCCGTCATCCGGAAACCAAAGAAATGCGACAGGTGTATAGCAAAGAAAAGGGGAAGGTTGGCCATGGCGGTACCGCGGCTTTTATCTAATGTGAGAAAACAATCTTCGGCAAACTGAAATAATTCCGGGTTGCTCTCCGGCTGCTTCAGGCATTTGCCTAACAGTTCTACCATGTACAATGCCACTGCATTGGCCAGCACATCTGAAAAGACAGTATCATAGATATGTGCCCAGCGAAATTCTTTCAGGCGGTTCAGGTGTTTCAGTTCGTTGTGATATACCACCAGGTCAAGAATGGCTGCCGGTTGAAAGAGGTTGGCTTTTCCGCTGCCTTTTTTGGTGGAGGACCGCACTCCGCTGACGAGGTAAGATTGTATGCCGAATAATTCCGTGAAGATCGTTACCACCACACTGGTATCACCATACTTTACGGTACGCAATACGATACCTTTTGTTTTATGCAGCTTATCTGCCATTATTTACTGATAAAAAAAAGTTTAGTGGCTGTTCTTTCCTTTCCGCTTTCATCCCGCACCAGCACTAAATAAGCGCCGCTGGAAATTTGTTGTCCTTTATAATTGCGGCCATCCCACACGGCCTGCCCTCCCAATGCCCTTGTCTGATACACGAGCCGGCCATCCAGTTCTGTTATTTTCACAATGGCATTGGCAGATAGTCCGCGGATGGCGATCGTGCCTCCATAACCGGGCGGTACCGGGTTGGGAAACACCAGCACTTCTTCATTCGTTTCACCGCCTTCTGTAGCTGTGCTGCGGAAGGAGCAGATCCCTTTTGCCGTGGCAAAATACACTTCACCAGTTGCACCGTCTATAGCGATCTTTTTTACATCACTGCTCAGCAAGGGACTGTTATCTTCTGTAAAACGGTAGATCACTTTTTCGCCTGTTTCGCTAACGAGGAACACACCGTTTTTTGTGGCCACCCATTTGCGGTCGGCGCCATCCACTGCAATACTTTTTACTTCTGTACCCTTGAAAAGGTAACCGGCAAAATTGCCATTGGGCACCACGGGCCATATTGCATCACAACTGCCTGCAGCAAATGCCAGTTCAGGACATTGGATCACACCGATACCATCGGCTGTGCCCACCCATATATAGCCGTTCTTGTCTTTTGCCACACAACGTACATCATTGGATGGCAGGTTGCCATTCGCCGTACCTGCAAAATACCGCCGCCATTTATCATCACCGGTATTATCAACAGAAGAACTATGATCGTAGCACAGCAAGCCATTGCCCAGCGGCGCCACGATCCATTTGTAATTATTATCATCGATGATGATTTGCGCCAGTGCATTTTCAAACAAAGTAAATGGCAATGGAATATTCACCCATCCACCATCATTCTTTCTTACACGGAGCGGTATGGATGATCCGTAATTAGCGATCCAGAGGTTATTGTCCCGGTCAAAACAAAGTCCTGCCACCCGGTAGCTGGATGGGTCGCCCACCGCCGCACCCAGCCTGCCCTGTTTAAATATTTCAAAGGCCGGCCCGGGTTTTATGTGCAGTAATCCGCCGCCGTATGAACCGGCCCAAGTGGTCTGATCTCTTTTATCAATCGCAATGGTGATATAATCCAATAATGAATCGATCGCTGCATATTGATACCGGTTGGTATTGGTCCAGGTGCCTTCGGCAAAGCGGCAGATACCATCACCATTGTATTGATAATTCCAGTCGTCGTTTACCGCACCTGCTGTGGCATAAAACACGTTATCCTGCACCACCATTTCACCACTGGTGATGGCCTGCGGTGAATTGAGTACAAACCTGTCGGCCAGTCCGCTGCTATTGAAATGAGAAAGCGAACCAAACTGGTCGGCCACCCAGGCATCATTATTTATCAAAATCGTTTTACGGGGAAATGAAATCACACCCGGGCTGCTTAATACACGGTTTACTGTTCCATCTGCATTTAATATCACCACTCTGGCCGCACCGGAAGTTTGTCTTTCGCACAAGGCGATCTTGTTTTCGGATACGGTGCAGTTGATCATTGGCCAGCCATCGGTATAAAAAAGCGACCAGGTGCTGCCATTCTTTACAAACAGGCTGTCGTTGTGCAATGCAATTACTTTATTCTGCACCAGGCAAACCTGCTGGCTGGCACCTGCCGGCAATCCGGCTGTACCGGAAATAAGCTGCCAGTTGGTGTGGTCGGCAAGGTTTACACCGGTCAGCGGGGCTTGTTTCAATCCTTCCTGAGTGGCGGCATAAAAAGAGGAAGCATCGCTTACCAGCCCGTTTACTTTTAGCTGGCGGCCTCCGTTGCCGATAAACCAGGTGTCTTTCACTTCATATCTTTCGCCATCCACCACCACAATACCGAGACCGGTGGAGAGGTAGTAGTTTTTTGCCAGTGGCCAGGTATGATAGATGGTTTTATCACCAATAATATTATCCCGCCGGATATCGGGTATGTTACGGATCTTATTGGCGGTGATGATATCAATATTACTGTTGGTGTAGGCAACAAAAAGTTTGTTGTTGGCAGCATCATATAATATGGTGCTGATGCCCGTTTCGCTCAGCCCTGTTACCCGGCTGAAGCGTTCGGTTTCGCCGGTGGCCATATCCACCGAAAAAAGACTGTAAGGCGTGGCACACCAGGTGATGCCATCACCGCCGGCCACATCGATGGCGCTGTTATAGGGCAGGTGTTCACGCCAATGGCCGATGGGCGGCAGGGGATCCTGTGCCTGGAGGATGGTGGTGATACAAATGGCTGATATGACGGCCGCTAAACGCATTTTCAAAAGTATTCTAAAGATAGGTACTGAAGTAAGCACTGTTATGACAGGGGCGGTTTATCCCTACACTGTTTTCCCCTCTTTTTACGTTTCTTTGCAGCCAATCACTGATTTACATTATTATGTGGCAACGCCTTGGTAAGTTTATTCTCAAAAACCGGATCGCACTTCTTTCACTGCTTGCCCTGCTTACGGCGTTTATGGGCTACCAGGCAAGTAAGGTTCAGCTGAGCTATGATTTTTCCAGGGCCATACCTGTCAATAATCCCAAGTACCGGGAATACCAGGATTTCAGGAAGAAGTTTGGCGAGGATGGCAACCTGCTGGTGATCGGCGTACAGACTGACAAGCTTTTCGAGGAGAAAACATTTAATGCTTATGCCGGCCTGCTGCGACAACTGAAAAAAGTAAGGGGTGTTGATGATGTGATCGGGGTGCCTGTGGCGGTAAACCTGGTGAAGATCCCGGAAACAGAGAAGTTGAAGGCAGATACCATTTTTGCCGACCGCATACTTACAAAGGATGAAATAGATACGGCAAAGGCCCGGTTTCTGAACCTGCCTTTTTATGAGCAATTGCTGTACAACCCGGATACGAAGGCATGGCTGATGGGCGTACGTATCAATAAGAACCTGATGGCCTCCAAGGAGCGGCTGGGTATAGTGCAGCATATCAGTGAAATTGCAGATGCCTTTGGCAAAGAAAACAAGCTGGAAGTATATAAAAGCGGGCTGCCGCATATACGCACCGAACTTTCTTTACGCATTACCAAAGAGATGCGTTTCTTCATTATCGCTTCACTCGTACTGTCGGCGCTGATACTGCTGATATTTTTCCGATCGCTTACGGCCATGTGGCTTTCATTGGGTGTGGTGCTGATCGGTGTGGTGTGGAGCTTTGCCACTATTCATTTGTTTGGGTATAAAATATCTGTATTAAATGCATTGATACCACCGCTGATCGTGGTGATCGGTATTCCCAACTGTATTTACTTCCTGAATAAATTTCACACTGCTTATGGTGAAACGGGTGATAAGAAGAAGTCGCTCGTAATGATGGTGGAGCGGATGGGTGTGGTAACGCTTTTTTGTAACCTCGCTGCTGCCATTGGCTTTGCTGTATTTGCCCTTACACAAAGCCAGATACTGAAAGAGTTTGGTATTGTGGCAGGTATCAATATCATGCTGCTGTTTTTCATTTCATTAGTATTGATACCGGCAGTGCTTAGCTTTTTACCGGCGCCAAAATCACGGCATACCAAGTACCTCGACAGTCCGGCCATGAACCGCTGGCTCGACAGGCTGGAGCGCTGGTCGCTCAACCACCGGAAGCTGATCTATGGCATTTCGATAGCAATTGTGGCCGTGTCGGTCATTGGTATTTTCCGGCTGAAAACATTGGGTTATATCGTGGACGACCTGCCCAAGCAGGATAAACTCTATACCGACCTCCGCTTTTTTGAAAAGAACTTTGAAGGCGTGATGCCACTGGAAATACTGGTGGACACCCGGAAGAAGCGTGGGGTGGTGAACCTGAAAACCCTTGAGAAAATAGACTCTCTTTCGCAGTACCTGAATGCAATTCCTGATATAGCTCGACCGCTCAGCATTACTGAAGGATTGAAGTTTGCCAAACAGGCATTTTTTGAAGGCAATCGGCAGGATTATACCATGCCTTCGGAATTTGATCTGCCCGCCCTGGCCCAATATCTCAACAACAAGGGCGAAGGGAATAATAAAAACTCTTTTGCCAAACTGGTGACCACCTTTATGGACAGCAACCGGCAGGTGGCCCGTATCAGTGTGAGTATGGCCGATGTGGGCAGCAACCGACTGCCCCGGATGCTGGACAGTATACAGGCGAGGGTGGACCAGTTGTTTGACAAAGACAAATACACCGTGCAGCTTACCGGCACCAGTGTAACTTTCCTGGAGGGTAATAAATACATCATCAACGGGCTAAAAGACAGTATTCTCTGGGCCTTTGTGCTGATAGCGTTGTGTATGCTTTACCTGTTCAAATCTGCCCGGATACTGATCTGTTCGCTGATACCCAACATCATTCCGTTGCTGATCACCGCCGGGCTGATGGGCTGGCTGGGCATACCGCTGAAGCCGTCTACTGTGCTGGTTTTCAGCGTGGCATTGGGTATTGCCATAGATGTTACCATCCGTTTTCTCGTGAATTATAAGCAGGAGTTGCCTCATAATAATTATGATATGAAGCAAACCGTGATCGAAACCATACACAGTACCGGTATCAGTATCATATTCACTTCCCTGGTGCTGATAGCAGGGTTTATCATCTTCTGTTTCAGTGGTTTTGATGGCACGAAAGCGCTGGGCTGGCTTACCTCGCTTACGCTGGTTACGGCTACTTTAACCAACCTTGTATTGCTGCCTGCTATCCTGATCACTTTTGTGAAAATGAAGAAATAGCCTTTTTTTGTAATCTTATTGTCTGAAATGGCCCTTAGTGCAGCAAAGCCGACAACCGGTTTGTCATAAAATACGTTAAATTACAGAACGGGAAAGGCTGATTTTTTATCAAAAGGCTGTGTTTTCAAAAACTTTAGGTTTTTTTTAATTTTTCGTGCGAGGTTAACTAATTTCAAGCCCCCTTTAGAGGGCTTGGATTTCAATTATATACTAAAACTAAATGCACATGAGAAAACTGTTATTACTGCTCTTTGGAGTTGTGTTTTTTGCCGCCCAGGCATTAGCACAACGAACCATTACCGGTAAGGTGACCGACGACAAAGGTGTACCTGTTCCGAATGCTTCAGTAGTGGTGAAAGGAACCACAGTGGGTACCACCACAAAAGATGATGGGTCCTATTCCATCGTAGTACCGGCCAATGGGAAAGCATTAATATTTTCTGCTGTTGA
>JAEUVM010000263.1 GCA_016787125.1 Chitinophagaceae bacterium | reverse complement strand
ATTGCCCATTGACTATTGCCCATTGACTATTGCCCATTCCCCAAAATGCGAAAGCACCAAGTGAGCTTCTTTCCGGCTTGCGCCTTCTTCCTGCTTACCCGATGCTTTCCGGAGAATGTCTGCCCTTTTACAGGTTTCTTTTCCCCCGGAATCTTTCTGCCTTTTGAGGGGCTTCCAGATTCCCGCACTTCATTTTATTGCTAAAATTCCGTGCAGTTGTATATCAAATATACTTTCCTGCAAGTACCTTTTCCAACTTTTTGGTGGTATTGATATGCACCTGTTTTGCACCAGGTTTCGCACATTTTTCGGTGGAAAAAGGGTGGTTATACAGGCATCAGTCACGCATATTCACATATTGTAACGGTATGCCGAGGTTGCCGGTACGGCAAAGCTGGATCACGGCCTGCAGGTCGTCTATTTTCTTGCCCGTTACCCGTACCAGGTCGTCGTTGATACTCGCCTGTACCTTCATGCCCGAGTCTTTTATCAGCTTCACCACCTTCTTCGCATCTTCCTGCGCCAGGCCATTTCTCACTTTCACCTCCTTCTTCCACACTTTGCCGCTCACAGCCCCCTCTTTGGAAGCATCAAAGGCCTCAGGTGCAATGCCCTGTTTGTGCGCCCGGCTGATCAGCACGTCGAGCAACTGGCGCATTTTCATATCGTCGTCAGTCTCCAGTTTTATCACAAAATTCTTCTTGTCAAGATCAATAACCACATGCGAACCCTTGAAATCAAACCGGTTGGTGATCTCCTTGGTGGTCACATTCACGGCGTTGTCAAGGGCTTGTGGCTCCACTTTACTTACAATGTCGAAAGAAGGCATAGCTGTTGGATTTGGTTCAGACAAAGATAATGAATGGGGAATGGTGAATAGTGAAGGATCAGGGTGGATAGTGTATGGCCAATGCCGGTGGAATTTTCACTCAAGGCCACAAAGCGGGCACTCGTGACTGCAAAATGGGCACTCCCTGTTTCAAAATGGGCACTCGTGACTGCAAAATGGGCACTCGCTATCGCAAAGTATGCACTCCCGGTAGCAACGAAGGCACTCCCGGTAGCAAAGTATGCACTCCCGATCGCAACGAAGGCACTCCTGGTCGCAAAGTATGCACTCCGGGTAGCAACGAAGGCACTCCTGGTCGCAAAGTATGCACTCCCGGTAGCAACGAAGGCACTCCTGGTCGCAAAGTGTGCACTCCCGGTAGCAACGAAGGCACTCGGTATCGCAAAATGGGCACTCCCCGTAGCAAAATGGGCACTCC
>JAEUVM010000730.1 GCA_016787125.1 Chitinophagaceae bacterium | reverse complement strand
AAAGGC
This sequence comes from Chitinophagaceae bacterium, assembly GCA_016787125.1. Lineage (GTDB taxonomy): Bacteria > Bacteroidota > Bacteroidia > Chitinophagales > Chitinophagaceae > JJ008. Next base: position 1,494 of record JAEUVM010000730.1, on the reverse strand, counting down.
TTTCGACGTGACGGGCACCAGTTTATACCTGAATTATATAAAAAAGGAGTACGCAGCTTTATAGTGTCGGATAAACAACCGGCGGAGCAATACCCGGAAGCAAACTTCCTGCTGGTGGATGACACGCAGGTGGCTTTGCAAATGCTGGCAGCCCATCACCGTGAACAATTTGATATACCCGTAATTGGTATTACCGGCAGCAATGGTAAAACGATAGTGAAAGAATGGCTGTTCCAGTTGCTCCATGAAGATTTTAATATCGTAAGAAGTCCGAAGAGTTACAACTCGCAAATAGGAGTACCGCTGAGCATCTGGCAGATGAATGAGCATCATACCCTCGCCATCTTTGAAGCCGGTATTTCAGAACAGGGCGAAATGCGAAGACTGGAACGGATGATACAACCCACCATCGGGGTGCTTACCAATATCGGCGCTGCACATAGCGAAGGATTTGTGGATGATGATCACAAGTTCAGGGAAAAACTGACCCTGTTTCGCAATAGCAAGGTACTCATTGGTAAGGAAACAGATATGGTTCATCGGGAAGGTGTAAAGGAAATACTGGAGATGTTGAATGATGAACTTCGGTTGGCTGCCTGGGGAACTGATGAAAAGGAAGCCGCATTTGTGGTAAAGCTGGTGGAGAAAAAAGAAACTCATACCACGATACAGATCGGTCAGCAAACAGTGGAAATACCATTCACCGATGATGCATCGGTGGAGAATGCGATCACCTGCTATGCAGTGATGCAGCAATTGGGTATAGCACCTGAAGTAATAGCTGCGAGAATGCCACGGCTGCAACCGGTTAACATGCGGCTGGAGATGAAAAAGGGATTGAATCATTGTACGATTATCAACGACAGTTACAGTGCCGACCTGAGTTCGCTGGAAATAGCGCTGAACTTTCTCAGTCAGCAAAGCGGGCACAACCGTCGTACGGTGATCCTATCAGATTTTTTGCAAAGCTCATTACCGGATGAAGACCTGTACCGGCTGGTATCTGATAGCTTGCAGCACCACCAGGTGAGCAGGCTGATAGCCATTGGCGGGAGGATCGGTGCGGCAGCAGGTTATTTTCAGTATCCCGGTCTACAGACAGAATTTCATACTGATACTGCCGCTTTTTTAAAACAACTCAGGCCCTCACAGTTCAGGGAGGAAACGATACTGATAAAAGGAGCAAGAGTATTTGCCTTTGAAGAAATAGCACAGGCGCTGGAACAGAAAGTACACCAGACCATCCTGGAGATAAACCTGAATGCCATTGTACACAACCTGAAGGAATACCAGCAATTGCTGAAACCGAGCACCAAAGTGATGGCGATGGTAAAAGCATTTGCCTATGGCAGTGGCGGCGCTGAAATAGCGGGTATTTTACAATATCACAAAGTGGATTACCTGGGCGTGGCCTATGCAGATGAAGGCGTGGAACTCCGCAAGGCAGGTATCACCTTGCCGGTGATGGTGATGAACCCTGACCTGAATACATTT
>JAEUVM010000707.1 GCA_016787125.1 Chitinophagaceae bacterium | reverse complement strand
GTGCTTTTGTAAAAATAAGGTCCGTTGCTGGTGGCATACATAATGGTGGTACTGCCCGGCTGGTATACAATATCATAAGCATTTGTGCTAAGATTGAATTGTGTACCGCCCACGGTATTATAGTAAGTAACCAGGTCCCAGGTGGTGCCTCCATCTGCCGTGCGGAAAAGTCCATTGTCTGTACAGGCCCATACAATACTGGAGTTGCTGGGGTGTACCAAAAGTTTGTAGCCCTTTACATTACCGGTTGCAGGAAAGTTCAGGCCTGTTGTCGACCAGTTATTTCCCGCATCAGTACTTTTTAACACACCGGTACTGCGGTAGCCCGAAGCTCCACCTACAGCACCTGTAAGTGCATACATGATGTTGGTATTGGTGGGTGCAATTTCAATATCCTGTACTGCCAGGTTAGGTATGCCATCTGTTTTGGCAGTCCAGCTATAAGCGCTGCCACCTAAAAAATTGCCAAACCACATGCCGCCACCGGGTGTGCTTACCCATAGATCGCTGCCAATGAAATCAACGCTGCTGGTGCGACCCACACCATTTTGTGCATCACCTACCTGTATAGTTGGATTGGGCTGTCCAAGGGCTATCCAGTTGGCCACACCCGCTTCTGTAAATTCATTACGGCCGTAGCGTGAAAGAAAGTCATTGTAGGCAACTTTGTTCAGGGCTTCAAAATCCGGCAGGGCGCCGGTCTGATCTACGTTATTTCTCACCAGGAATTCCCAGCGCTTAAACTGTTTATAGCCGGTTCCCTCCGTTCCCACCCTCGCAAAAAAACTATCCGCCTTTTGTTTTATAGTAAAATAATTATTGCTGGGGTCACGAAGAATTTCATCCACGTTTCGCTGCGCTGTAAGTTGTAAGCTCAGCAGTAAAAACAATTGGATTCCCGCAATTTTCAAAAAGAGTTTCATATTTACTTTTTAAGAGTAAAAAAACAAGGTTGCTACTACTCATTTTGAAATAACCAGATCAACCCTTCAACTCACAACTTCTGCATATCCGCCTTATTAAACTTCATCTTCACTTCACCCGTAAATGCATTAGGCGCCGGCAGGGAATAAAAACCAGGATAAATAACCTCTTCCGGATAAAAAGTTTTCCATGAACCATCAGTCATTTTACCCATTATCTCCATTTTTCCTTTTGTGGCTATATTGAAAATGATCTTTCCGTCTGCCACAGTGTAATAGTTGCTGTTCTGCACCGGACGCCGGTCAGCCGGTCTTATTTCAGTAAGATGAGGAATCAGCACTTCTTCCTGCGCTGCACGGGCCGTGGTGGGTATTCCTCCATTGCTGCAGGGGGCAATATAAGCTTTGAAGAAAGAACCGCTCTTTACTTCAAAGCCGGGATTCATGGTAACATTACTTCCT
>JAEUVM010000248.1 GCA_016787125.1 Chitinophagaceae bacterium | reverse complement strand
ATCATAGCTGTAATCATCCGTGCCGGTATTGGCGCCGTCTTTAAAGTCACCCAGGCCCCCTCCGGCTCCCCCTGTGGGGGGAGTGCCTCCAATGGCGCTTTCGGTTACTCTTTTCAACTTATTACTTAGCAACTCATAACTATACGCCAGGTCATCTATCTGCACACTGCCCGTTATCTTCAATCCCCACTGCTGCATGCGTTTGATGTTGCCGTTGTAGTCGTATGCGCTGTTGACATCCAGCCCGTCGCCCATCTTCATATTGTAGTTTACACCGGTAGCCTGGTTAAAGGTGCCGCCGCTGTACTGGGTAAAGTCGCCACGAAGCAGACGATTGGCCGCATCATAGTAAAAATCATACTTCCTCTCTTCGCCATCTCCTTTACTCTTCCACACCATGCCTTCGATGTTACCATTGTATTGTGGGTTGGCATAAGTTTGTCCGCCGATCAGGTTGTTATTGGCTTTATCATAACCTAAATCAAATCCAAAGTACCCCCCTCCTGCTCCGCCTACGGAGGGAGTGGCGTCACGTACATAATCCCGGTTCATGCCCAGCATCCAGCCTCTTATATTATATTCATAGTTCAATGTCTCCAGTCCTGCTCCGCTGTTATAGCCCGGCGCCAGTTTCTTTTTCTTCAGTTGTCCCAGTTTATCATATTCATTTTCCGCAAGGGTTTTATATCCCGGCATAGCGCTGCCATTTACATTGGTATTGCTTACTTTCTTTTCGGTTTTCGCCAGCCTTCCAAGGTCATCGTAGGTCAGTTGTGTTACAGTTACAGTCGTTTGAGCGCTTGCTCCCGCTTTTTGCTGTTTCTGTATCAATACTAATGGCTGGCCCGCCCAGGTGTACTGCGTGGTCATTATATCGGTACCACCGCTGATATTGGTGCTTTGCACCTGTATCACCCTTCCTTTTTCATCATAAAAACTTATGGTATATAAATAGGTAGTTGTACCCAGCACCTTCACACGGCTGCCGGTTGCCATTCCCTTCAGGTTAGCCGTTTGGGTATTTGATTGTGCATAAGGCCAGTTGGTATTGCTTGCCGGTTGGAAATAACTGTCATAGCCGCTGTTGTAAACATTGGACAACGGGCTGCCATAACTGCCCAGCCAGCTATAATCATCATAAAAGGTTTTTGTCAGTTCCTCGTAGCCCGACGTGGTGACGGGATAGTAAGATGAATACCAGGCATTACCCAGGTGAGTGGTAAAAGCCGTGCTGTTTGTCCACAGTCCTGTTTCCACCGGACGGTTCATTTCATCGTACTTCATTACCATCCACTTGCCCTGCACCCGCTGGTTGGCATCCTGCGTCATCACCAGCCGGTCACGTTGGTCATACACCATATATACTTCTCCTGCACCCGGCACTTTCTTCATCGTCATCCGGCCTCTTGCATCATACTCATACCGGAAACACTGCTCCGCAAGTAAGGTGGCGGTCAACGACCATCCGTCAACGGTCATCTTCTTCACCCCTTCCGGTTGTATCACAGAGCGCAGCCTCCCTAGATCATCATATATATAATAGGTGCATAGCCATCCGGTATGGTCGCTGCCGGTGCCATTATCTGCCGTGGCCGTCAGTTGTACTTTTTTCAGTATCACCTGCCCGCTCTTGTCCTTGTACTCTATCACCTGCTTGCCATGTTCATCCACCGTTACATTCTTATACAGTTGTCCGGCTCCATATATACCTCCGTTGTAAGTGCTGAGTGTATACGTACCAAAACCACCCGCCACATTTCCACATTCCCATATTTTCACATTATCCGCATTCGTATTGTTCCAATATTTCATTTCCACACCCCGGCTGCTGCCCGTCCAGCTATTGCCTGGTGCCATTGTTTTCTCCACCCGGTTCAGCGGACTGGCCTCGTAGTTGGTTTGTCCGTAGAAAACCGTTTCTCCCTGTGCTCCGTACTGGGCCGACATAAAGGTTTGCTGTTGCTGAAAGGGGTTCAGTTTAAAGCCGCCATTGCTGATGTTGCTGTTGCCCCCGGTATTGTTGGCTGCAAAGGGCAGGTACTTTTGTACTTCCCTGCCGAAAGGATCATGGAGGACGGGACTTACCATATCCACGGGGGTGCCGCCGGTTTCCAGGCTGCCCTGCTTTACCACTGTTTGCAGCGGCCGCCCCAGTCCGTCGAAGTATTGGGTGGTGGTCTTAACATCCCGCAATGGACGGTTCATCAGCACATTGGCATCCTGTTCGGGGGCGGTGGCATCCCATACCCGCACATAATTAACGGATGTATTGGCGGGGTAAGGCGCCTGTGCCAATAACCCGGCGGGATAAACAGGCACAGCAAGACAAAATAATAACACTCTTCTCATAGGTCATCAATTGTTGGCAGCAATATCCTTTAGACCAATCCTTAGGATAAGCGAGTAAACAATAAATTAAAAGGAGTGTGTATGGCAGGTGATGATAACGCTATAAAGTAACAGAATAGTTTTCATATTTGGCGTAGCCTGTTAAGCTACCACTATTAGTGGGGGCTCTTCTCCTGTGAACAGTATTTCTTTATATACTCATCTGCGTCCTGTCTGTCTTCATTATTGGTTGCAAATGATTTGGCCCTCTGGAAATACTCGCAAGCTTTGTCATTCTTGCCGCTTCTTACCCAAATAGTCCCTTGCCAGGTAAGACAATTGCTCTTTTCTTCATAGTTGTTGTCAACCAGCACCTGGAAGTCAATAAACGAGCTTTTTATGCTGTCCATGTAATATTTAACCTGGGCTCGCTTGTATAAAGCGTCGTAATACGGTACCTGGGACTTTACTTCTTCATCAGCATAAGGCATGTCTTTATTATAGGTAATGATCATACCGTTGTGAGTTTGCAATTCCATCACTTTATTAAAGTCAGCTAATGCCATGGAATATTTTTTCATGTTCAGGTAGCAAAACCCACGGTTGTAATACACAACCTGAAGTTTCCCATTTTGTTGAATCAGTTTGCTGTAGATTTCCACGGCTTTCTCATACTGATTTTCTTCTCCCAGCGAATAAGCCTTTTCAAATAACTGGTCATTTGACTGGTCGTTTGACTGCTTACAAGATATAAGAAGGAAAAGTGTTATTATAATGCCGAAGGTATTCTTGAGGATCGTCATTCGATTTACGTTAAGGTTCAAGGCAGACAAGCTGGTGTTATTAAAGTGTTAGCCCTGGCAACTGAAGCCTTTGATAAAAATGAAGTTAACACGTAAAAGCCAAACCGATCTTCCGTCAGGCAGGCAGGATTCGCTAAATGCCAATGTAAGATGACAACAGTATCCCGAAAAACGTCGGGACAGATCGTTATTCTGTCTGCAAGCCGTGTGGCAGGTCGATGTTACCTGCCGTTGTTGTCTTATAAAACTTGTATTTATGGTTTTTGCCGGTTTTGATCAGGATATTATCGCGAATCTTAAAAGGGGTTCTATCGAAAACATTTGGTCTGAATGCCGGAACAAAACGGATGATCATATCATGATGCAAACTGTCTTTAGGCACATATTTCCACGGGCCGTAACCATAAAAAATGAATTCCAGGTTACTAACCTTAGACATATCCTCACCAAAAGAATAAAAATCGAACTTTCTGCCGCCACCGCTATTTACTAATTGCGAACTATCGGGATACTGGATAGGGCCAGAACCAATACAGTCTCCATAGATATCGAAAAATCTAAATTTGGAATACTGTAAGTCTTGGGTTGTATCAAATAATATAGTTACAAGGTCATAAACAAGTGAGTCATTGGTGCTGGTTAATTTAACCCGATTCCCGGCTAGATACCAGTTCCCTTTGGTAATAAAAAAACGCTCTTCTATGTGGTCTGACACATAGAAATATGGATTCTCATTGGCTTTAATAAATATAAATGAACGATTCGGGTTGAGTAGCAGTGTTGTCTTGGGTACTTTATCCAAAACATAAGTTCCTGAAACACTTTTTAGTGTGTTGCTGCAAGCAGTAATATAAATACTGGCAGCAGCAACGATAATTAAATAACCCTTAATCATTTTAATTTATGCGAAAGATGCAAAGAAATAACGGCCTACACAAAATGGTTGGCAACGATTCTGGTATTTCTGATTATCACGAAAGCTTACAACGATGAATGCGTTATTGTTCTGTTCAACTTTTCCTTTCAACAGGCGGTTGGCTTTATTGGTCAGTTGATCATTGCCCGGTTTAAAACCGAAATAATCATTGCTGTCTGCATTGGCCAGGTAGTGGTGATTCATACCCTATTTACAGCCTCTTTGATGATGATTATAGTTGTGGTGCTGTGGAGGTGTATCGTGGCCGAATTTGAAAAAGCGGGCCGCACTACAGCAACCATGCCAAAAAAGCCGAAAAAAAACCGCAGAAAAACGCAGTATTATAAATATGCGTACTATGTTTTTTGACCCCCCTTCTTTATCAACCTTTTACAAAAAAAAACACAAAACTTATTTTGTGCCTTGTAGAGATTTCTCTACAACGTTGTAGAGATTTCTCTACAGCCTTGTAGAGATTTCTCTACAAGCTTGT
>JAEUVM010000701.1 GCA_016787125.1 Chitinophagaceae bacterium | reverse complement strand
ATCCCTTCCGGGAAGCTCTGTGCCATCATAAAAAGTGCCGTCAAGCAATGCAAGGTCCACTTTCTTTATTTCCTCAGTAATACTTCGTCCCCACTTCTCCCATTTATCTATATCGGGGATAAACAGTACTTTCTTTTGCGGACCCTGGATGATGAATCCCACTGTTTCCGAATATTCATCGCGGTGCGGCACTTTTACCGGTGTTACTTTCAGTGTGGCGTTCAGTTGTACCGCACTGTCTTCTTTCAGCGGCATCAATTGTATGTTCTTCAATGATACCAGCTGATTCCATGGCCCGTTTGTTTCCAGGAAAGATTTCATTCCTGGCATGGCCCATACAGGAATGCTTCTTGCACCGATGGCTTCACGGCCCAGTTGCATCAGCCCGCTGTAATGGCCGATATGTGCATGGGTGAGAAAAATTCCATCGGGGGCATACCATTTATCTCTTCCCAGGTAAGACTGCGCCATCTGCAACTGCTGAGTGATATCCGGTGTTGCTTCAAACAGAAAATACTGGCGGGTTTGTGAATCAAACAGGGCAAGACTGGTCACCTGTTTTTTCTTTTCCTTTCCCTGCCAGTAAAAAGTGCAGCATTCCTTTTCGCAACCTATCTGCGGGTAACCGGCATCCTGTGCCACGCCAAGCACAACCATAAATTGCTCCGGTAGTTTGTCCTTATTTATTGCAGCAGTTTGCTGAACGGTTTTACAACTTCCCCCGGCAATAACTAATACGGCTGCGATATATATAAATACTTTTTTCAAACCTGCATTCTTCATTGAACATTATATCACCTGGAATCCATAGGCATACGGATCATCTTCTTTATCGATCGTGATGGTATTGTATCCATAAATCTTTGCCCATCCTTCCACACTGGGCCGGATAGCGGGCACTCCGTTCACTTCCAGTTCTTCCTCTATCCTCCCGGTGAATTTACTGCCGATAATACTTTCATGTATAAACTCATCTCCTTTTTTCAATAACCCCCTGGCATACCATTGTGCCATGCGGGCGGAGGTGCCGGTACCACAGGGGCTCCTGTCTATCGCTTTTTCACCGTAAAAAACAGCATTGCGGGCAGTGGAACTTTTATCCAGCACAGCGCCGGTCCATAAAATATGACTACAACCCCTGATCGTATCATCATCCGGGTGAATAAATTCATACCTCGCATTGATGTTCTTCCGCAGTTCCCTGGCCCAGGCTATGAGTTTATCTGCTGTATAATGTTCCAGTCCTTTGAAATGCTTTTGCACATCCACGATCGCATAGAAGTTGCCGCCGTAGGATACATCAATTACCAGTTCGCCCAGCTCGGGACAATCCGCTGTCAGTTCCGCCGAATGAAGAAAAGAAGGTACATTGGTCAGCTTTACACTTTTTACTTTGGCCCGGTTGGCTGCACTGGTTGCAGCAGCGGTGGTATATTCCACATGCACCAATCCTGCCGGTGTTTCCATCCTGACCACACCTTGCTGCCTCGGCTTTATCAATCCTTCTTCAATTGCTATAGTGATGGTACCGATAGTTCCATGCCCGCACATGGGCAGGCAGCCGCTGGTTTCTATAAATAATACCGCCACATCATTGGCCGGGTCGTGCGGCGGATAAAGGATGCTGCCGCTCATCATATCGTGGCCGCGGGGTTCAAACATCAGCCCGGTGCGGATCCAATCGTACTCCCGCAAAAAATGCTGCCGCTTCTCGCTCATATTCCTTCCCTCCAATGCCGGGCCGCCTTCCTTTACCAGTCTTACAGGATTACCACAGGTGTGAGCATCAATACAATGGAATGTCTTCATATCATTTGTTTGGTCAGGCCCAAAACCTCCATGAGTTATTACCCGAAATTCGTAATTTGCTTCCAATGGAAACCTACGGCAAGATACTTCTCTTTGCGATGCCTGCCTTCCTCGTGCTTGTTTTGTTGGAGAAATGGTATGGCTGGCGCAAAGGCTTTGATACCGTCCGCAATATGGACATGATCTCTTCCCTCAGCAGCGGTATTACCAATGTTACCAAAGATGTGCTCGGCCTTGCCATTGCCATAGGCATCTATCCCTTCATGCTGGAATACCTGGCGGTTACGAAGATCGAGAACACCCTTCTCGTGTATATCATCACCTTTATCGTGATTGACTTCAACGGCTACTGGGTACACCGCTGGAGCCACAAAATAAACCTGTTCTGGAACCTGCATGTGATCCACCACAGCAGCGAAGAATTCAACCTGGCTTGTGCACTGCGGCAAAGCATTTCATCTTTTTTCAATCTCTTTACCGTACTGTTATTGCCGGCGGCCATCCTTGGCATTCCCGAAGAAGTAATTGCCATTGTGGGACCGATCCAGTTGTTTGCCCAGTTTTGGTACCATACCCGTCATATCAACCGGATGGGATTTTTGGAAAAAATTATCGTAACGCCCAGTCATCACCGGGTGCATCATGCCGTGAACCCGGAGTATATGGACCGAAACCTTTCGCAGATATTCATCATATGGGACAAACTCTTCGGCACTTTTGCAGAAGAAAAAAAAGAAGTCCCCCCGGTATATGGCATCACCCGCCCGGCACGCACCTGGAACCCCATCAAGATCAACTTCCAGCACCTGTGGCTGATGATCAAAGATGCCTGGCGTACCCAAAACTGGAAAGATAAGTTTACCCTTTGGTTCAGACCCACCGGCTACCGCCCTGCTGATGTGGCGGCAAAATATCCCGTTTATAAGATTGAGGATGTCTACCATTTTGACAAATACGATACTGCCACCACACCGCTGTTCAACGGATGGTGCTGGTTTCAGCTTACATCACTCCTTCTTTTTATTGCTTATCTCTTTGGCAATATCGCTTACATCAATAGCCTTGACAGCAGCTATATTTACTGGTATGGCGCCTTTGTTTTTCTTTCCGTATATGCGCTGACCGAACTGATGGACCGCAACCGTTTTGCAATCATATGGGAGATACTGCGATGTGGCCTCGGCCTGTATTTTATTTATTCGCAAAATGACTGGTTCGGGGCCCGCCAATGGACCGACATCCGCTTTGCGCTTGCCGGTTACCTGGTGATATCCCTTCTCATTACAGGATGGTTTGCCATGAAGCACCGGAAAGAAGACAGCACAGCGGGTTTTACCAGGAGCCATTAAGCAATCCCATTTCGCTTAATTTTCCACCTCCTGTCTTTTATTTTCTACCGTTGGAAATTTATTAACAAATAGTCTCCCTTTTTCACCGTTATTATTGTATGATGAAGCAAAAACCACTGCTCACAATAGCCATTGTGTGGCTTTGTTATCTTAATACTGCTGCCCAAAACGACCCGAAGAAAGATACCCTCATTCCAAAAAAAATATACACCACCGCCCCGTTGAATACTTCCGCCATTACACTGGATGGCATCCCCTCTGAAGAAATATGGAACACCGTTGAATTTGGCGGCAACTTCACCCAATGGCAGCCTGCCGAAGGCAACGCCCCTTCGCAGGAAACACAGTTCAAGATCTTGTACGATAATAATTACCTGTACATCGCCTACTGGTGTCATGACAATTCACCCGACTCTATCATCAAACGAATGGGGCGCCGTGATGAATTTCCCGGCGATTGGGTGGAGATCAATATTGACAGCTATCACGACCAGCGCTCCGGGTTTTCCTTCACCCTCTCCGTTTCCGGTGTAAGGAATGATGAACTGATCAGCAATAATGGTAATAACTGGGATGTAACGTATAACCCCATCTGGTTTGCTGAAACGCATGTACATGATAAAGGATGGACGGCTGAAGCAAAGATCCCTTTCAGTCAGCTACGTTATGGCAATGAAAAAGAAAAAGTATGGGGCATACAGGTGATGCGCCGCCTTTTCAGAAAAGAAGAACGTTCTACCTGGCAATACATTCCACAGGCATCAGGCGTTTGGGTAAGTGGCTTTGGTGAGCTACGGGGGTTGAACAATATTCCCATGCATCGCCAGGTGGAGATAGCGCCTTATGTGCGTCTGCAAGCCGATAAATACCAAAAAGTGGATGGCAACCCGTTTGCTGACGGACTGGATGGAAAGGTTACCGGAGGTGTGGATGGCAAAGTGGCCGTTACCAACGACCTTATTCTAGACTTCACCATCAATCCGGATTTCGGCCAGGTGGAAGCAGACCCTTCCCAGGTTCGTATTGATGGCTTTCAAAATTTCTTTGAAGAACGCCGTCCCTTCTTTGTGGAAAGCCGCAACATTTTTGATTACCAGATCACCAATGCCATTGCCTTTGGCGAGTATAACTCAGACCTGTTGTTTTATTCAAGAAGAATTGGCAGTTCGCCACACAGCTTTCCAAACACCATAAGTGGTGATAATGTAAAAGTGCCGCAGAACACCACCATATTAGGTGCGGCCAAATTCAGCGGCAAGACAAAGAAAGGTTTGGGCATTGGCATTCTCGAAAGTGTCACTAAAAGAGAGATGGCTGTCATTGAAAACAACGGACAGAAAAGAAAGGAAATGGTGGAGCCGCAAACCAACTATTTTGTTGCCCGGATCCAGCAGGATATTAACCAGGGAAATACCATTATCGGCGGCATCTTCACTGCGGTAAACCGTGAAAAAGGTCTGGACGATCTGTTGCACAAGGGCGCCTATAGTGGCGGAGTTGATTTTTTACATTTCTGGAAAAACCGTAGCTGGTATGTATCTGCCAATTTTATTTTCAGTCATGTTACCGGCAGCAAGGAAGCCGTGCTGGGCACACAAACTGCCTTTGAACATTTGTTTCAACGGCCGGGTGCCAAAGAACTGGCCCTCGATTCCGGCAAAACATCCCTTACAGGTACTGGCGCCACACTCAAATTTGGTAAGAGTGCCGGCAAGGGTGGTAAACTGGGCCAGGTATTGCGGTTTGAAACGGGTGTAACGGTCCGTTCGCCCGAACTCGAACTGAACGATGTGGGCTTCCTGCTTACCACCAACGAGATCAATTATTTTGGCTGGGTTGGATTACGCTATCCCCGCTCCTTTTCTTTTTTCCGTAATGCAGGTATAAATTATAATCACTGGTTACGGTGGGATTACAGCGGCCGGTACATTTTCAGCTTGTTCAATGTAAACTGGAATGCCAACTTTAAAAACAACTGGGGCTTCAACGGAAATTTTACTGTCAACCCGCACGAAATTTCCAATAATGCGCTGAGGGGTGCGGCCGCATTGCGCAAGCCTTCCGGTATCGGTGGTGGATTGAACCTCCGGACCGACTCCCGCAAAAAAGTGTATGGCAGCATCGGTGTGAATGGGTTTGATGGTTTTGATAATACGGTAAGAGGCCGCGGCATCAATGTATCGGTGGTATATGTTCCGATCAATGCGCTTACCATAAGTATTTCGGCAAACTACTCCACCAACTGGCGGCGTGGCGACCAGTTTGTTCAAAACATTACTTACAACGGATCCACCCGCAGCATCGTAAGTGCGGTTGATCAAAAAACACTCCGCTTTACCGGCAGGATCAATTACAGTATCACACCCGAACTCACCTTACAGTATTACGGGCAACCCTTCATCACCCGTCCGCTATACAGCAATTATGCCTACGTAAAAGACCATATGGGTAAAACACTGGACGACCGGTTACACATTTTTACTCCCGCAGAGATCAGTTACAGCAACGGAACCTATTCAGTGGATGAAGACATGAATGGCAGTGCCGATTACAGTTTCAGCAAACCTGATTTTAATTTTGTGCAATTCCGGTCAAACCTCGTGGCAAGATGGGAATACCGTCCGGGTTCGGAGTTATTCCTGGTATGGAGCCAGGGTAATACAGCAGATGCATTTGATGAACTGGATACACCGGTACTCAGCAGCCTGTTTGATAATGCCTTTGCTTCGCAATCACGGAATATCTTCCTGCTGAAGTGGACGTATCGTTTCCTGAAATAAACAGCACAGTGCCGGACATAGCTTATTTACCTATTATACTTTATACAACTATCCCTGATCCTAACCCTGCTTTCTTAAATACTTAGTGAGGATAACGATCTGTTGCCCTTCGATGCGTCCTTCGATCTGTTCAGTATTCCCGGATACCAGCCGGATGTTGCGCACCACAGTACCTACTTTCGCATTGACGGTGGAGCCTTTTACATCAAGTGATTTGGTGAGCACTACATTATCGCCGTTTTGCAGAATAGCGCCGTAACAATCCCGGTGCAGGTCAACGGTGCCATCGCTTTCATGGTCGCCGCTGGCTTTGGCCCAGGCCAGTTTCTCCTCATCCAGGTA
>JAEUVM010000223.1 GCA_016787125.1 Chitinophagaceae bacterium | reverse complement strand
CACCACATTTTTTACCGACACGCCCATACTGCCGCCTGATACAGCCGGCTTGATGATGATCGGCGTGCCCACCCGTTTGCAAATACCTTTTACCGAGCCCTTCTTTTCCGTTATCACCCGCCAATTGGCAGTAGCCACCCCCGCCTTGTCAAAGGCTTTCTTCATGGGTATCTTGGAAGTGGTGATGGTATAAAAATGATCATCGGAGCCGGTATAGATCAATCCGTACTTCTCCAGTTCATGAATAACAGAAACACCGGGTGTGCCATTTACTTCGTCGCCGTCACAGAGGTTCAGCACCAGTGGTGTTTTACCGGTCTTGCCTTCTGCAATTGACCGAACGATGTCTTTATAATTACTGATGGTAACGGGTTGCCATTTCCAATCGGCTTTCAGTTCTTCAAATACACGAGTATATTCTGCAATACTCTGGCTGAAATCGTAGTAGTAAGAAAGGTTGGGATCATCCGACTCCAGGTGTGGCGCCAGCACCCAAACGGTATACGGTTCAAATAAGCGGATGGCCTCAGCAATTTTCATCAGGCTACTTTTCTTGATGCCTGTTCGGCCAGTTGTTGTTGGATAAAATCGGTGAAGCGGTATTGGGATACGGCTTCTTTTGAAAGATAGGCGGCCCCTTTAATATCACCGAGGCAGCAGGCGGCACCACAGTAGCATTGGAAGGATTGTGTCATCTCCCATTCGGTTGACGGGTAGAAGAAGGTCAGTTCCTCTTCCGGCAATAGTGGTTTTAACGCCACCAGTTCCATCGTGGTGGTGTTAAAGAACACATTCGGATCACAACTGTGGTTGATATACTGCAGGAACTCCGGCTGCAGGGTAATATGTTTGCCTATACCCAGCTGAACGGTGAGATAGGTTGGTTCGGCTGAAATAGTACCGGCAGAAAAAGTGGCGATCACTTCCCCCGGCTGAAAGCTGCGGAGAGCAAATAATGCATTCTGTCCGTTGGAGATCTTTTGCCGCACTTCAGCCATTTCATGATTGCTTATAGTGCGATAAGCAGGGGTAGTAAGTGTGTCCATAAAAGAGGTAGTAAGTATTCGAATAGAAAGATAGATATATTGTTTAAAGTAACAAATTCATAACGCTTAAATGTGAATAATTCAAAATGAATGTGAACTATTGAATGCTGTATGACATTTGGGTTTATTGCATCTGCAAACATTGATTTATGATACGGGGATAATACAAACAGCCGAATCGGCGTACATTTGCCGATTGACAACAAACACTTCTCCCTTACGGGAATGAACGATTCAGATGATGCGGATAGTTTTCTTATTGGTCTTTCAATGTATGTTAACCGTGGGCATCCGGGCCCAATGTACGGGTGGCATTACCGGCTTTCCCTATACTGAAGGTTTTGAAGCTGATGATGGCGGATGGGTATCCGGTGGTACCGGCAATGATTGGGCCTGGGGCACTCCTTCCAAACCGGTTATTACTGCGGCTGGTGGTGGTGCAAAGTGCTGGGTGGTGGGCGGATTGACCGGCAGTGCTTATACCAATGCGGAAGCTTCCTGGCTGCAAAGCCCCTGCTTTGATTTTACCGGATTACAATACCCATACATCTCCATGAAAGTGTTTTGGGAAACAGAACAACAGTTTGACGGTGCCAACTTTCAATATTCCATTGATAACGGGGCCAGTTGGGTTACCATTGGTAATTCCGGCTTTACTGATTGCCTGAATAAGAATTGGTATAATCAAAATCCCGTTACCTACTTGTCGCCGCTAACCTCAGAAAGACAGGGCTGGTCGGGCAATAAACAAACCACATCGGGTAGCTGCCGTGGCGGAAACGGAAGTAATGGCTGGGTGACGGCTTCACAGGTAATGCCGGGCCTGGCCGGACGAAGCGGTGTACTATTCCGCTTTACTTTCGGGGCCGGTACTATTTGTAATAACTACGACGGCTTTGCCATTGATGATATTTCCATTGGTGAAGCGCCGGCCAATGAAGCGTCTTTTACCTATACCTGCAAAGCCGGCAATGCGGTTGACTTTACCAATACTTCCTTTCTTTGTCCCAACTCCTTCGCCTGGAACTTTGGCGATCCGGCCTCCGGTGCCAATAATACTTCCACTGCTGCCAACCCCTCCCATATTTTTTCCGGTACGGGTGAATATATTGTGAGCCTCACCGTGGCGGGAACCGGTAATGCGCCTTCCACCACTACAAGAAAAGTGATCATTCTATCCGGAGTGACTGATATGCTATCACCAGCCGATTGCCAAACCAACAACGGAGGTTCGCTGATTGTAAGTGTCACGGGCACATCTGCGCCATTAACCCTTTCCTGGAGTACTTCACCGGTACAAACCACCACCATTGCCACCAACCTGGCGGCGGGCGACTATACTGTACTGGTAAGCGGCACCGATGTATGCCCTATAACCGTACCCGGAAAAGTGGAAACTGATCTTTCCTGTATCGGCGTTTTCTTTCCTTCCGGCTTTACACCCAACAAGGATGGCCGAAATGATGGCTTTGGTCCGGTGGGTGGAGTGGGTGTTATCACCAATTACACATTATCGGTTTACAACCGCTGGGGTGAACGGGTATTTTATTCCAACAACCCGTTTGAAAAATGGAATGGAAAAGTAAAGGGACAGGATACCGACGGGAATGTATTCGTCTGGATGGCTGAATTCAGCTTACCTGGCAAACCCAGGGAGCTGCGCAAAGGCAGGGTAGTGCTTATCCGTTAAGGTTCGCCGATTTCAAGTCCGGCCATTACCATCCTGATCTCTCCATAGGTTACCGCTTCTCCCAGCTTTTCCTTGATGGGAATTATCGATTTGCCGTCATGTCCCTTTAGTGCTTCTTCGACAAGG
>JAEUVM010000596.1 GCA_016787125.1 Chitinophagaceae bacterium | reverse complement strand
TTTATAGTCTTTAGTCGGTAGTTTATAGTCTTACAACATCTCCACATTTCCTACATTACCATCCAATGGAGATCAATCTTAATTATGTATCCGGCAACTCCCTCCCCAGGGGAGCCTGCCTGCCGGTAGGCAGGGTTAGGAGGGGCCCACATCTTCAAATTTTCAAATCACCATATCTCCAAATCATCTCCTTTCTCTCCCGGAAAAACCTGCATTTTAACAATTGACTGTAACACTTCGAAAATTGAATGTAACACTTCGAAAATTGGATGTAACACCGCAAAAATTGAATGTAACACCGCAAAAATTGGATGTAACACCGCAAAAAACGATTGTAAAGCGCCGAAATAGGGGTGTAGAAGTGCAAAAAACGTCCGTAACAGCGGTGAAAAGCAATGTAATATGCCTGTAAACGATTGTAATGGTGCAAAAAAGAAAAACAGATGGGCAAAAAAGGGAGGTAGATGCGGAATGAACTGTTGTAAGACACTATTTAACCGTTGTAACACACCATAAATCCAATGTAATGGGGCAAAACGAAATGTAAGGCGCCATTTTACGAGTGTAACCTGCCATTTATTCAATGTCGGCGACAGAAAAAACGCCCCTTACCATCATTTTTTCAAAAAAAGAGGCTTTTTACTGATTGTAACGTCCGGTTTAACCGCCGCAGATCCAATTTTTCCATGGGAAGGGGGCTGTTTTTAAAAGTTACATAGCCATCAATCCAATGTAAGAACCCATATTTTCAATGTAAGAAAACGTTTATTAGCTGTTCAATTATTGCGAACGGGTTGGTATTATGTTTAAGGTTTAAAGTTTAAGGTTTAAGGTTGTCGTGATAATCCGGAAAGTATTCACTCTTCTCAATTGCAAAACAGGCCGGGGCTTTAGCGGCATTCCGATCTCTGAACCCCGACATCCGATTCAGCCGGTAAGCCGTTCAATCCTTTAACGATTTTCCGATCTCTGAACCCCGACAGCTGGCACCCGAACTCCCGATCTGTAAGCCGGTCAACGGTCAACCGCCATCGGTCAACTTTTCTCCCGACACCCGACACCCGATTCACCCGTCAACCTTCTTCCCCCCCAGCCCCATCGGGGCGTCCTGTCAATAGAAAGATCATAAACGAAGAACGCCAAGCCCCGTAAGGGTGAAATGTAAAAGACAGTTACATAATAAAGGAGAGCCATTCCATCCCTTTAATGTATTAACGATTTGTAAACCCCGACACCTGATTCAGCCGGTAAGCCGGAGAGCCGTTCAATCCTTTAACGATTTTCCGATCTCTGAACCCTGACACCCGACACCCGATACAACGGTCAACCTTCTTCCCCCAGCCCCATCGGGGCGTCCTGTCAATAGAAAGATCATTAACGAAGAACGCCAAGCCCCGTAGGGGTGAAATGTAAAAAACAGTTACATAAGAGACTCCGCCATCTTTGGTATTGCAAATCAGCAGGCGGCCCTCGTTCTGTGCCTGTCCCGATTCTTCGGTATTGCGTGCTGGTGAGTGTGATGGCAGAAACACCAACAAGCGGATTGAGAGTACTGAACATCTTTATCTGTTAATATTTAATTTTAGCAAAAAGCCAGACAGCAGTTCCGGGTCTGATGATGTTGACGAGTATCAGACCCCGTCTGAGAGGACGGATTGCTAATTTCGCACTATCGGAAAACCTGCTCGTTGTGCACTAGTAAGAGGATTCTATTTAAATATGGCGATTCTATGAAAGGGACATGGATTGGATTTTATAAGTATGACAGAGAAAGAGCCCAAAAAACCATAGGGTTCGAAAAAACATTTTTTACTTTGATCATTCACGCTTTTGATGGAAAGAAGTTTGAAGGTTCTGTAACGGATGATACAGAAAGCGGGGGAATGGAAGGTGAAGGGAAAATTGCTGGGCAAATCATAAACAATACAGTTACATTCCAAAAACATATGCCGAGAGCCACTTTCTTATTCAAAGATGGCTCAAGAAAAATTACGAATCGTAAACATCCCACTATTTATTACTCTGGAACACTTTCCCAAGATGGAAGGGAAATAAGTGGTAGTTGGAAGATTAAGACTCAAATAGCTTTTCTTTTCGGAATTATACCGTTCCCTTATAATCCGCACGGGGGATGTTGGTCCATGAAATTGCAATAACAGCGCATAACATGCAGTTCCTGTTTAAACCGGTATGAGTAAGGATGTATTTTTGTTTCTAGACCACCTATTATGCCTTCCTGCATCACGCAGGAATATCCCTTACTTTTACCAGTATAATTTTAGCTATGAGAAATATATTGTTGCAGGTATGCTGCCTCTTTCTTTTTACTTCCGCTAAAGCACAGGTTGGTATTGGCACCAATACACCAGAAGTGAGCGCCATCCTTGATCTTACTGATACTTCCCGCGGTGTGTTGATTCCCAGGATGACTGAGGTACAGCGGCTGGCTATTGGTAACCCGGCTGCCGGTTTACTTGTTTACCAGTCGGATGGTACCAGCGGCTTTTGGTTTTATAATGGTAATTCCTGGGCCAATCTTATCACTACATTGACCGACCCTTCGCTCATCAGAACCAGGGCGGTGACTTCGGCTAATGGCATGATGGTGGTGGTGTATACATCCACGAATGCTTATGGCTTTGCGAGAACCGCGGCTGGAACCCCCTCATGGACTTCACTTTCACTAAGCGGTACGCCGCTGGGTGCCGTAGCTTCAGACAGCTCTATAGCTATTTACACCACTTCTAATGTTTACGGCTTTGCCAAGAGTCCTGCGGGAACGCCCACCTGGTTTTCGCAATCGATAACCGGCATTCCAGTCGGTACGGCCAGCAGTGGCCATATGGTGGTCGTTTATACTAATACCAATGCTTATGGATTTTCAAGAAGCTCTGCCAATACACCCTCCTGGTATGGGCAGACATTATCTGGTTCACCTGTCGGCAGTATCAGTGCGGGAGCGGGAGGCAAAGAGTGTGTGGTAGTTTATACTTCCACCAATGCATATGGATTTTCAAAGGCACCCACTTTTACGCCGACCTGGTTTGGGCAATCGCTTACGGGCACTCCGTTGGGTGGCAGTGCCAGCGGAGACCTGGTGGTGATTTACACTACTTCCAATGCGTATGGATTTACCCGTACTATTTCGGGCACACCTGATTGGACGATTCGTGCATTGTCGGGTACACCTGCCGGTATTGCGCCGGTAAATTAGTGGCAACTGATAATGGAGGTGATTTTCTCGCTTTTGTCTTGGTTATTGTCACGTAATCTGCTGATACAATGTCTTTGAGCGAACCATCATGTGGAATAAATCCGTTTTTGGATACTATCTTAGCTCCATAAATTTTAAGAAGCATAAAGAAGATCAGACCTTACCTTTTCTACTTTTTAGCATTGGCTATCTGCTGGGTTTTAGCGGGACAAACCATCGAATACGCCATGCCTGCCAGGATGCTTATTAAAGTTGAAGGTATTGTTGACACTACTATCGAGGTGAAGAAGAAGAAGTATAAGAGCATGAAATATGATTATGAGTTAAGAATATTCCTCCAGGACACAAACGAATACTTCCGCCTTACTGGCAATTACAACTATCCTGCATTTAAAGATCAGGTATCCGGGGGCGATAAAGCTACTATATGGATCAGGCCTAAATGGCTGGTTCCGCTGGGAATGGGATACAGAAATGATATCTTTCAAATGCTTGTCAACGATAAAATTGTGTTTGACATCTCAAAGAGAAAAAGGAATTCGGGAAAAATTATTATCGCTTGCCTGGTTTTTATTCCAGTGGTCATTTTCCTGGGGAAATACTATAGCCGCAAATCATCAGCACAAGCATGAAATTTCTGCTATTCATATTATTACAACTGCAATTGATATTCGTATCAGGACAAATACCATTACCTGCCTTTGAGAATGCCCGAAAAGACACTGCGACATTCTTACAGTACCTGCCGGTAAAGGCAGATTTTATTTTTATCTTTTCAGCGGAAGGCTACTGGCAGTCTGATACAGAAAGCTACAGACTGCTGGTACAGGAGGGAGAGGAATGGTCAGCGTGGACTTATTACCGAAAATGGAAAAACGCCTCCGCTTTTAATAATAAAGGGGATAAGCCTCATAAATACTTTTTTAAAAAGACAAGCTTAGGCTCCCGGTTGGTAACTGAATTGTTTGACTCCCTTGGCACGGTCAATTTTTGGTCGCTCTGCGCCGATTCGCTCAACCAGACAAATGGGTATGATATTTCAGATGCTGTTGATTATATATTCAGAATAGAGAGCCCGGCTGGCTGCCAGGAATTGGATTCATATGCTCCTGAGTATTACCTCGAAAAGTTCCCTGGTATGCAGCAAAGGGCGCAGTTCCTGAAAAGCATTGATATTTTTAACAGGTGGTGGAAGAGGAACACTGAAATACGGGAGGAAGTAAGCAATGGTTCCCGATAGTTCATGATAAAACAGATTTTTTGCTTCCTCGCCTTCTTTGGTTTTACTGAGTATCTCAGCGTCCTTCGTGCCTTTGCGGGAACAATTATCTTTACCATCAAAATCATTTAAATCAACCGATCCAGAAATGAAAAAAGTAGAAGCCGCCTTTACCGAAGAAGGTTACATCTCTGTTCCATTTTCCTTTAATGGGGCCGGGCAC
>JAEUVM010000217.1 GCA_016787125.1 Chitinophagaceae bacterium | reverse complement strand
AAAACATCTCTATATTCGCACATCCCCACAAACACTTCCGGAGAAATATTTGCGTGAGCAGGTATGCATCGTTGTCTAGCGTGGAAAGCTGTTGAATTACGATGTATGGCACTGTGAACGCACCGGAAACGGTGTGTTCTTTTGCTATAGCAGTAATTCAGGGTTCCACGCCCCAGACAACTGTTTATAAATTGAGGACACACCGTTTCTGTTTTTTAAATGGTGTAACCGGCCATAAGGTTAACTATTACTCTGCCAACCATTTTACTTCCTGATTGGAATACCGTATGGTACTTAACATACCAGCCGGTAGAAGTAAACCTTATTATGTCATTTAAAAAACATGTATGAAAACTGTTCAAACAAAAATCTTCGCAATCGCCCTGTTGCTGGTAGCAGCCGGGCTGGCATGCCGGAAAAATGATCACCCGGCGGCTGATGAACCCTCCCGTGTGACTGAAGCAAAAGCCTTTTACCAGAAAGTAATGCAAAAGGAGTCGGATTTGCTCGATAAGTCGTACACGGAACTTCCAAAGCACTCCGCCCGGCGCAAGTTTGCCCGGATGAAAGGATTATCAGACCTGTTCGACTGGAATGCAGCAATGGAATTTGGAATTAAGACTGAGTCCTTTCTGATAGTTCCGATAGAAGGCAACCCGACACCCTTTATGAACAAAAAGGTGGAGGCCAGGCGCTTTGGCATCTTCTTTAACGACAGCCTGGGCTTGCCTGCCTTCCGTGTAATGGAACTGGTAAGTAAAAATGGCGGAACCTTTTCCGCCGATATGAGAGAAACGGTGGCGGCTGTTTTTACCAATATAACCTACAAGCAGCCGGCTGCAACAGATAACCTGACTGCCCTAGTGAATGTGTATGATGATACTTATAGTCTGCTGAAGAGCTACCAGTTCAGCAATGGGAACGGAAAGCTATCAGCCAATGGTATTTCTAACCGGATAGGGCGGCCTAAGCAGCGGCCTGTGCCGGTGATGATCGGTCGTACCACCTGTGGCAGTTGCCAGACCTATTACCTGATCGGGATATGGTATGACCTTGAAACTTATGAAATAGTAGATTCTTATATCATTGATTCATGGGATGAATGCACCCAATCTGGCGCACCTCCTTCCGGCTATGGTCCGGAGCCTCCGGAGGGTGTTGACCCCAACGTGGTGTGTCACCAGAACGGAGTGGATGCTTTCAATTCCTTCGTAAATGATGCTACAGCCGTGAGTGAGACGGAAGGCTTTGATATAAGTACAATCTCCCAGATAAAGAAGAACAAGAACCCGAGGTGGGTGATACTGAGAGGTGGCTTTGGCCTGTGGCATTTACGGTCGCACGAAAAGGGCGAAATTGAACTTAACACCTATCTTAACCGCTGGGAGTGGGTATCACTGGTTCACGATAAGGTAGATAAAGTGGGTATGTCTAATATTGGCGGTGTGGTGGAGGTAATATCGCATACAGGCACTCCTTCCTTTACGGCCGGCACACCTAATGTGTTGTATGCTGGTATGAACCTGGATTTTATTGTGAGATATACGGCGACCCCGATTCCTTGTCCGCCCTTTACATGGATTATCCCCCCGGTGGATGTGTCTTATACAAGCACAGGACTTTGGGATGCCAACCCCTGATTGAAGGAAATACAAATAACAGAGGATGAAGAATAAAATTTCAAGAATGTCTGCAATAGTTTTCCCTGGCCGGTTTATGGCAGGCATTCTTTTACTATTTACCGGCTGTCATTCGCCGGTTGTATCCGGGGGCCAGAAAAGTACCGCAACTGCTGTGGGCATCCAGGTGATACGTCATTACCCGGTTTTGAACAATGCAGGCGGACAAGTGACCCTGCATTCATTGGATGATACCCTTACTATTATAATTGATGGGGAGTTTGTTCTTTACCGGTTGCCTCCGGTAAGGGTGTTTGAGACCAATGCGGGCATCAGCGGTACGGAACGGTATTTTTTGCACCGGCAAGCTGATAAGACGGGTATTTTATTTACGGCTAAAGACCGGCAGAGCAAAACAAGTATGGCTGTAGACTCTTTTGTAAACAGGTATGCGCTGGGCACTATGGTAATGGATGTGGGAGTGTTGGATTCGCTGGTGGCGGTAAAATATGCAGAAGGGGAACCTGAGTTTACCGAAATGTATATACCCCGGAAAGCAGCCCCGGCAGGCTATTTTGATTCATTATATCTTGTATTTGATAAACGCCTTTATGGAAAAGTGCCGTTTAGTTTTTCCCCTAAACTGGATAGTTCAAGAAGTGCGAAGCTTACCCATATAAGACTGATCTATAAGGCCGGATATTCTATTCCGGGGCAGCCTGAATTACCTGCGAGGGAGTTTGTATTTGCGATAAAGGAACTGCCGGATGCCATACTGAAAAAGTATTTGCCACTTACAGAGCGATGGAATGAAGATCAGTAGCTTTTCGGTAATCCATTACCTGCAAATAGCTTTTGCTGTATTGCTGTTGTGGTTTCTGGCGTACCTGTATGATACAGACAACAGCCTGATCTTTTACCATTGGAGCACCTATTTATGCTGGCTGTGCGGAGCGGCAGGCTGGGTGGTCGCAGCATGGAAGAAAACAGCAACCAACAGGGAGTTGTTTGGGATGTTGACCCTTTGCGTATTGTTTTACCTGCTTTTCATTTTACCACATGACCCTGGATGTATTAACCCGCTTATCATGCTGTATGCAACAGGCGGGTTGTACAGTTTATTAAGTCAATTGACTGCGAGTGCACAGGAGAAGAAAGGAGTAATCAGCCTTTTTATTCTTCTTTGGATATTTACCTGTCACGGAATGATACAGGGAATAAACCATGACTGGCGTTCACTGGACATCAAAGCCCTTTTTTTTAATGCCGGTTATTTTGGCAATTATCTTATTACTACCATTCCTTTGGTTTTCTCTTTTCTTTTATACAAAGGAAGACGTATAGATGTGACTGCTGTTGCCGGCTGGCTCTTGTTTGTCATGGCGCTTACGGTATTGCTGCTGACACAGGCAAGGGCGGCTATAGTTGGATGCACGGCGGGTTGTATGTTGGCCACATTATTATATATGCGGGAAAGGATACGCAGGAAATTGTTGTTGCTTATGGCTGTGGCCCTGGTGCTGATTCCCTTATTACTGGCTGTGGCAGCTAAGACGGGCTCTTCCCGTGGGCGGCTGACGATTTATACCGTAACGCTTGAAATGATTCGGGATCATCCAATGTCTGGCACAGGTGCTGGCAGGTTTGGCGCAACTTATAATGAATACCAGGCGCATTACTTTCAGCATAATGATGTGCATGAGCAAACCGCTATGCTGGCAGACAATACTTATGAGGCATTTAATATCCTGCTACAGTTGCTGGCAGAGTATGGGATAGCCGGATTAGTGCTGTTAGTTGTTATTATCCGGATAATGATAAAAAGAGCGGAGGCTGTATCTATTTTCCGGTCTGGCGATTGGATGAGAAAGGGTAGTGCGGGCTGTGTGGCAGGTATTATTTTCTCGGCGCAGTTTTCCAATCCTTTTCATGCTGAGCCTGTGCTGGTTGTTTTTATATGGCATGTAGCCATGCTGACGGGAGGAAGGAAACAACAAGCAGCTACCGGAAGTTTAACTGGTGGTATTTTCAAAGTGGTGACAGTTGTTTTGTTTACCTGCCTTTCTTATCTCATTGTCCTGAACATGAGAGCAGAAAGGCAATGGAAAAAGGCGGCTGATCTATCAGTTTGCTGTGGTTTTGAAAGCGCAAAGGTCTATTATGAGAAGGCCGGTCGGCAACTAAAAAGGAACGGCATCTTTCTTTTTAACTATGGAGCAGAAGCCAGCCTGGCCGGTGAGTATAAATTATCCGAACAATTACTTGAACAAAGCAGAAAGTATGTGTCTTCTTCTTTTTCCTATACCTATTCCGGCGATAACCTCCTTGCTGGTGGTAATTTGAAACTTGCTGAAGAGTACTACCTGAAGGCGGCATGGATGGTGCCTTCCCATTTGGTGCCCAAATATAAACTGGTGAAACTGTATCAGCGAACCGGGGAGAAAGAGAAGGCGGCGTACTGGAGACAAAAAGCATTGACCACACCTGTAAAAATTCCATCTAACCTGATGGATGAGTTGATTTTTGAATTGAGGAGAGGGGAATGAGATAATCCCGGATGGCCGGGACAGGTGTGGAAATATGAAAATGTGGAAATCCCGGATGGCCGGGACAGGTGTGGGAATGAGAAAATCCCGGATGGCCGGGACAGGTGTGAGAATTAATACAGCAGGTTTCTGCTTATGAATATTCAGAGTGAGGTGAGAATACCTTCCTCAAAACCGTGAAATGGTATTTTCCTACGGGCTGGGACAAGGAAACGCTTTTGCGATCTGTACGTAACATTAGTAAGCATTGCACAAGCCCTTTCCACGACGGACATAAAAAAGTCAACTATTAACCGTTTTTTCATCCTCACCACCTAATCATGTGTGGCACTGGGAGTTGCCTTCCGGCGTGCTTCATACCGCAAACGATTGCTGCTTTTTTTTGGTGATGATGGAGTGAAATGGCGTTTGCAAATAATTTTTATTTGTTGTAATTTAAAGGGAGAAAGATCCAAATACCCTCTGCAATCAACCCCTGCGGCACACCAGGCCGGGTTCTCCGGCAGCGGCCCACGCACTGAAGAAGTTATCAAAACCTCTAGATATGGACATTTTTACACCTGAGTCGGGAAAGGAAAACAGCCTGCCTAAAATATTTTGGGGAGTGCTGGGCGTTATTGTCGTGGGCTTTGCTACGGTTTTTATCTTTCAGCGGGAGGCTTTGTCAGACCATAAGGCCACTATCAAAGAAAAGAATGAAACCATCAGCCTGCAGGGAAAGCTGCACGAATCGGAAATGAGGGCAGCAAATGAAAAATACCTCGAAGTAAATACCAACCTGCTAAATACAAAGCTGGAACTGGACAAAGTGAAAGAGAAAAAGCAGGAGTACTATGAAATGTACAGGAAGTACGAAACCGAAGCCGTTCAATTAAAAGATGAGCTCAGAAGAACGGCGGCGACGGGCGGCAATACGGAAACAACAATCAGGCTGATAGAAGTGGAAGGTGAACTGGATAGGTATAAGGCGGCCCTGGATAACGCCAACACCACCATTGCCCAAATGGTAACCACTATCAGGGAGCAATCGGAAGAACTGGTAGCTAAGCAAGCCCGCATCACGGAACTGGAAGAATCGCTGGCTGCTTCCCTGCAAAAAGAAACGGCCTATGCCAACGAATTGCTTCAACTGAAGCAGACCACAAGGGTGCAATTAGAACAGGCGGCCCTGATGCTTGAGCAGAATGGCGACAACCTGAAAGACAAGCGTAAGTTTAGCGAGGCGAAATTGGGTTTCTATAAGGTGGCCCGGATGTTATTGCAG
>JAEUVM010000572.1 GCA_016787125.1 Chitinophagaceae bacterium | reverse complement strand
AAACCAGCTTATTTCATCTGCATGCGCTTCGATCACCACTTTGAAAGGATGGTCGGGGTTTACCACACCCACTGCCGTTCCATACGGGTCCACATAATGTGTATCAACATAAGGCTTCAGGTATTCGATCCATAATTTCTGTCCCCAGGTTTCAAAACCGACCGGTGAGGCATTGTTGATGTACTGCCGGAGAAATGCCTGTGATTTGTCAGTGAGTATCGATTTCTTAGCTTTTATTGCTTTTGCCATGCAGAAAATTGATTTATACGGTAAAACTCAATAAGGCGAAGATAAGAAGCAGTGCCTTTATAATCATCAGGCCGTCATAGCGTACTACAAAAAAGGCCTCCTCGCCGGCAGGCCGGAACCGGTGGTAGGAAAGAAAGAGCAGGCCACAAGGCAAAATCACAGCGGCATAAAAGGCCGGATGATGCAGCCCAAACACATACAGCACTAAGAGAGATGCGGCCAGGTTGGTGAGGAAAACAAACCACTGTCCGTAGCGGAGTGTTTTAGCAGGTCCCAATAAGACCGCAATGGTTTTTACCCCATCGGCTTTGTCTTCTTCCTGGTCTTTTATATTGAAGAGCACACTAAGCGCCGCTATAAAAAGAAAGCGGTGTAGAAAAAGCACCGCCAGTTTTGCTGCAGACAAAGATCCTGTTGATCCATGCATCAGCATGATTACGGGCAGAAGGGTGGTGGTAAAACTCCAGGCGGCACTCAGCAGTATCATTTTAAGCCAACCCTGCTGCCGCAATGCTTTTTTGCTTCCGGGAATAATGGAATGCGAATAGGCCAATACCGCAAATGGTACGAAGATGAACAAACTGATATTACCGTAGTTGAGACTGTCTCCGGTAAAAAAAAGCTCCATGAAGTGAGTAACAACGATGCCGGCGATCAGGAGCCCTGACATCCACAGCAGGCTAAGCAATAATCCTTTGTGTGATCGGCACCAGGCCAGGCGGGAACCGGTTTTTTTTGTACCCGTCTTTACATAATAGTGAAGGTTATACACGAAAAGCGTACAGCAGAACAGCAGCGGCAGGTACCAGTTCGCCGAAGCCGGAAGCTTGAGCAGCAGGAATGTTTCAGCAGTTAAAGCAAAAGCACAGGCAGCAATAAAGATATTGGTGTAAACGAGAAAAGCGATGCCCTTATTGACCGTCCGTTCCAACAGGTTAGTTATTCTTCAGCCGTATCTGGTCAGATTCAGCATACTCACTGCGGTTGCCATCCTTATCCTTAAGTATAAGGCCGAAAGTGGCATTGGTGTCTTTTAGCACACTGGGCAGAAACCGGAGATCGGGATTATTATTGGTGTGATATTCAAAAGTAACTTCAATATCCGCCTGGCGGGTTTTGTCCGGCACGTTTAAAACATCCAGCTTATAGCGGAAAGTATCACGGGGAATGGCGGTGGATCCGTTATACCATTTATACACGATCAGCACACTGTCCACATCACCTTCTTCATCGGTAAAACTTCCCTGCATGCGGATTATATCGCTGAAAAATACTTCAGAGGGAGAAATGGATTTTATTTTCACCTGCGGGGTGGTGGTAAACTTATCTTTGTTGCAGGCGGTGACCAGTGTGGCTACGGCAAGGATCAGAAACAAACAATATCTCATGGCCATTATTTTATATTGTAACCAAATTTACAGTTTT
>JAEUVM010000569.1 GCA_016787125.1 Chitinophagaceae bacterium | reverse complement strand
CTATTGGTGCGGGTTGCTCATTTATAATCACCCATGTTTATTTTTCGGGTGGTAAACCGGTATTCGTTTTCATCATTGCTGCTTACCACCACGAGGCGGTCGCTGCAATATTCGCTGATGAGCCGGTTGTACAGGTCAATACCGGTGCTGTCGAGGTTGGTGCAGGGCTCATCCAGCAATACAATGGCGGAGGAGGAGAAAATGCATTGCGCCAGTTTTACCCGTTGTTTCATGCCGGATGAATAGAAGCGGATCTGTTTATTCACGGCTTTTTCCAGGCCGATGGACTCAATAATTTGCCCGACGGTAACTCCCGGCAGAAACGGTTTGAACCCTTCGTGAAAGCTAAGAAATTCTTTCAGGGTCATTTCTTCCACCACTTCCAGGTAGGGGGCACAGATGGATACATGCTGATAGATGTTTTCTGCAGTACAGTCTTTGTTATGGATGGAATATTGGATCTTTCCTTCGTTTACCATCAGGCTGCCGCTGAGCACCTGCAATAAGGTGCTTTTGCCGGAGCCGTTTGGTCCGGTGATGGCATAAGACTGACCTGTTTCAAATTGATAAGAGAAATGACGGAATATCCAGTCGCGGTTAAACCGTTTACCGGCATCAGATAGGGAGATCGTCATCGTTGTTGCCTTTGGTGAAGCGTTTGATGATGCCGCGGCCGCTTTCACGGATAAAGGTTACGATCTCATCTCGTTCGTCTGTGGCAGGCATTTCTTCTTCTATATATTCCACTGCCTGGCTGGTGTTCATGCCTTTATTATACAATACACGGTAGATATCCAAAATATGGTTGATGCGTTCCACGCTGAAGCCGCGGCGTTTGAGACCGACTGAATTTACTCCTGCATAGCTGAGCGGTGTACGTCCGGCTTTAATATATGGCGGCACATCTTTACTTACCAGTGAACCACCGCCGATGAAGGAATGGGAGCCGATCTTTACAAACTGGTGTACGGCACACATACCGGCCAGGATGGCATAGTCGCCGATGACCACATGCCCCGCCACCTGTGTATTATTGCTCATGATACAGTGGTTGCCCACCACACAGTCGTGGGCCAGGTGGCAGTAAGCCTGTATCAGGCAGTTGGAACCGATCACGGTTTTGTCGCTGTACTTGGTGCCGCGGTTTACCGTTACAAATTCACGGATGGTGGTATTGTCGCCGATCACCACTTGTGAGTATTCACCCTGGAACTTAAGATCCTGCGGAATAGCAGCGATCACCGCCCCTGGAAAGATGCGGCAGTTTTTTCCGATACGGGCACCTTCCATGATGGTGACGTTGGAGCCGATCCAGGTGCCATCACCTATTTCCACATCCTGGTGGATCACCGTAAAAGGGTCAATTTTTACATTGGTGGCCAGTTTGGCGTTGGGGTGAATATATGTATGCGGATGAATCATGTACCGGTAATAACCTTGCGGCGGCAAAGTTAGCAGATAAGCCCAAATACTGAACTTTTTTTCGCCATATATTGTTAAAACTCAACAGGCAACGTACTGGCTCGGCGTTGCACCATTAATATAACCGGTTTATTACTATTTTTGCAGACTGATGCATACTCCTCCCGACATATTGACATTGGCCACCAGGCAAAACCTGATGCAGGATCAATTGGTGCCCTTGCAGGAGCGCCAGCAGCAGATACCCGGTTCGGTTCATTATACCATCAACCGCTACCGGAGGAACCTGCAGTGGAATATGGATGATACCGGGATGATGGTGTATCATTATGAAAAAGCATCCCCGAAGAACAATTACCTCGAACTCCGCTTTTGTGTAAGTGGTAATGTGTATTGCCGTAAAAAGGACACGGAGTGTAATATGTGCCAGTTCAGCGCTTCCAAAAGCTGCATGGAAAGGGTGGAGAGTGTGGATGTGGTAAGCTTCCGGTTCAGCCCGGCACACCTGAGCCAGTTTGTAAAACCCCGTAAAGGAAATGCGATACTGACCGACAATATTCTTTCTTTCAAACACAATTCTTCTTTTACCAAAATACACCCGGTATGTGGTAAAACACGGATGATACTGGAAGGCGTGCTGAACCACACTTACAGTGATACGCTGGAAAACATCTATATCAATGCGCAGATGCAGATGCTGCTGCTGTACAGCCTGGATTGCATGCTGGGTGAAAAAGAGATAGATGTGGTGAATTGTAAGTTTCTTGCCAATGAACTGGACCGGGAAAAGATCGTGAAGGCGAGGGAAATACTGCTGGAGCATATTGGTGAGCCTATTACCATCAAAGAACTCAGCCGTAAAGTGGCTATCAATGAGTGCTACCTGAAAAAAGGTTTTAAAGAATTGTTTGGCACCACGGTGTTTGATTTTTACCAAAGTCAGCGGATGGAACATGCCAAATACCTGCTGTATGAAAAAGGTCTCAGCGTAACCGAAGTATCCTTACTGCTGGGCTATTCTTCTATTTCTCACTTCTCCACCGCCTTTAAGAAACATACAGGGCTGAAGCCTTGTGAACTGTTGTTGCGATAAAAGGTGGTGATAATACCTGCCTTATTGCAGTATAATTCCCAGTTTTAAAAGGTATATATATCTGATTGCTGTTGATAATAACAGGTGTTCGCCTGTCAGTGGCACAATTTTGGATTGCAATTGTCACTAATGCGTAAAATGCTGGCAATACTCCTGGTTAGTGTGCATCTTCTGGGCAATACAGAGGCCAGCCAGTTGTTGAAGTTGCCGCAATTGTTACATCATTATTTACAGCACCACCGGCAAGATCCCTCCATCAGTTTTTTTGAATTCCTGTCAATGCACTATTCGGGCGATGACGGTACCAATGCTGATGATGATGCGGACAGCCAGCTTCCTTGTCATAATTTAAATCACAATACAACGATATTGACCTATTCCCCAATGGTCAGCGATCTGCCTTCTATGCAGGTTCCTTTTGCTGAACCCAGGTCTTTCCGCAGTAACTTCAAGACTGACATCAGTTCGGAGCATGTGCTGCTCATAAAACAACCTCCGCGTTTTTCCTGATTTTCTTTCTGTTTCTCCTGTTTAATTAATTCTGCTTTGCCTTCTGCAATGGCAGACAATGTGACGTGGTAACTGCTGTACCTGTTTCCAGCAACAGGTGCGGAGTTATATCATTTATTCTTTGAAAAAAACCAACAGTATGAAAAAAACATATACAGGTGCCGGTATCATTCTATTGGCCGGCATCCTTTTACTTTCAAATGCCTGCCGCCATGAAATACTTTATCCAGGTGGCGGCACTGGCGGAGGCACCGGTGGTGGTGGTGGAAATCCGCCGCCCACATCAAACTGCAGCCCGGATACGGTCTATTTTGTAAACCAGGTAATGCCGCTAATTTCCTCGAATTGTACTATGAGCGGATGTCATGATAATATCACGCATGCTGACGGGGTTAACCTGACCACCTACAATAAAATCATGCAGTATGTGGTGGCTGGAAATGCAGCCAGCAGCAAATTGTACAAAGTGATTATAAAAACGAATGGCGACAGGATGCCGCCACCTCCGATGCCGGCTTTTACTTCCGCACAAAAGGCGTTGATACAAAAGTGGATCAACCAGGGGGCCAAAAACAATAGCTGTATAGCGAGTTGCGACACTGCCGTGTTTACTTATGCATTGGCAGTAAAACCGATCATGGATGCAAAATGTACGGGCTGTCATAACCCCACCAACCTGGGCGGCAACATTGACCTTTCCACGTATAACGCTGTCAGGGTGGTGGCGCTGAATAACAAACTGTATGGGTCGGTAGCCCACCAGACCGGGTACTCCCCAATGCCTAAAAATTCAGCTAAACTTTCTGATTGTGAGATACGGCAGATTCAAAAATGGATCGCTGCCGGCTCACTGAACAATTAAAACCCTGACACCATGCGATATTTCCTGTCAATAGTATTATTAGCCGTAACAGTCATTTTCTACTCCTGTTATTATGATAAAGAACAGTTGCTCTACGGCGGTGGCTCTGCTCCCTGCACTGATACCACTGGGGTGGTTTCCTATTCACAAAAAGTGGCGCCGTTGCTGCAGCAGTATTGTTACAGTTGCCATACCGGAAGCTTTCCATCCGGTAATGCGGTAATGGGAACCTATGCCGCTGATAAGGCGATGGCCCAGAGTGGTAAACTGCATGGCACCATCAGTTATGCACCCGGTTATTCTCCAATGCCGAAAGGGATGCCGAAAATGAGCAACTGCCAGATCGCTGTCATCAAAAAATGGATAGATGCCGGAATGCTGAATAATTAACCATAAAACACTTCACCATGAAATGGAAAAAAATTTTCCGCTATGTCGTGCTGCCGCTCCTGCTCATACTCTGTGCAGCGGCCATATACATCTATAAGGAGTATCACCGCACCCACAAGGATACAGCGAGGCTGAAACCGGATTATACTGTTTCGGCCGGTGACCTGCTGAAAGAATTTGCAGGCAATGAGCAGGGTTCTAATAAGAAGTACTGGGATAAAGTGATCGTGGTAAATGGAATACTCAAAGAGCTTGGCAAAGATGACAGGGGACTTTATACAGTGGCGTTGGGAGATACGGCCTCTATGTCTTCTGTCCGTTGCAATATAGACAGCCTGCACAGTGCAGAAGCGGCACTGCTGCAGGAAGGCACACAGGTATCTGTAAAAGGCATTTGCAGCGGGTACAACAGCGACGAATTGCTTGGCTCAGATGTTATCCTGGTACGCAGCGTGGTAAATAAAAATTAATTAATAAACACAAAAGAGAATTATGAAAAACATGATCATGGCAATGATTGCCTTATGTATTGCCGGCACCAGTTCCGGCCAGAAGTATTATACCAAAAGCGGGCAGATAAGTTTTGATGCCACTTCGTCTTCTTCACCCGAAAAGATCGAGGGGGTGAACAGGAGTGCCATCTGCGTGGTGGATAGTAAAACCGGCAACCTGCAATTAGCCGTGCTGATGAAAGGGTTTGCCTTTGAAAGGGCGCTGATGGAGGAACA
>JAEUVM010000537.1 GCA_016787125.1 Chitinophagaceae bacterium | reverse complement strand
TTGTCCACATGATAGCGGATCTCGTCAAAGAAGGCATCCTTCACCTGGGCCTGGTAAGCGATGGCCTTGGTGCGGGTGTTGTCCATATTATTGCACACCTTACGGGCATTGATCATCTTTTCCACCAGGTCGCTCACCTTATTGATATGCTCTGATATCTTTTCCAGTATCTGCTTCTGGTTGCTGTAGGCAGATTCGGGCAGACCGGCTTCTTTCAGTCCGCGGATATTATTGGCCAGCAGGTTCTGGTAGCGGATCGATGCAGGTAATATATGACTGGTGGCCAGCTCACCCATAATGCGGCTTTCGATCTGCACTTTCTTAATGTATTTCTCCAGCTCTATTTCGTGGCGGGCTTCCAGTTCGGTATGACTGTATATATGATTTGATTCAAACAGCTTCTTGGCCTTTTCCGTTACCATGGCATCCAGTGCCAGCGGTGTGGTCTTTACATTGGGCAATCCTCTCTTCTCCGCTTCTTTTTCCCACGCGGCGCTGTAGCCATCACCTTCAAAGAGAACCTTCTCGCTGTCTACAATGTACTGGCGGATGGTATGCATGATGGCGATCTCTTTCTTTTCACCTTTCTCGATCAGTGCATCCACCTCTTTCTTGAATTGCTTCAGGGTGTCGGCCATGATGGTATTGAGCACCGTCATCGGGTTGGCACAGTTGGCAGATGAACCCACAGCACGAAACTCAAACTTATTGCCGGTAAAGGCAAAGGGCGAGGTACGGTTGCGGTCGGTATTATCCATCAGCAATTCGGGTATGCTCTTGTGGATGTCTATCTTCAGCATGCTTTCGTCGGTCTCATCCATTTTATCAGATACCCGCTCTTTTACATCTTTCAGCACTTTGGAAAGATACTGGCCGATGAATACAGAGATGATGGCAGGTGGCGCTTCATTGGCGCCAAGACGGTGATCGTTCGGCGCAGAAGCGATAGAGGCACGAAGCACATCGGCATAATCATGTACGGCTTTGATGGTGTTCACAAAGAACGTGAGGAACATCAGGTTGGTCTTCGGCGTTTTGCCGGGGGCCAGCAGGTTTACACCGGTATCGGTGGCCATGCTCCAGTTATTGTGCTTACCACTTCCGTTGATACCGGCAAAGGGTTTTTCATGTAATAATACACGGAGGTTATGACGGCGGGCCACCCGCTCCATCACATCCATCAGCAGCGAGTTGTGGTCAACTGCCACACTTACTTCTTCAAAGATGGGAGCACACTCAAACTGTGCCGGGGCCACTTCATTGTGGCGGGTGCGCAGGGGAATGCCGAGTTTGTATGATTCAATCTCAAAGTCACGCATATAAGCATACACCCGCTCCGGTATAGAACCGAAGTAATGATCTTCCAGTTGCTGATTTTTAGCAGAGGAATGTCCATACACCGTGCGGCCGGTCATCACCAGGTCGGGACGTGCATTGAACAGAGCCTCATCTATCACAAAGTATTCCTGCTCCCAGCCGAGAGTGGGGGAAACACGGGTTACGTTCTTGTCAAAGTAGTTACATACATCCACTGCCGCTTTATTCAACGCATCAATGGCTTTCAGCAGCGGTGCTTTATAATCAAGCGATTCACCGGTATAAGAAACAAAGATGGTGGGGATGCAAAGTGTTTTGCCTTCGCTGATCTCCATAATAAAGATAGGCGAGGAGGGATCCCATGCGGTATAGCCGCGGGCTTCAAAAGTGGCACGGAGGCCGCCGCTCGGAAACGAAGAAGCATCAGGTTCCTGTTGTACCAGGGCATCACCTTCAAATTGTTCGATAGGTGTGCCATCGCTTTTTATGGTAAAGAAAGAATCGTGTTTTTCAGCAGTGGTACCGGTGAGGGGTTGAAACCAGTGGGTGAAATGGGTAACACCTTTAGATTCGGCCCAGGCACGGATGCCGGTGGCGATCTGGTTGGCCATCGTTCTGTCTATTTTCTGGCCGGCATTTACCGAAGAACGAAGGCTTTTGAAAGCTTCATCATTCAGGTATTCACGGGCAGTGCTGAGGTTAAACACATTACTGCCAAAGATGCCTGTAACCTTGGCAGGCCCGGTAACCGATACACCCGGGTTTGCAGAGAGGTTGTTGATAGCATTGAATCGAAGTGACATTTGTTGTTTTTTTTGCAAAACAACAGTTTTGACGCAAGTATTCCAATTTTTTCTGCCTCTTATGGGGAAAAATGGTACTAATTGTGGAATAATCGTTTAAAAATGGCGCTCAGGAGTCAGAAACAGAAGTATTGTTATTTTTTTTAATTTTTGAAGAAAAGAACCTGAAAACCTTGTCCCAATCGGTTTGTCCGGCCATGGGTATTACCAGCAGCGGGATGATAACGCTGCGGTAGCGAACGATGGCGCCGAGGTTATTTACGCTGAACCCGATGGCGAGCAGCAGGGAAAAGGCGAAAAACAGGCAGAAATAGATGAAGTTGCGGGAGCGTACCCCATTCTTTTTGAAAAACAGGAAGAGGATAAATACTAGCAGCAGCAGGTTTACCTCTAGGGCGGCTGCCAGCGAAAGGATATGTTTTACATCACTGGGGTAGGGCCGGATGGTGGAAAGGGTGATTGCCTGTGGCGTGTTTACCAAAAAACTGGTGGCCGTGGGTTCCAGTTCCTGTATCGGCACCGATGCATTACCCTTGATCTGCATAAACTCCTGCTGTTTGGTTACCACGGCCTGCGGAAAATCAAGTTTCGGGTTCATATACCTTGCCGTGAAAAACAGCACAATGCCCACGAGGTAAAGGGTGCTGAAAATAGCCAATCCGTACCGGGGCCAGCGGCTGGCCAGCAGCCAGGCAATGATGGCTGGTACGATCAGCACGATCAGGAAATTGCGCAGCGTAAGTAATAATAACAGCCCGCTTACCAGCAAAAAGATGCGGCGGAAGCCAAAATGTTTTTCTTTCAGTCCGAAGTAGATGGCGTAGGTGATGAGCCCGATACCGGTAAAGATGAGCCCTTCCTTGTGCAGCCCGCTCGTCCAGTAAATAAAGGAAGGCACCAGGAAGGCGGCCACCAGTACAGAAGTGCGTTTACCCGGCATTACATCATTCATTACCCGGTAAAGGCTGACCGGGCCGGCCATGGTGATAAAGGAATAGAGAACAACATTTACATAATAGTGCCCGAAGCTGAATATGTTGAAGACAGATAATATTTTAATAAAGAAGTTTCCCTTGAGGTCGTTCCAGTAGGAATCAGACGACTGGAAAAAACTGGACACCCATGAATTATAGGGGTTGCGGAAAAGGTTGGTGAGGTATTCGTTCGGGTCGCTGAAAAGCAGGCGGTACTCCTGGATGGACTGGCCGTGGTAATTCCAGGTATCATACATCTGGGCGAGGCCGCCATAGTAGGTGCCGATCCAGCCATAAAAGATACCGGCGATGATCTTGACGAGAAATAAGATGATGAGTTGGGGGTGACTGAGCCCTGTACGGGTAAAAAATCTGACCTTGGTAACCAGCCAGGCAAACAGCACAAGAAATGCAACGAACAGCAGGTACTCCAAGGCAGAAAGTTTAGCCGCAATAATAGCTATTATTGCTGATTGTCAGCATAAAGTTGACAAGTTTTGTCATGGCTGCTGCACCCGATGCTTTAAATTTGCCACTCATCCGTCAACGCCCGAAGCGATGATGGTAATTACCCGCAAAAGCAACGCATTTCCATGGAAATAACTGTCAAGACAGCACAGCAGCTCCGCCTTACGGAAGAAGAATTTGAACTGATAAAACAGAAACTGGGACGTACACCGAATTTCAATGAACTATGCGCTTTCTCTGGTATGTGGAGTGAGCATTGCAGCTACAAGAATTCTATCAAATGGCTGAAAACATTACCCCGCGAAGGCGGCCGTATGCTGGTAAAGGCCGGTGAGGAAAATGCTGGATTGATGGATATCGGCGGCGGGCTGGGTGTGGTATTTAAAATAGAATCACATAATCACCCGTCGGCTATCGAACCCTTCCAGGGTGCAGCCACCGGTGTGGGCGGTATACACCGGGATATATTCACGATGGGCGCCCGGCCGATCGCCTCACTCAACTCATTGCGTTTTGGCAACCTGGAAGAGGATAAGACACAGCACCTGCTTTCAGGAGTGGTGCATGGCATCGGTCATTATGGCAATTGCTTTGGTGTGCCTACAGTGGGTGGAGAAATTTATTTTGATGAATGTTATCATACCAACCCGCTGGTAAATGCGATGAGTGTGGGTATAGTAAAAGCCGGGGAAACCGTTTCGGCTATTGCCATTGGTGCAGGCAACCCGGTGATGTTTGTAGGAAGTGCCACCGGTAAAGATGGTATCGGCGGCGCATCATTCGCATCAGCAGATATTACCGCAGAGAGTGTGCAAGAGTTACCTGCTGTACAGGTAGGTGATCCGTTCCAGGAAAAGAAATTGCTGGAAGCCTGTCTCGAAGTGATACAAACCGGGGCTGTGGTAGGCATGCAGGATATGGGAGCAGCCGGTATCATTTGTTCCACTGCAGAAATGAGCGCCAAAGGCGAATCCGGTATGCGGATAGATTTGGATAAAGTTCCCACCCGCCAGTCGAATATGAAAACATGGGAACTGCTCCTCAGCGAAAGCCAGGAACGCATGCTGCTGGTGGCGCAAAAAGGCCGTGAAGCAGAAGTACAGAAAGTATTTGAAAAGTGGGACCTGCCCTGCGCTGTTATCGGAGAAGTGACGGATGATGGCATCCTTAATTTTTATATGCATGGGGAACTGGAAGCCTCGATCCCTGCACAGGAACTGGTGCTGGGTGGTGGTGCCCCGCAATACACCCGTGAGTATAAAGAGCCGGCTTACCTGGCTGAAATAAAAGCATTTGCTCCGGATACAATCCCTGTTCCTGACAACCTCAAAGCAACCGCCGAAACACTGATACAACTGCCATCTATTGCATCGAAGCGATGGGTCTATCACCAGTACGACAGTATGGTGGGCACCAACAATACTTCCACCAATACACCCACCGATGCACCGGTGGTATTGGTAAAAGGAACAAACAAGGCATTGGCCGTAACCACCGATTGCAACAGCCGCTATGTATATGCTGATCCCTATAAAGGTGCGATGATCGCAGTAAGTGAGGCCGCCCGCAATATTGTATGCAGCGGAGGTGAACCGTTGGGTGTAACCAATTGCCTCAACTTTGGAAACCCTTACGACCCCGAAGTATATTACCAGTTTGTAAACGCTGTAAAAGGAATGGGAGAAGCCTGCCGGAAATTCAACACTCCGGTAACCGGTGGTAATGTGAGTTTTTATAACCAGAACCCGGATGGTCCTGTATATCCCACACCTACTATTGGTATGGTGGGCTTACTGGAAAATGTGGCGGAAAAAATGACGCTTGACTTCAAAGAAGAAGGCGACATTATCTATGTGGTGGGAGAAAACCGTGATGATATCAGTTCATCGCAATACCTGGCAAAGATCTGCGGAACAGAACAATCGCCTGCTCCCTATTTTGACCTGGAAGAAGAATACCGGTTGCAACAGAAAGTGGCAATGCTGATAAAGGAAGGATTGATCCGCTCGGCACATGACACCAGCGAAGGAGGTCTTTTCATCACCCTTTGCGAAAGCGGCTTCAACCGTGAACTGGGCTTCAGCATACAAACAACCGGCGGCATACGCAAAGATGCCTGCCTGTTTGGCGAAGCACAAAGCCGGGTGGTGGTTACGGTGACGCTGGACAAGGTCAAAGAATTTGAATCCTTCATGGGAGATCATCCTTTTGAAAAGATAGGAGTGGTTACGGCTGCCGAACTGGTGGTGGATGGTGATTTCTGGGGAGAGATCAGCGCCTGGAAAGATAAATATGATATGGCCATTGAAAAATACCTGGTGAAAGAACAGGCAGGTTCAGCACTTGGAGCAATATGATCAGCAAAGACAGCAGCATACTACTAACCGGGGCTGCCGGTTTTATCGGCAGTTACCTGCTCGGTTTTCTCAACAGGCAGGGATATACCCATATCATCATTGCCGATGATTTCAATGAAAAGGAAAAAGAACCGAATTATTCCGGCAAGCAGTTTACCCATAAAATAGAAAGATCAGAACTATTCGATTGGCTGAGGCAGACCAGCGCTCCTGTTGATTTTGTCTTTCACCTCGGCGCCCGTACCGATACCACGGAGTTTGATTACAGCATTCATGAGCAACTGAACGTGGAGTATTCAAAATCCATCTGGCAGTATTGCACAGAAAAAAAGATACCGCTGGTATATGCTTCATCGGCGGCCACGTATGGCGGCGGTGAATTTGGGTATAAGGACGATCATGAGCTGCCTTTCAGGCTTCATCCGCTGAATCCTTATGGTATTTCCAAAAATGAGTTTGATAAATGGGCGTTGCAGCAAACTGAGCAGCCGCCATACTGGGCCGGACTGAAATTTTTCAATGTATATGGCCCGAATGAATACCATAAAGGACGTATGGCCAGTGTGATCTTTCATTCGTTCAACCAGGTGAAGGCAACCGGGAAGGTGAAATTGTTCAAATCACATCGCCCGGATTTTGCTGACGGCAAACAGCTCCGTGATTTTGTTTATGTGGAAGATGTGGCTAAGGTTTGCGGCTGGCTGATGCTGGCAATGAGCAGCCAGGACTGGAGCGCCGGCAAGAACGGACTTTACAACCTGGGCACCGGTACTGCCCGCAGTTTCGACGACCTGGTGAAAGCCACTTATGCCGGTATGGAATTGCCGCCGGTGATCGAGTATATCGATATGCCGGAAGATATCCGCGATAAATACCAATACTTCACCGAAGCGGATATGCAGAAGCTGAAAGATGCGGGTTATGCAGAAGAATTCTATTCACTGGAGGAAGGCGTTTCAGATTATGTCCGCAACTTCCTGGTTCCTCATAAGTATTATTAAGCGAGTGGTTTATGCAAAAAAAAGAGGCTGTCATTTGCTGACAACCCCTTTCTGTTATACCACACAATGAAAAAGGACAAATGAATTATTTTTTCGGCATCAGCACAGCGTCTATCACATAGGTAACACCGTTGCTGGAGATCACATCAGCGATCGTGATATTAGCCATACCACCTTTGGCATCATGGATCATCCATTTATTGTCTTTGTAGTGTATCATCAGTTCTTCACCCTGTACGGTTTTCAGTTTCTGTCCGTCTTTCAGATCGGTTGATTTAAAGGCACCGGGCACCACATGATAAGTAAGGATACCGGTGAGGGCGGCTTTATTCTCGGGCTTCAGCAGGTTATCCACTGTACCGGCAGGCAAAGCGCCGAATGCAGCATTGGTGGGAGCGAACACGGTG
>JAEUVM010000519.1 GCA_016787125.1 Chitinophagaceae bacterium | reverse complement strand
GTGTGAGCGGGATCCGGTGGAGGTGGCGTTACATCATCTTTCTTGCAGGAGAAAAGGAGGACAGACATGCCCAGGCATGCCACAAGTAGCTTTTTCATACTTTTTTTTAGTTTTTGAGTTTAAAAGGGAGCCGGTAGTAATTGAATCACTAAAGTATCCTGAATAAAAAGCTCTGCTTGGCTGCATATACATCTGATACCGGCCGATGAACAGGTGAAGGCAGTTGAAGAATAAGTGATTGAGTGACCAGGATGGACTTCTTTCCCCCTCTTTTACCAGAAATCCTTCAATTCCCGTCACCGGTAGACGAAGGGCTTCCATCCGTGACTTATAGCAACCATACCGCCCTGATCGGTGGTTACTTTGCCGGAAAATCTCTTCATTATGATAAAAGCGGTTGTTTCCTCATTACTGATTATAAGTATCAGTTTTTCTGCCAATGCCCAGCTTGGCGGACTGATCAAGAAAGCAAAAGACAAAACCACTGAACCTAAACAGGAGAAAACCACGCCTCCGCCTTCCAATACACAAACCACGCCTGCACAACAGCCGGCACAGCAAAGCGGCGCCACCCAGCCTGCTGCTAAAACCATACCTCCGCCAGAGGAGCGTAAGGAACTGTGGCCTGAAGGACATATCAACTATGTAAAGCCCGATGCACCTACGCCGCTGCACAGTAAGTATGTGGGCAAACTTGTTTTTTCAAACCAGGTGCTTACGCCTGAAACCACCAAAGAGACCTTGTTCAAAAATTCATTCAGTATAGATGAACCTATCTATGGCCGTGTGTATATCGCCACTGCGGTAAAAAACTATGTGCTGTACAGCGATATGGGCGCCGGTTCAAACGGATGGGATAATAATGATGGTGAATGCAGTCTGCAATACACAATTGACAACGATACCAAAGTACATGTGCTGCGCAATTACCGTCGTAAGGGTGATACCAAAAGCTGGATCACCTGGCAGTATTTCTTTGCCGCAAGGGGAGAAGATGCTGCGTACAACCAGGATGATTTTATTGGTAAAATGAATGCACTTCCTGATGGCGAACATATCATTCACTTCAAACTGTGGGCAGGTGGTATTGCCGGCCGCTCCAGTATTTCACCGATTGCCACGGCCGACCTGACCATCAACAAACAACCCGGCAAGAAAATGATACTTGGCAGAACATGGAACTCATACAAAGCCACCATGAGCAATCCTGCACTGGAAAAGCAGATGGTGGATGTAATGAAGGAGAAAGCTTCCCGCGACGGATGGAAAGAAACTTTCAGCAAGGCGAAGATCATTGATAAAGACTGGTACACGGTGCGCAATGAATACACCGGTATTGTAACCGCCCGCACCATCAATGCCGTGGTATATGCCAAATGGCCCGACGGGCATTGTACGGTGCAGGAATTCAATTTTATTCAACAACACAATGGTTCAGGATGGTCAAAAGTCCTGGAGTTTAATGGGGTGGGCGATCAGACGGCTATTGATTGTGATTGAGAGAAGGGAATAGATCATGGTTCATAGTTCATAGCGGATGGATCATGGTTCATTGCCTGGAGATCGTGGATTTATTTAATTGTTGTTCATTCTTACGCTTATCCTATGTTCATAACAGATCAATATACCCTGCCTGGTGGTGAATAACCGGGCAGGGTTTTTTTATAGCGGGTGAGTAAAGACGGCGCACAGAGGAAAAGAGGCGGTGCGTGGACGGGACAAGCTGGCGTATCGGGTACAAGAGTTCCCGCAAGGACGGGAAGAGATCCCGCACGGGCGGGACAAGTTCCCGTGTGGACGAGACGAGTTGACGTATCGGGCATCAACGATCCCGTATGGACGGGACAAGTTCATGCACGGACGGGACGAGTTCCCATGCGGGCGGGACAAGATGGTGCGTCGGATAGAAACGATCCTGTATGGACGAGACGAGTTCCCGCATCGGCGAGACAAGTTCCCGTTCGGACGGGACAAG
Source organism: Chitinophagaceae bacterium (assembly GCA_016787125.1). Lineage (GTDB taxonomy): Bacteria > Bacteroidota > Bacteroidia > Chitinophagales > Chitinophagaceae > JJ008. Next base: position 839 of record JAEUVM010000519.1, on the reverse strand, counting down.
TTGGCGTACCCGGAACAAGAGATGGCGTACCCGGAACCTTACATCTCATACCCGCGACCACGAGCAATGTACCCGCAACAACGATTTTTCTACCCGCAACTGCGAGCAGTTCACCCGCGGGTGTGAGCGGCGTACCCGGAACCTTACATTTCGTACCCGCGACCACGAGCAACGTACCCGCAAGCTGCATTTCTTCACCCGGCCAAAATGAGTGACGATTTTTTAAGTCATTTTGTCATACCCGCAAGAAATACTGACGTACCCGCCGCAATGAGTATTGTACCCGCAACCGTGAGCAGCGTATCCGGAACAATGAGCAGCCTACCCGCAACAATGAATGGCGTACCCGCAACAATGAGTGGCGTACCCGCAACAATGAGTGGCGTACCCGCGACCAAGAGTTTTGTACCCGCAACATTTAAGTATCGTATTATCAAGGAGTTGGGAAAAGGGGGTGAACTATGTTGAATGGTGAATGTTGAATGAGATTATGCTGAAAAGGGTTTACAGCGGGAATACAATGGGAACGCTGATGACGCTGATTTAGCAGATGTGAACGGATTTTTTTGCTTCAATAATGGGCTGCGTGTGGCGGTTCTCTATTGCCCCGGTCTTCAGGGCGGGGATGGTGAATGGGGAATTGTGAATCCCGGATGGCCGGGACGGGTTGGGGAGTGGTAAATGGTGTCCTTCAGTTTTGGGTTTGCTAATGGGTTGGGCATTGGGGGTGGTTGATAAGCCCATGGTTTAAAGCATGGGCTGTTTTATTTCAGTTTTTCTTTCAGCAGTATATAATTCTCCGATGTTGTGTCCACTTTCAATCTTGCCAGTAGCCGGTT
>JAEUVM010000505.1 GCA_016787125.1 Chitinophagaceae bacterium | reverse complement strand
ATTACTTTTTTACCAATGATAAACAGGCAGGATGAATAGCCTGGTGCAGGGATATGAGGTAGTCACCCTAAAGTGGTATTTGCCCATCCCGGATATTGCGTAACTTGTACGGTCTTAAATGCTCCCAAAATTCTAAACCATGAAAATTCTTTTGTTGCTGGCGGTTCTGTCATTCTCCTTCCAGGCAGATGCACAAATTCTTAAACGAATAAAAGACAGGGCCCAGGGCAAGGCGGAAGGCGAGGTGAATAATGCCAAGTACAATGCTAAAAGTAAAGCCCGGCAGGCTGCTTATAAAGAATTGGACGATTTCAACGCAGAGTTTGATTCCACCGATGTTGATTATGCCATCTTGTTAAGTGATAATTCCGGGGTATTCAGTGGCAGGGGCAGGGGAGAGTTTGGGGCTAAATTTGTCCGCCTCGGTGTAATCGCCAACTCCTTATACAAAGATGCCGACCTGAATGATGAAGAAAATGCACGGCTCAATATGCAATTGGGGCAAAACGCCTACGCTACAGGAAGGCTGGTATATGCAGAGAAAAGACTGAATGCGGCCCGCTATTATTTTGAAAAAGGATACATGGTAAATGACCCGGGTTACGCCAAAACCATTTCCACACAGGGGTTGCTTTACACGTCGATGGGCCGCTATGCGCAAGCCGAAACAGCTACCGCCGAAGCCATGAAGCTGCGCAAAGCTGCACAGGGTGAAAACAGTATGAGCGTGGCTGCATCCATCAACAACTACGCAGTGCTGCACTACAACCTCGGCCAGTATAATGAAGCGGAAAAGGAGTTTGCCGAAGCCATGGAACTGGCAAAGAAGAACGGTCAGCAACAGGCCATGACCTATGCCATCATGCTTAATAACAAGGCCATCCTGTACCAAAGTATCGGCCGCTATGAAGAAGGGGCGAAGCTGCTGGAAGAAGCATTGAAGCTTGCCGGACAACTGGAAGTGACCAAAGCTAAGAACCACCTGAAGTTTTTTTCCAACCTCGCCTTATTATACCAACAGATGGGCAAGTATGCTGAAGCGGAACGAATTTACAACGGCCTGGAAAAAAGACTGGAAAGAGGAAAGCCGGAATATGCAAACATGCTGAACAACCTTGCCATCCTTTACCTGGTAATGAAGAAAGATGATAAAGTGGAAGACATGCTTCGCCGCTCGGCGGGCATCTACAAAGCTTCGATGGGTGAAACCAATCCTGCTTATGCAAAAGTG
>JAEUVM010000194.1 GCA_016787125.1 Chitinophagaceae bacterium | reverse complement strand
TTTTGGCTTTTGCATTGCATTAGCTTCCACACCACCAGAAAGCACTTTACCTGACGAAGGAGCCACCGTATTATGAGCACGGGCAAGGCGGGTGATGGAATCCAGCAGGATCACCACATCATGTCCGCATTCCACCAGGCGCTTTGCTTTTTGTAAAGCAATGGTGGAAACCTTTACGTGTTTTTCGGCCGGCTCATCAAAGGTGGAAGCAATTACTTCGCCTTTAATGCTGCGTTCCATATCGGTTACCTCTTCCGGACGTTCATCCACCAGCACCACCATCAGGTAGCATTCAGGATGGTTGGCTGCAATGGCATTGGCCACTGCTTTCAGCAACATTGTTTTACCTGTTTTTGGCTGCGCCACGATCAATCCCCGCTGGCCCTTACCTATCGGGGTGAACAGGTCCATGATGCGGGTGGAATAATCAGACGGCTGGGTAAACAGGTTGAGCTTTTCGTAAGGGAACAACGGGGTGAGGTAATCAAACGGCACCCTGTCACGAACTTCTTCCGGACTTTTACCATTGATGGTATCCACCTTCAGAAGGGCAAAATATTTTTCGCCTTCCTTTGGCGGGCGAACAGCGCCATGTACAGTATCGCCGGTTTTTAAACCAAACAGTTTTATCTGAGAAGGAGATACATATACATCATCAGGGGAAGAAAGATAATTGTAATCGGATGAGCGGAGGAAGCCATATCCGTCAGGCATCATTTCCAATACGCCTTCGCCGAGTATGATACCATCAAACTCAACATTGAATGCAGGCGGCTGGGCCTGTTCGCGGCGTTGCGGATATACTTTGTTTTGTTCTTTGTTACCATTATCGGTCTGCTGGTTCGATTCGTTTAAGATAGCCTGTGCCAGCAGGTTTTGTGCGGTAAGATCGGGCTCGTCGGTGGCTGCTTCTTCTTCCTGCACGCCTTCAGCGACGGCCTCTTTTTCTTCGTGTTTTTTACGTCCTTTCTTTACAGGTGTTTTATCTTCTGCTGCCCGCTCTTCGGCAGGGCGAACCGTTTTCTTGGCTGCAATAACAGGTTTACGTACGGCTTTTTTATCATCGCCGTCATCTTCCACCACAGCTTCTTCGGTAGAGTTGCTGGTGGTGGCTTTAATGATACGCTTGCGTTTGCCATCTTCAGACGGTTTGGCATTTTTGGCGCCGGCAATGGCCTGGCTGTCAAGTATCTTATAAACCAGGTCTTGTTTGTTTAATTTCTTGGCATTAGGGATTTTCAGTTGCTCGGCTATATCCAGCAACTCAGGAACGAGCATGTCGTTCAATTGGAGAATGTCATACATATAGAATACTTGAGGTTAGTCACAACTCGCAGTCGACCAAACTTGAAATGAGAAAATTTGAATTTATGTTGAATGAAAGCGGCAGGTAAAAGTGAGCTGAATCTTTGATAGACCTGAACTTATCAGCCGTTTTCCGATGCAAGTATAGGGCAAAATCCCGAAAATCAAAAATTTTCGGCTTTTTGACCCGTTTCTGACGCCGATAGTGCCGGCTTGTTTTTTTTGTAAATGGATCGGGCGGAGTGACTTAATATCACGGGTTTACGAAGTATTCCTGCCATTCATGCTTACCTTTGCCGCTCGAAAAAGGTAATTATGTTCAACAAAAGGACAAGGATCAAAGAGCTTTTACAGCAGGAACCTGCCGGGCAGGAAGTAACAGTAATGGGTTGGGTGCGCAGTTTTCGCAATAACCAGTTTATCGCTTTGAATGATGGCAGCACTAATAATAATATACAGGTGGTGACCGGACTGGGAAAATTTGGCGATGACCTGTTGAAGCGGATCACCTCTTCTGCTTCTTTGAAAATAACAGGCACGCTGGACCCTTCACTGGGCAAGGGACAAAAGATGGACCTGAATGCCACAACAATTGAAGTACTTGGTGACAGCGATCCGGAAAAATATCCGCTGCAATTAAAGAACAGGCCCACATTGGAATACCTTCGGGAGATTGCCCACCTGCGTTTTCGCACCAATACATTTGGATCTGTATTTCGTGTAAGGCATGCGCTGGCTTTTGCCATTCATAAATTCTTTAATGAAAAAGGATTTGTGTACATGCACACACCCATCATCACCGCGAGTGATGCGGAAGGTGCCGGAGAAATGTTCCGGGTAACCACCCTGCCGGTGGATGGCACTGCGCCAAAGAATGAAGATGGCTCGGTGAATTTTAAAGAAGATTTTTTCGGCCGCAGCACCAACCTTACGGTGAGCGGACAACTGGAAGGCGAACTGGGCGCCACCGCATTTGGTGATATTTATACATTCGGTCCTACTTTTCGTGCAGAGAACAGTAATACCGCCCGCCACCTGGCCGAGTTCTGGATGATAGAACCGGAAATGGCTTTCTGCGACCTGGAAGATAATATGAACCTTGCTGAAGAGTTCATCCGTTATATTATCCGCCATGCAATGGATAATAACCGCGAAGACCTCGACTTCCTGGCCCAACGGCTGGCAGAGGAGGAAAAGCAACTGCCCCAGGATAAACGCAGTGAGATGGGTTTGATAGAGAAACTTGAATTTGTACTCAACAACAGTTTTGAACGGCTGACCTATACCGATGCCATTACTATTTTAAAAGAGAGCAATCACAACAAGAAAAAGAAGTTTCAATACGAGATCACCGGTTGGGGAATGGATCTGCAAAGCGAACACGAAAGGTACCTGGTGGAAAAGCATTTTAAGAAGCCGGTAATATTATACAACTACCCTGCTGCTATCAAAGCATTTTACATGCGGCAGAATGATGGCTGTGAAGAAGGAAAACAAACCGTGGCGGCCATGGATATACTGGCGCCCGGCATTGGTGAAATAGTTGGCGGATCGCAAAGAGAAGAACGGCTGGAAAAACTGGAGCAGCGGATGAAAGAAATGCATGTGCCTGCTGAAGAGCTATGGTGGTATCTTGACACAAGACGTTTTGGTACGGTGCCGCATGCAGGCTTCGGACTGGGTTTTGAAAGAATGGTGCAGTTTGTAACCGGCATGACGAATATCCGGGATGTGATCGCCTTTCCCCGTACACCAGGCAGCGCCGAATTTTAATAAAGAATGTCAGCAACAACTAACCGGGAGACGTACCGATACGTCTCCTTTTTTATTGCGCCTTACTGTACATTTTATCCTGGATGGCGTTTATCTTATTATGAAACTCAATTGCCCTTTTTGGGTCATTGATGGTATTGGCAAATTCTGTCGAAGTTTTCAATACAGCTGTATACAGCTTGGTCAGCTCCAGGTACTGACCGGCATACTGGGGATCCTCTTTTTGTTTTTTCTCATCGGCCATGCGGGCATCCACCACTTTCTGCATAGCATCAAGGATGGCGGCTTCATTATTCAGCGAGGCAATATCTATTTCAGGAATGGCGGCATTTCCACTTAAGGCAGGAGTGGCTGTTTGTGTGGGCGTTGTGCTTTTCTGATTGTCTTTACAGGCAGCAGCAACAGAAAAACAGGCAAGCAGCCATGCGGCCAGTACAGGTGTAGGCTTCATGGAGGTTCGTTTTGGTGAGCAGTAAGGTACGAAAGTTTTACCGGCAGCGAAAATTACTCATGGATGCATAGCACCGGGATGTGCGATTGAAATACAAGTTGTTTTGTAGAGCTTGGTTTAAACAGCCCTTGCAGCAGCTTATGTCTTTTGGGTATAGCAACGATCAGGTCAATATTATTCTTTTCAGCAAATTCGTTGATACCATCTTCTACGTCTTTGTGTTCTATAAAATGATAAACCGGCTTACAGTCTTCAAGCATGGTATGCAGCAGGGCCGATTGTTCGGGTGTATCAGGCCGGAAATGTTTTTCGTGATGATCCACATTCAGCACATGCAGCTCTGCGGAAAATGTTTTTACAATATTCCTGATAACATCAACCGGGGTGGTTTGCACCACTTCCCTGAAATCGCAGGCAAAACCTACTTTACGGATAGCGTTACCAAACTCTTTTCCCTGCGGCACAGTGATAACAGGCCATTTCAAATGACGGATGGAAGTCAGCGTGGTGCTGCCAAAAATGGTTGTTTCAATTCCAGAACTGCCCCTGGCACCCATTACAATAGCAAAAGGGTTGATCTTTTCACAAAGGGTTTCCAGTTCATCCGTGGTATTTCCCAGCCTTGCTTCAGCATACACTTTTATACTGCCAGAAACAATATGCTCCACTTCTCCTTTCAGTTTTTCCAGTTGTTGTTCGGCACTGTGTTTCAGTTCATCAACCGATACAAGTACGATCGGCGTATCTGAATAACTGACGGGTACCTGGTAGGCATGAAAAAGCAACAGGCTGGCATTGATCATCCTTGCCATGTCCATACCATAGTGCAGGGCCGTATTGGAAGCAGGCGAAAAATCGGTGGCAACAATAATTGTTTTCATACAAAATGTATTATACCTAAAGGTAACGATACACCGGGGAAGAAGGAATGAGCACTGTCACGGCAGCGGCTGATTCGCTGTGGAAAAAAACGGGCAGGGCGTCTTAGCAGAAAATATAAGCTTATGAGTGAAGTAATTTCCCCAACTGCCACCACAAAACAACGGGCGGGTGTAAAAAAAGCAGTCAGGCGGCAGGCCAGGATCGATATGACACCGATGGTTGATCTCGGGTTTCTGCTGATCAGTTTCTTTGTCATCACCACGGAGTTGTCAAAACCGACAGCGATGAATCTTATCATGCCGGCCGACGGGCCGCCAATGGATCTTGGTGAATCAGACGCCATGACGGTAATACCTGCAGAAAATGATAACGTGTGGTATTATTTTGGCCGCTGGACCGAAGCCGAACGTACCGGCAATGTACACAAAACCACTGTCGGTGGTAAAGAAGGGTTGAGACAGTTGATCATCCGCAGGCAGCAACAACTGGATGCCAATCCTGCCAGCAAAGAAAAACGAAACGGGTTTATGATACTTATCAAACCGATGCCGAATTCATCTTATAAAAACCTTGTCGATATACTGGATGAAATAGCCATAACCGAGGTAAAAAAACATGCGCTGGTAAAACTTACTGATGAGGAAAAGAGTTGGGTGGATAAGCAGCAGGAATAGGGCGGACAGGCCTTTGGCAATTTGAACTATCTTTCGGGCAAGATGCCCGGCTTGTTAACAGGAAAAGATTTTTGGACAAAAAGCGCTGTGTTTATCAGCCTGTCAGTGTTTCTCTTCTTTCTGGCCGGACGGGTGTTGCTTGTTTTTTTTCCGCATCCCGATATTGGCGGCGTGGAAGGAAATGTGGTGTATTTTATCCAGCGCATAGTTGACGGGCAAGCCTTTTATACCGATCCGGCAGAAGCACCATATGCCATAGCACAATACTCCCCGTTTTATTACTGGCTTTGTAGTGCCTTGTGTAAGGCTGTCGGCGTTGATGCAGATAATGTCATTGCTGTTTATACAGTCGGGCGCATTTTCTCGTTATTGCTCAATCTCCTGCTTGTAGTTGTGGTGTACAGGTTTTGCAGAAAAATATATGACGTGCCTCCTTCCCGTAGCATGATAGCTTCAGCAGCATCGTTTATTTTTCTTCAATCCACTTCCTTTGCAAGACCCGACAGCCTGTATCATGTTTTCTTTTTCATGGGGCTTTATTATTTTTTTCTTTTTTGTAAAAAGGAAAAGCAAAACGTGACGGGCACTCTTCTCTTCGCCGCCGCATTATTCAGCGTGCTGGCGTTATTTTCCAAACAGACAGCTTTTATTCTGCCGCTTATATTCGGGGCGTGGTTGTTGTATACGAAGAAGATCAGGCATTTGCTTGTTTTCACAGCCGTATATCTTGCATTGTTCTTTTTGCTGCTGCTGATTATCAGCAGCAGCACAGGACTGGCGCCTTTTCTAAAAAACACCGTGCAGGGTATCAATAATGGGGTCAGCATTGGATGGTATATAAAAGTGGTGCTGGTACCGTTGATAAAAGGGGTGAGCATTTTATTCCTGCTTTTTTCCCTGGTATTATTTGTATTGGTAAAAAAAGACAGGCATCCGCTAACGGCGGTATCAATGTATGTGTCAGCAATATTATTTCTGCTGCTGAATGTTATTGCATTGAAATTGGGCTCTTCGCCGGGTTATCTTACCGAATGGTGGACGTTTTTGTTTATACTGGTGGCTTTTTACTGGCCTTTGTTTAGCAGACTAACGGGTAAAGCGGGCCATGTTTTACCTGGAACGGTGGTATTGCTTGCATTACTGATACATGCCGGGTTGCAGATCCCGGCTTTCACCAGTACGTTAAATGCAATATCATCACCAGCCAAGATGCACTGGTACAACAAAGAGAAAGAAGTGTCAGAGAAAATAAAAAGGCAACTGAAGCCCGGAGAAGAGTATGTTGTGTTTACCAATATCTATACCCCGGACAGCTACCTGAGCAATTTTTTGTTCCGGCATGCTGTGATGCCCCAGATGGAAATAACAGCCCTCAGTACATACCCGGATAAAAAATATGATTACACCGGTTTTGAAAAAGGGCTGCAGGACGGACGCTTCCGCCTGATGATAAAAAAACAAACCGATACGGTAAGCCGTTTCTTTAATATCAGTTTGAACGGCTACCAGCCGGCAGATACCAGCAGCGGTTATATTATTTACCAGTATAAAAAGGAATGAGCAGGATGAAGCCGATTATAGAGATAATGAATGGGCACCCCTGGCGCTTTTCTATCCTGGCAACGGGTTTGTTCTTTCTTTTATTCAACATCGTTGCCACACCCTTGCTCAATTCTGGCGACGATACTTATATAATGTATACGTTGGCCGGCGGATATGGGGAAGGCCCGACAAACCTGCTGCAGTACAATAATATTTGGCATCCTGTGTTGGGATGGGTGGTTAGCGGATTGTTTGACATAGCACCAGGAGTAAACTGGTATACTGTTTTTTTACTGAGTATTCACTTAGCGGGACTGGTATGTATTTTTTATGTGTTGCTGGAGCGGATGCCGTTTGTAACCGCCATTGTTTTCTACGTGTCGCTCCTGCTATTTATAGAAACAAGACAACTGCTCTCCCTCACTTTTACCGGTGCTGCGATAGTAGCGGGCACCGGTGCACTCAGCCTGCTGGTTCACCAGTTGAGCAGAAACAAAATAATGAGTGGAAACAGTTTCCTTGCATTGTTTGTCTTATTGCTGGCAGGTTTGCTCCGCCTCGAAGTGGCCTGGCTGGTACTGATGCTGTTCGTGCCGGTGGTTATCACTGTTTTGAACCGTCAGCAACTGATCCGTTATGGTGTTTTTATTGTTGCCGTTGTAGTAATGCTGTTTGTTATGAACCGTTTTCATCAGCAATTTTACCAGCGACATATACCCGGCTGGAAGCAACAGGAACAGTACCGGCAAAACCTGTTTTATACATATAATAAACAGTTGAAAGAAACCATTCCGGCGGGCGCCTTCACCGATAGCACTGAGCAGGCCCTCTTTGGTGCCGGCTTTTTGTATGATACAACCCGTTTCAACGAAGGAAAAATAAAGAAGATATCAACACAGATCACCCGTAACAGGAGCATCACCAATAAGAATGATCTCAACGGTTTGTACTGGTTCTTTATTGAAATGCGGATCTATCTGTTGTTGTTTGCAGCGGCGGTCATACTCTTGTTGCTTGCAGGTCAGCGAAAAGCTGTATATAAGTGGTTGCTTTCTTTATCAGCCTATATAGCCATTCATGTGTACCTGTTTTTGTTTATGAAGATCACGATGCCGCTGCACCTCGGTATGCTGATGATACTCTTGGTTTCACTGGCATTACAGGTTAATGATCTTCATAGTTTCATTACAGGAAAAGTCAAGCCGCTCCTGGCCACTGCTTTTTTCCTGTTGCTGTCTTTATGGATGGGCTATCGTATTTACAAGGAGAATGAAGTCAACATTGACCGAAAAGAAAAATTTGCCTGTGCATTATCGGAACTGAACCGGAATGGCGATAAGCTTTTTATTGCCACGGATGATTATTTCCCGGTAAACTATATACCCATCTGGCAAACGCCTTCTCAGCATCCCGTTCACAACCTGTTGTATAAAGACAGGCTGATCACCTTTACTTACAGAAAAACAACGGATCGCTTTGGCATCACCAACCTGGACAGCGCCATGGTGTATGATAAGCGGGTCTTTTTACTTGGTAAACCATTACCGGCATTAGAAAACGGAAAGTATCCGGCCGTGCTGTCTGCTCCGATTACTGCGTTCGGTTGTTTGCAGGTCCGGCGGCTCGATCCGAAACCATGATCATTGCTTCCAGTACATAGCAATGCGTCGGCTGATATTTTCCCGAAGGTTAATGTAATACAGGTTGATATCACCCACATGATAGTTCTTCGTCATGTACAAAAAGCTCCAGGGAAAAACAGGCTTACGGGTGTACACCACGCCATTGCTTATGCCGGCGTCGGTGGTATGCTTATATATTTTATTGAAATTTTTCAGAATGCTGCCTTTGTTGAAGCTGCGGGAGATAAAATCGGCATGGGTGGTCCAGCTTAGCGGATTGGTAACATAAGCGGCCCTGCTGTCTTCCTTCAGCCAGGAAGGAATATAATTCTTCCGGAAAGTGCGCCAACTGCAAAGGCACCCGGTTTGAAGGGAGTCTTCGCACATTTTCAATTCACGGAAATAACCGGGCGCCACCGGCCAGCCTACTATATAGGCAACGATCAGTTTGCGCTGCAATGGTTTTCCATCAAAATATTCTTTCAGCAATCTTTCTGCCAGCAGGCTGCCCTGGCTGTGCCCGGCAATAATGATGGGACGGTTGTTGTTCCAGTGCTGCAGGTAATAATCAAATGCGTTTTTCAGATCGCTGTACGCCAGGTTAAAAGCTTCAGCGGCTTTCACGCTATCAGGCATGAAGAAGGTCTTGATATGTGCCTGCCGGTAGCGGGGTGCAAATATGCGGCACTCTTTATTGAACACACTTGCCTGGTAGAGAATGGTGGTATAATCAGTTTTTGCATTCAGCATTTCATCATCAATAGCCGCATTTTGTTCTTTCAATTCTTCTGTGTAGGTGGTGGGGTGCAAAAAGAAAACATCGGCTACCGAATCTCTCCATTCACCACTAAGCGGGGCGGGCACACTGTCTGAAGGATCATGTTTCCAGGGATGGGCTGCCCAATAGTCAAGTTGGGCATAACCGGGCCGGCCATCAGTGCTCCGGAAAGGGTAGTTTTTCTTAAAAGCCAGGTATCCGGGCGAGCAGGAAAATAAGAACAGGGTGAGAACAAGAAAGGTGGAAAAGTGGAGCCGGTTCATAAAACGAAGTAAAACAAAAGGCCGGAAATGCTGCATTTATCCGGGAAATTAACCGCCCTTCAAAATCGACCAGTAATATGCCGCTGCCAAATTTCCCCGTAAATGCATTGGCTTTCAATGTTTAATAAAGAAAACGTCTTGTCTAAATTGCCAGATAGCCTAAAAAATATGGTACTATAGTTTGCATAGTACCAAACATCACCCTATCTTTGTGTCAACAAACGAGAAATGAAACTGTATCCGCTGATATTACTCTTTACCTGCCTGGCAACAGGAATTGAAGCCGGCGCTCAGTCCGCAATGCCTGCGGAGGGACTGTATAAAGAGATAAAAACCCAGGACAGTCTTTTATTCAATGCATTTAATACACGGGACACGGGTTTGTTCAAATCCATGTTTACCGAAGACCTCGAATTTTTTCACGACCAGGGCGGCCTGACAGGGTATAAGCATACGGTTGATTTTATGCGTTCGGTGGCACAGCCAGGAAATGACCTGAAGCGGGAGCTTGTCAGCGGCAGCCTGGAAGTGTACCCGGTGCCCGGATACGGCGCTATTCAAAAAGGAGAACACCGGTTTTGCCATACAGAAAACGGGAAAATGATTTGCGGCACTTTTCAGTTCATCCATATATGGCAGCAGAAAGAGGGTGTATGGAAAATAGCACGGGTGGTGAGTTTTGGACATTAAAAAATAAAAACAAAGAGATCACATTATAAATAGTGCTTTATGAATATCGAGAATACACAGAGCCAGATGAGGAAGGGAATACTGGAGTTTTGTATCCTGTCTATCATCCGCCGTGGAGAAGCCTACCCCAGTGACATTGTGGAAGAAATGCGGGCGGCCAACCTGCAGATACTGGAAGGAACCCTGTATCCGCTGCTTACACGACTGAAAAATGCGGATATGCTTACCTACCGCTGGGTGGAAAGCAACTCCGGCCCTCCCCGGAAATATTTTTCACTCACCGAAAAAGGCGAAACCTTTTATAAAGAGCTGGAGCAAACTTGGAATGAACTATCGAACGGGGTAAATGCCCTGGCCAGCAAACGACCTGATGAACCACTAACCAATCAATAACATCCTCCTGGTAAAACAAGAGGCTTCAACCAATACATTTTTTATGAAAAAGATCATTAACATCAATCTTAGTGGAAGGGTAATACCTATTGAAGATTCTGCCTACGAATCTCTCCAGGCTTATATTGAAAGTTTGCGCCGCTATTTCGTCAATGAAGAAGGCCGTGACGAGATCATCAATGATATAGAAAGCCGCATTGCCGAACTGCTGCATGAAAAAGTGCGCAAAGGCGCCGAAGCAGCAACAGATGCCGATGTGGAAGAAGTGATCGCTTCCATGGGCCGCGTGGAAGATTTTGAAGCAGAAGCCGCATCAGATGCTTCCGAACAACCCAGCACGAAAAATACAGATGCCGGCTACCAGCCCAACTTCACTTATGCCGAAAAGAAATCCCGTGGCCGCCTGTACCGTGATACCGGTGATAAATTCATTGGTGGTGTGTGCAGTGGTATCGCCTCATACATGAATGTAGACCCGGCAATTGTAAGGATACTTTTTGCCATCATTACATTTGGCGGTTTTGGTCTCGGTTTCCTGATCTACCTGGTGCTGTGGGCTATATTACCACCCAAAGACCTGGAGGGATACACCGGTAAAAGATTGTACAGAAACCCCGACGATAATATGCTCGGCGGTGTGGCGGGTGGTCTGGCTGCCTATTTTGGCCGCAGCGCCACTACTATCCGGCTCATATTTGCCGCACCGCTGATGCTGAGCATCCTGGTGGGTATCATCAATGGCTTTCGCTGGTATTATGATTTTGATATAGCGATCAACATCGGCTTTGGTTCACTTACCGGCACCTTCATCCTTATCTATGTTATATTATGGATCGTATTGCCCGAAGCAAACAGCGAGTACCAGAAAATGGAAATGCGGGGAGAAAAAGTGGATGTAAACCGTATCCGCCAGAATGTGAAAGAAGGCATTGATAATATGAAGGAAAGAATGAAGGGCTGGACAGAAGAAGTGAAGACCTCTGCTAAAAACGTATCAGACAAGGCCCGGGAATTTTCAAACACCCGTGGTAAGGCCTTTGCCTCAGAAGTAAATGAAACGTTTAAGCGGAGCGGCAGCGGTATTGGTCATGCCATTGGCGTGCTCTTCAAGGCATTTGTACTCTTTATTGCCGGCACAATAGCCTTCGGTTTATTCGTTGGACTGATCGCCCTTTTATTTGGCGGCATAGCCTGGTGGCCGATCAATAATTTTCTGTGGACAAGCAAATGGCAGCAGTTGTTTGCCTGGGGTACGCTGATCTTCTTCCTGGTGGTGCCGCTGGTGGCCTTTATTACCTGGGTGGTGCGCCGGATCGCAAAAGCAAAATCAAAAGGCAATTACCTCGGCTGGAGTTTTGGCGCCTTGTGGACCATCGGCTGGATTTGCCTCATACTTTTTATATCAAGCATTACAAAAGATTTCCGTCAGTATGAAACGATTGATGAAACCGTTTCGGTGGCACAACCCGCCGGCAACCGGATGATCGTAACAGTAACTCAGCCTGAATTGGAATATAATGGCAACTTCGGCTGGCTCGATGATGATGGTAATGGCTGGAACCTGACCGACGACACCTTGTCGCTTGCATCAGTAAGAATAACTGTGGTGGCAAGCCCTAACCTGGATGATAAGTACTATGTAACGGTAAAAAAATCAAGCTGCGGCAGAACGAATGACGAGGCCAGAACCCGTGCAGGAAAAATACAGTACGCTGTTTTCTCCAAAGACAGCATACTTGATCTTGCCAACGGTTATTCCATTGATAAAGACAGCAAATTCCGCGGACAGAATGTGGAACTGGAGATCCAGGTACCGGTAGGTAAAAAAATACGCTTTGATGAATCGGTAAAAGAAAAACTGAACTCGATCCAGATAAGTATTATGAGAGGCCGCCGTATCAACCGTACCGCAGGTATTGAGATTAAAAGTGAGAAGGACGAGTTTCGTTACCGCACCGGTGTGGACTATGTGATGGGTGCTGATGGCCAGCTAAAAGATGAGAATGCACCAGCCGCTGCAAACCCCGGCAATGACTATAAGTACAGTCCCGATGGGCCGGCAAAAACAGACTCAGCCAGCCTGCAACAGCAGATAGACGAAATAAAAAAGCAGAAAGAACAGCGTAAAAAAGAGGAAGAGGAAAGCGAAAAGAAGATAAAGGAACTCGAACAAAAGCTGAAGAACGGGAAGGCTGTTATAATTAAAAAGCAAATACCGGAAAAAAGGCAGGAAACATTCGCCGGCGGCCCCTCACCGGTTTCGCCACTGGTGGAATGGTTTTAATTACTTGGTTGAAGTTCCGGCCGGCTCACCGGCACAGGAATGAAAAACGGCTCCCCTGAAAAGGAGCCGTTTCTTTTATATGACACCAAAAGCGTATCAGCGGAATAAAATCATCCCCATCACTTACCTTTGCTCACCTTAATACCGGTTTGCTGTATGACTATAAAAAATACTCCTTTTACCGAAAAACATATTGCCCTTGGTGCCAAAATGGCGGCCTTCGCCGGTTATAATATGCCTATTTCTTACAGCGGCATTAATGAAGAACATGCTGCGGTAAGAAGGAATGCGGGTGTGTTTGATGTAAGTCATATGGGTGAATTTATTTTGAAAGGGGATCAAGCGCTTGATCTTATTCAGCGGGTTACCAGCAATGATGCGGCCAAACTGAAAGCCGGACAGGCGCAGTACAGCTGCCTGCCCAATAAGGAAGGTGGCATTGTAGACGACCTGCTTGTGTATTGCATTGAAGAAAACAAAGTGTATATGCTGGTGGTCAATGCATCTAATATTGAGAAAGACTGGAATTGGATCCATCATCACAATACAAAGGGTGTTGAAATGCACAACATTTCAGACAAAACCTGCCTGCTGGCCATACAAGGCCCGAACGCCACCAAAATACTGCAGTCACTGACGGAAATGGATATCATCAACCTGAAGTATTACACTTTTACCAAAGGAGTTTTTGCCGGTGTGGAAAATGTGCTGGTAAGCGCTACAGGTTATACCGGTGCAGGGGGCGTGGAAATTTACTTCGAGGATAAGGATGGAGCCGCGGATAAAATATGGGATGCCATTTTTGCAACAGGCGGTCCGCAGGGTTTAAAACCGATAGGCCTTGGAGCAAGAGATACGCTGCGGCTGGAAATGGGTTTTTGTCTTTATGGTAATGATATAGACGATAGCACCTCGCCGATGGAAGCCGGGCTGGGCTGGATCACTAAGTTTACCAAAGACTTTACCTCCCGTGAATTATTTGAAACACAGAAAAAAGAAGGCGTGGAGAAAAAGCTTGTAGGCTTTGAAATGATCGAAAAAGGAATACCAAGACATGGTTATGAAATAAAAGATTATGCCGGCGAAACGATCGGTCATGTTACCTCCGGTACCCAATCACCCAGCCTTGGTAAAGCAATCGGCATGGGATATGTACGGACGCCCTTTGCTGCTATAGGTTCGGAGATTTACGTTAAGGTAAGGGACAAACTCCTGCAGGCAAGAGTAGCCAAGATACCCTTTGCATGATATTTGAAGAAGGAAGCTGAAAAGCGGCAAAAGGAAACCTGGAAGCTGAACACTTTCCCGCTTCTTACCTCATACTTCTTACGTCATATTTCATCCAATGCCAACTATTCACCTTACTACTTTTATTGCTGCGCCGGCGCAGGTGGTGTTTGATCTGAGCCGCCATGTGGGAGTACATAAAGAATCCATGTCGAAGTATAATGAAGAAGCGGTGGCAGGCACCCGGTTTGGGCTGATAGAAAAAGACGATACCATCACCTGGCAGGCAAAACACCTCTTTAAAAAAAGACTATTGCGTGTACGCATCACAGCCATGGAAAAAAATGCCAGCTTCATCGATGAACAGGCAGAAGGAGATTTTAAGATGATGCGGCACGAACATTATTTCAAGCCCTGCGACAACGGAACCATCATGATCGATCTTTTTCATTTTGAAGCTCCGTATGGAATACTTGGTAATTGGTTAAACAGCCTCTATCTCAACAAATACCTCCGCCGCCTGCTGGAGCAGCGCAACCGCTTTATTAAAGAAACGGCAGAAAGTGACCGTTGGAAGAAGGTGCTTTCTGTATAAATGGTTTAAGCCGGTTGCTTTATTTTTGCAGCCGTATGAGTAATAAGCCCACCCTGTTTACATCGTTGTCACCCGCTCTCCTGCATTTGTATGATTTGAGCAACAGCATTGTTGTGATCATTGATGTATTCAGGGCCACATCCACCATTGCCTCTGCCCTGCACAATGGCGCCCGGTGTGTGATACCGGTAGATTCAGTGCCGAAAGCCATAGAGATCAGTAAGAATATTGGCGGTATTGCCGCAGGTGAAAGAGATGGTATGATAGCCGAGGGTTTGCAGCACGGCAACTCGCCATTGGAATACACCCGGGATTTTATTGAAAACAAAACGCTGGTGCTCACCACCACTAATGGCACCCGGCTGCTGCAGATGGCACTTGATAGAAATGCTGATACGATCATCTCCGGATCATTTCCCAATCTTTCGGCCGTATGCGATTTTATTTTATCAGAAAAAAAGAATGTGGTGCTGGGCTGTGCCGGCTGGAAGGACCGCTTCAACCTGGAAGACACCCTGTTTGCAGGTGCAGTGATACACAGGGTGGCCAAACATTTTACGGTTCATTGCGATAGCTCGCTGATGGCAGAAACGATGTATGCAAAGAATAAGAACAAGCTGGTGGAGTTTGCACCAAAGCTTACACACTATCACCGGCTGGTGGAGAGGTTTGGATTGATTGAGGATATAAAGTTTTGTCTTACTCCCGACCTGGCGAATGTGCTGCCGCTGTATAATGATGGGAAACTGGTGGCGCAATAATAAAAAAATAGATGTGAGCAGGGGGCTGTTAAAGAGAACAGACAACACCAAAAAA
The DNA here is from genome assembly GCA_016787125.1 of Chitinophagaceae bacterium. Taxonomy (GTDB): domain Bacteria; phylum Bacteroidota; class Bacteroidia; order Chitinophagales; family Chitinophagaceae; genus JJ008. Next base: position 37,921 of record JAEUVM010000194.1, on the reverse strand, counting down.
ACCTTCTAAGATACTTCAATTTTTCCTTAGCTGCAGGGATTAAAAATTATTTATTATTTATCCCGTTTTACAAGGAAATCCGCAACACATTCTTTTACATTTGCCGGTTGCCCATTTGGGATTTGTAATTTGTTTTCAGGAATTTTTATCTATGGCTTTACCGCACCTTGTAAAATATGTATATACCCATGGAACCGATGAAGTGATCCGCAGAGGAAAAAAGATACATGCGATCGGCTTTGTGGAACTGGTGGAATACGATGATCTTTTTGGCTCTGCCGTATTCAGGGTAAAAGACGACAGCTACTCCACTTACTACAAAGTATATATACAGAAATTCAAAGACCCCCGCTCCACGTCACTGCGTTGTGCCTGTCCGTATAATCTCGGGGATATCTGCCGCCATGAGGCGGCCGCCCTGTTCCAATTGCAGGAAATGATAGACCGCGGCCACCTGCAGTCGGATAATGTAAAGTACGACCAGCGGCATACCGTGGCAAAAATGAAAAGCATTGACCTGAAATCACTGCGCCTGCTTTCTTCACAAGACGTATTTACAGATGCAGAAAACTTTCTCCGGACCAACAAAGCCGGCATTGAACTGGCAGAAAATGAAACCGTAGTGGCATCCGTTACACTAGAGGGGCAGGTGTATAAAGTGATGATCAGGAAAAACGAAGAACGAAATTTTGATACTAGTTGTGATTACCCGGATGATGATCACCCGCTTTGTCTTCCTAAAGTGATCGTTTTTCTTCAACTGCTGAATACCTACGGCGCCAATTATTTCGACAGCATCCGAAACTGGGATAAAGAAAAAAATAAACTACTGGAGGCGTATGGATATTCTTTGAGCGATGATCTTACCGGTAAGTTTGAATTTGCATACAAAGAAGGCAAACCATTTTTGCGGGTGCTTGATACCTCTATCAAACGGGTGGCACCTGTTGCTACAACACCCAAACCGGTATTGCTGCCACAAAAGGAAAAGGAAGCGGAACCCGAGCCCGCCGTAGCCGCACCACCGGCAGATACCTCGCACCGCCTGGGAGTGGTATTTAATTTCAATAAAAAAGGATACCCGCTTTTTACGGTAGATGTGATAAGCGGTGAAATAAATGAAACTGGTGATGCCTTTGCCGGCAAAACAGAGAAACTGGACATCAGCCGGTATATAAATACAGACAACCTTCCCGACAACGACAAAGAACTGCTCACCAGCCTGCGCAAGTTGCAGGAAACCGAGATCAATAAATATATCAGCCGCAATTCACCTTTCTCGGGTATTTGGGAAAACATCATTCACCATGAAGATGATGACCTCCCCGGCGAAACCAAAGAGCTGATGGCCGAATACCTGTTGCCCAAACTCAGGAAGCTGTTTATCGAACTGATGGGAAGCCCCTTCGTTTACCTGCTGAAAGAAGGAAAAGCATTCAAGACAAACAACCTGGAACCTTTGCAGTTGCAGGCCGAAGAAGCAAAGCCGCATTTCATTATCAAAAAGAATTCGCATTATACGGTACAGTGCCGTGTAAAAGCGGGCCCGCTTGAATTTGACCTTGGTGATAATGAAACGGCCACCCCGCTTTTCTTTTTGTATAATAACCAGGCACACTTGTGGAAGAACAACGACGTGATACACCTGGTGGAGAAATTCTTGCCAGAAGGCAAACTGTCCATACCTGCAGAAGAATGGAGCGGGCAACTCGCTGGCTTTATCATGCCACTGGCAAAAGAACACCAAATAGATTTTGATAAAGCGCTGGTGCAGGAAGTAAAGGACGGTAACCCCGAAATAAAACTCTTCCTGTTGGAAAAAGGCGAATACCTCGTGTTTCAACCTTCCTTTTCCTATAAAGGGTTTGAAACTAAAACAAGAGACCGTGATGAAGTGGTGGTGCCAATGGGCGATAAAGTGCTGGTGGTGCACCGCAACCGGGAAAAAGAAAATGAATTTATACAGAAGCTGCAAAACCTTCATTCCAGTTTTGCCTATAATGAAGATACCGGCACCCTGGCATTGAAAGGAACCGATGTGCTGAAAAACAACTGGTTCTTTCTATTCGTCGATGCTATGAAGGATATGAAGACGCCGGTGTTTGGCTTTGAAGCGCTGAAAAATTTCCGCTTCAACACAGCCAAGCCGCAAACCAAAATATTTATCAGCAGTAATACCGACTGGTTTGATGCAAGGGTGGATATTTTATTCGGCGATCAGAAAGTAACCGTGGCCGAAGTAAAAAGGGCCCTTGCCAATAAGCAGCAATTTGTACAACTGAACGATGGCACACTCGGCATTCTTCCCGAAGAATGGCTGAAAAAATATTCGCTCCTCTTCAGGGTGGGAGAAGGAAAGACCGACTCACTGAAGCTGTCCCGCTATCATCTCAGCGTGGTGGATGAATTGTATGAAACAAGAGACGAAGAAGAACTGGTGGTAAAACTGGAAGAGAAGTATGAGAACCTGCGGCAGTTTAACCAGATAAAAGAAATAGAACCTTCTGATCACCTGAAACGGATATTGCGTCCCTACCAGGTGGCAGGCTATCAATGGCTGAATTATCTCAAAGACATCAAATGGGGCGGCATACTGGCAGACGATATGGGTTTGGGTAAAACCGTGCAGGCATTATCCTTCCTTGAGCATTTCAGGAAAAACGAAGGAAGGCTGAAAGCGTTGGTGGTTTGTCCCACCACACTGATATACAACTGGGAGAACGAGATCAAGAAATTCACCCCCGGGCTCACCTACTGCATTCATCATGGCGGCACCCGCACCCGGCTTACTGACGACCTCACCAATCATGAAGTGACCATCACCACCTACGGCACATTGCGCAGCGATATCAAACTGCTGATGAGTGTGGCATTTGACTATGTGATACTGGATGAAAGCCAGGCCATCAAAAACCCGGCGAGCAAAGTGACGAAGGCTGCCTGCCTGCTGAATGCTAAGAATCGTCTCTGCATGAGTGGTACACCACTGCAGAACAACACTTTTGATATATATGCCCAGATGAACTTCCTCAATCCCGGTATGCTGGGCACTATGGAATTCTTCCGGCAGGAATTTGCCATACCGATCGATAAGTTTGGTGAACAGGACCGCAAAGAGCACCTTAAAAAACTGCTGTATCCCTTTATACTTCGCCGCACCAAAGAACAGGTGGCGAAAGACCTTCCGGAAAAACAGGAGATGATCCTCTTTTGCGAAATGGAAGAAGACCAGCGCAATATTTACGATGCTTACCGCAATGATTTCCGCAACCAGATATTGGGCACCATCGAAACACAGGGCATACAGAAATCACAGCTCACTATCCTGCAGGGATTGATGAAACTGCGGCAAATATGCGACTCACCCGCCATCTTGAATGAACAGGAAAAATTCGACAACCATTCCATCAAACTCGATGAACTGGCAAGGGAAATAACAGAGAACATCGGCGATCATAAGGCGCTGATCTTTTCGCAGTTCCTTGGCATGCTTGCGCTTATCCGCAAGAAAATGGATGAACTGGGTGTGAAGTATGAATATTTCGATGGCAGCACTTCAGCCCCCGACCGGGAAAAAGCTATCCAGAATTTCCAGAACGAAGAAGAGGTAAGGGTGTTTCTCATTTCACTGAAAGCGGGCGGTGTGGGTCTCAACCTTACGGCGGCCGACTATGTTTATATCGTTGATCCCTGGTGGAACCCGGCAGTGGAGCAACAAGCGATTGACCGTACACACCGCATAGGGCAAACCAAAAACATTTTTGCCTACCGCATGATCTGTAAAGACACTATCGAAGATAAAATACTGCAATTGCAGGAAAAGAAACGGGCCCTCGCCAAAGACATCATTTCCGACGACGCTTCGTTTGTGAAGACATTGACAAGGGAAGACGTTGAATACCTGTTTAGTTAAGAGATAAAGGATAAGAACTAAAAGTGTCTGATGGTTTGGAGAGACATTTTTAGAGGGAGATTCATTTTTTGCGCAGCAAACCCCTTTGTGTCCTTTGATTGCTTTGCGGGAAACCATATACTTGTTGGTATAATCTCTTTTACTAAGGAAACTCTTTTTTTGCGCAGCAAAATCCTTAGTGTCCTTTGATTGCTTTGCGGGAAATCCATTATTGAAGAAAACAGGTTTTCGCAAACCGCAACTCCAGGGCAGAAGTATTTGCTCCGTAAAAACCACGACTTTCTTTCTGCTAAGACCAGATCGCCTGTTAAGCGTCCAGGCATTTCATCGGTTTAATCAGCCATTTTATCGGGTTTTTAGGTAAAAATTGGCACTCTCAGAAGGAAAAACATCCCTCTTACGTCTATTTTCGTACCCCATATACAATTGATTATGAAGAAGATTTTTACACTTATCCTTTTATCTTTTACGGTTATCACCACCATCCAGGCCCAAAAAGCAGACGGATCGGTAAAAGGCCGGTTAACCGACACAGCATCCAAACAGCCCGTTTCGGAAGCCACGGTATCGGCAATTAATGTGAAGGACTCCTCGCTTGCCACCTTTACCCTCACCAACAAGCAAGGTGCTTTTGAAATAAAAGGCCTGGAAGAAGGAAACTACCAACTGGTCATCTCCCACCTTTCAATCGAAACCATTAAGAAGAATTTTTCTATCTCCTCTTCTGATAAAAACCTTGACCTGGGAATGGTACAGGCACAAAAAGCCATCAAAACGCTTGAAGGCGTGGTGGTGACCAACGATGCACCGGTATTGATAAAGAATGATACTATACAGTTCAAAGCCGACGCCTTTAAAACAAAGCCCAACGCAACCGTGGAAGACCTGCTGAAAAAGATACCCGGGATGCAGGTGGATAAAAGCGGCAACATCACCGCACAGGGTGAAACGGTGCAAAAGGTATATGTGGATGGTAAAGAGTTTTTCGGAAATGATCCGAAACTGGCCACCAAAAACCTGACCGCTGATATGGTGGAAAGTGTACAAGTGTTTGATGATATGAGTGAGCAGGCCAAATTCACCAAGATAGATGATGGCAGTAAAACAAAAGCGGTAAACATCAAGCTGAAGAAGGACAAGAACAAAGGACTTTTTGGAAGAGCACTGGCAGCCGGCGGCGGTGGTGAAGGCGGTGGCCGCTATGAAGGAAACCTCAGCTTCAATAAATTCAACGGCAATCAGCGGCTCTCCATTTTATTTAATGCCAACAACATCAACAAGCAAGGGTTCTCCTTCTCTGATATTATCAGTTCGATGGGAGGCTTCAGCGGGATGAGCGGAGGTTCAGGAGGCGGTGGCTTCGGTGGTGGAGGTGGCGGTTTTGGCGGCGGCGGAATGCAAATGATATCCACCCGCGGTGGCGGCGGAATGTTTGGCGTGGGCACCAGCGCAACAGGTATTACCAGGTCACTTTCGGCAGGCCTCAACTTCAATAATGAGTTTGGCACTAAAGTAAAAGTAAGTGGCAGCTATTTTGTTTCCGACGGCAAAACTGAACAGGAACAAAACACCTTCCGGCAAACCTTTTTTCCAAACGATTCCACCGCCCTGCTGAATAAAAACAGCATTGCCACTAATCAAAATCAGAACCACCGTTTCAATGTGCGGTTTGAATACCAGATAGATTCTATGAACTCTATCCTGTACACACCGAGCCTTACCATTCAGCATTCAGAAAATTTCAGCGACGATACCTCCTATACTTATTCACAAAACCCGGTTGAGAAATACCTGGCCCTTACCAGCCGCTCCACCTATACCAACGAACGTGACGGACTGAACCTGAACAATAATTTCCTGTACCGTAGAAAATTCAACCGGCCCGGTCGTACCATTACCCTCGGCTGGTCAAACACATATGGCGAAAGTGAAAGTGAAGGATACAGTGTGGCGCCGATTTTTTTCTATAAAAAAGACGGCACCATTTCAGGCAGTTCCAACCAGAATCAGCAAAACCTGCAGGAAACCAGCACACACAATAATGTGCTCAGCTTTTCTTACACCGAGCCGATCGGGAAGAACAAGATCATGGAGTTCAACTACGCCTATACCGGCAACGCCAGTACATCGGATAAAAAGACATTCAACTATAATAATGGCACCGGTAAATATGATGTACCCAACCTGTTGCTGACAAACAGTTTTGAAAACACATTCCTGGCTAATCGCTTCGGGGCCAACTTCAGGGTACAGGAAAAAAAATATAATTACCAATTGGGTATTGGTGTGCAAAGGGCCACCCTTACCAGCGACAGCTACCAGGCCATGACGGGTAAGGATTCTGTTTCCAAACAGAGTTATACCAACTTCTTCCCGCAGGCCAGTTTCAACTGGACGCCCAGCCGCACGAAGGGTATACGCATTAACTACCGGGGAAGAACCAATCAGCCCACTGTATCACAATTGCAGAATGTGCTGGATTTTTCCAATCCGCTGTATGTAAAAACCGGAAACCCGGAACTGAACCAGGAGTTTACCCATTCCTTCAATGCCGGGTATAACACCTTCAATATCCTCACCTTTAAATTTTTTGCAGCCAACCTCAGTTTCAGCACCACGCAGAATAAGATCGTAAACAGTATTGACACCATCAACAGCCGGGTGCAGCTAACCAAACCGGTGAATATGAACGGTGCATTTACCAGCACCGCCTTCTTTACTGTCGGCCTGCCGTTTAAGAATCCTAAACTGAAGGGTTCCAGTATCAACTTCACCACCGTGGCCCTGTTTAACCGGGATGTAAGTGAATTGTACAAGCAAAAGAATATCGGCAATACCATGACGCTGACGCAAACCGCCGGCGCCAACTTCAGCCTGAAGGAAAAATGGGATATCTCTTTCAACGGAAGTCTTTCTTACAATACCGTGAAGTATTCGGTAAACACCTCGCTGAATGAAGACTATTTCTCACAAACCTATTCAGCCGATGTGGCCTATACCTTCAAGAAGCCATCCATCATACTAAGCACGGATGTTGACTATTACGTAAACTCCGGCCGGGCCGACGGATTTAACCAAAGCATACCGCTGTGGAATGCCAGTATCAGCAAACAATTATTTAAGAAGAAAAATGCAGAACTGAAATTTTCAGTAAATGATATCCTGAACCAGAACCAGAGCATTACCCGTAATACCGGCGACAACTATATAGAAGATGTAAGCAGTGTGGTGCTGAGGCGCTACTTTATGGTGAGCTTCCTGTTTAACCTGAACCGCATGGGCGGAAAAGCGCAACAGGGAATGCCCGGCATGCCCCGCTTCATGGAAAGAAATATGCGGAATATGAGAATGTATTAATAACGGACTCCTGTCGTTAGAAAAGAAAACGTCCTGCCATTTACGGCAGGACGTTTTTGTATCAGTAAGGGTTAGTACACGAAAGGAAAAAAGGACTGGCCTTTAATGCCGGCGGTAACCGGTGGCTGCTGCCGATGAGCCGGAGATAAATACCATCAGCACCGATTTAATGAAACGTACCAGGCTGAAAGATGATTTGTAATAATGGCGGTAGATCCTTGCGGATTCATGATGATGGGAGAGCCTTCTGTTTTTCATAGTCGCAATTTTATAGAGGGTTAACGAATTCAGTACACTTAAAAGTATGTAATAAAAATAAAAAGTAATAATATTGAGCACTGTTATTGACCCGTTAAATCCAATGCTGATGATAAAATCCGTAAAATCACTTGTGCTGATTACGACAACCACACTCATCTCCCTGCTTACTAATGCCCAACTTAAGCTGCCTGCCATCAATGGCATCGGCAACGATGTAAAGAAAGTAATACTCGATTACCCCAACCGTTTTATCAACCTGATGGGTGAGATAATTACCGAAAATGCCCAGTCAACCGATTATGCCTGCAACTTCAAAGTAAATGGTGCCGAAGAAGTCATCATCACCCGCTACTCCGCCAAAAAAGAAGTATGCAGTTGGGAAGCTGTGATGCTGACCACCGAAAACTTTGAAAAGGCAAAGCAGAAATTCAAAGCACTGTTCAACCAGCTCAATAACCTTGCTGTAAACATGGGCACAGGACCTAATTACCACCTCAAAGGAAAGTATGAACCACCAACAGATGCAAGCAAGTTCACCTCGGTACTGTTTACATTCGATCCCGAGAATGAGGAAATAAAAAAGCTGAGGGTGGAGCTGGTGATGCAATACTACGCCCCGATGGACAGGAAGGTGAAGATACTGGTATACGACCGCGACCGGGAAGATGATGAACGGGGTAATACCCGGGAAGAGGAATAACGGAAACAACTTCGTTTGTCATTCTTTAACCTTGATTAACATTAAAGAAAGCCCTTTTAACCCTCTTGCTGAAAGGCTAAGAATATTTTCGTAGCCGAAAGCGATCAGCTATGAGAAAAATTTACCTGCTCTTAATAACATTGCTCGGCACACTAAGCCTGCTGGCACAAAAAGGCGGCTCTGTAAAAGGTGCAGCAATGGATACCATCAGCAAGCAACCGGTGGCCGGCGCAACGGTAACGGTGCTTGACCGAAAGGATTCTTCACTCGTCAGTTTCACCATGACAGGCCCCGATGGCCGCTTTGAAGTAAAAGGACTGGCTAACGGCGATTACCGTCTCCTCACCACACATGTGAATTATCATAACAGCAACCGGTATTTCTCCATAACCGACACAAACAAGGATGCCGATCTTGGCAACACAATAATGAACGACAAAGCCAAAGTGCTGGAAGAAGTGGTGCTGGCCAATGAAGCGCCGCCCGTGACTATGATCAATGATACGATACAGTACAACGCAGGCTCGTTCAAAACGCCACCGAATGCCAGCGTAGAACAACTGCTGAAGAAACTGCCGGGCGTAAAAGTGGAAAAAGACGGCTCCATAAAAGCGCAAGGAGAAAAAGTAACGAAGGTGCTGGTGGACGGAAAAGAGTTTTTCGGTAACGACCCCAAAGTAGCGACCAAGAACCTGCCTGCCGATGCGGTAGATAAAGTACAGGTGTATGATAAACAAAGTGACCAGGCACAACTGACCGGTTTTGAAGACGGCAACTATGAGAAGACCATCAATCTCAAACTAAAGAAGGATAAAAAGAAGGGTTCCTTCGGAAAGGTAATGGCAGGTGCGGGAAACAAGGAACGTTTTGAAAGCAAGTTCAACGTAAACTCTTTTAAGGGTGCCCGGCAATTCTCCGCCATCGGCATGGCCAACAATACCAATGCAGAAGGGTTTACCATAATGGATATTCTCAACTTCAGCGGCGAACTGGCCCGGATGCAGCGGGGAGGTGGCGGAAATATCAACATCAATATTTCTGATGCAGATGCTGCCGGTATGGGAATCGGCGGCGGACGAAACAGCGGCATCAATACCACCTGGGGTACCGGGTTGAACTATAACAATATCATCGGTAACAAACTCGACCTGCAAAGCAATTACTTCTACAACCATCTTAGCCCCAAACAGGAAAGCCATATACAGCGGGAATATATTTTGCCTGCCACTTATTATTATAACCAGAACGCTTATTCAGACAACAGGAATGATAACCATCGGCTTAACCTGAACCTGCTGTACCAGCTCGATTCGCTGAACTCCATCCGGATGACACCTTCCTTCAGCTACCAGCAAACAGACAACAGCTCACAAACAGATTATGAAACGCTGGCGGCCAACCACTCGAAAACCAACGAAGGTTTCAGCAATTCCACAGCGGCGAATAAAGGATACACCTTCCGTAATGATATTATCTGGCGGAAAAAATTTGCCCGCCGCGGACGAACCTTTTCCCTTTCCCTGCAAACAAGCCTGAATGAAAGCAATGGCAACGGCAGCCTGTATTCCATCAACAGTTTTTATGATCCCGGCGGCAGCCTGCAAAAGAAAGACACGCTTAACCAGCAAAACAAAACTGCTGCCAACCTTCGTGGCTATAATGCACGGGCCGTATATACCGAGCCGCTCTGGAAACGTTCGTTGCTGGAATTCAGCATCGGCCGCAGCGATACCCGCAGCACATCCGAAAAACAAACCTGGGATTATAATAAAGGCAACGGAAAATTTGATGTGGTAAACAATGGCCTGAGTAATGATTTTGAAAACAGCTACAGCTACACGAATGGCGGCCTTCGGATGCGGACACAAAAGAAAAAGTATAACTATTCTTTTGGTACCACCTGGCAGCGGGCAGAACTGGAAGGAAAGATCATCGCCTCAACAGTTGCGGGAAACAAAGATTCAGTGATCAGCAAAACCTTTACCAACCTTTTGCCCAATGCAAGGTTTCAATACAACTTCACACGGTTCAAAAGCCTGTCTTTGTCATACAATACTTCCACCAACCAGCCTTCTGTATCGCAATTGCAGCCTGTGCCCGACAACAGCAATGCGCTTAATATCCGGGAAGGTAACCCCGACCTGAAACAGGAATACGTACACAGCCTGCAACTGCACCTGAACATGGTAAACCCTTTCAGGAATAAAAACCTGTTTATGATGCTCTCCCTGCAGGCTACTGAGAACAAGATCGTGAACTACGATTCACTGAACCTGCTGACGGGCATCAGGAAAACAAAACCCGTAAACACCGACGGCGCTTACAACCTGAATGGTAACATAAGCTACAGTCTGCCTGTGAAACTGCTTAAAGGTTCTGTGGAGTTCGGCACGGGTATCGGCCGCAACCGAACCCGGCAGCTTATCAATGATGCGACGGGAAACATTGTAACCAACACCATCAACACCCTGAGCCTGAATCCTGACGTACGGCTGGATATGACGATAAAAGAAAAACTGAGCATAGCAATCGGTGCCGGCTTCAGCTATTACCGCACAAACTATACAAAGCCGGTAGCCAGCAGCACCAAATACTTTTCGCAGGAATACACCACTTCGGTTGATTGGGAAATGCCCAAAGGGTTCTTTTTCTCCACCGACTTCAGCTATATCATCAACAGTCAGCGGGCAGCAGGCTTCAATGCCAAAATACCATTGTGGAATGCCAGCATCAGCAAGCAGGTGCTGAAGTTTAACCGCGGCGAACTGAAATTCAGCGCCCGTGATATCCTGAATAAAAACATCGGTATCAGCCGCAATGCGAACAACAACTATATCGAAGATTCAAGAGTGCTTACGCTGCGCCAGTTTTTCCAGCTCAGCTTTACCTACGGCCTGAGCAAGACGGGGCTCAACAATGCCGGCGGCGGCGGAGCAAGAATAATTATGCGATAAGAAAAAAGCGGAGTTTATTGTATAAAATGAACAGCCGTAATCTTCCCGTTGGCAACAGTATAAATAGCAACTGCATGGAAAGCCGGTTTGTTTTTATCAAACACCACCGACTCCTCATCGATCACCCGGTTGCCGACAACAACACGGCTTTTCAGGTTGCAATGCAGATCAGGTGTATTAGCAAACATACCGGCATATTCCTTCCGCATGGTCTCCTTTCCTTTGTATAAAAACTGGTTAGGGAAAAAATACACTTGTACTGAATCGGAATAGGGTTTTAAGAACGCCTCTATATCCCGGTTGTTATACGCATCCAATTGTTCCTGCGCCAGTTTTTCGGCAGCCGTTTTTTCCTGTGCATAAAGAACAGCGGAGAAGCAAAAGGCAAGGGTGGTGATAAAGATCTTTTTCATAATAAGGCTATGATTTTATTTTCTTAAAAAACTCAATACTTCTTTTTTCGGCCAGGGTTTGCAGTTCAATATTATCGGGGTAAAGTTTACGGCGTAAGGAGCGGTAGATACTGATCGTATTATCAATAGCTTTAACGACCGATTCCTTATCATATTGCGGCAGGGTGATCTTCAGATTTTCCAGGTCGGGCAGGTTGAGCTGCATTTCTGCCTTGCGAACGCCCCGTGGCAATTTCTTTGCTTTTACCTGCATCAGCGGGGTAAGCACCCTGGCACGGAGGAAGCATAGCCCGTCAATACATTCAAACAATTCACCACGGGCCACTTTGGTGGCGAGATAATGTATCCAAGTCCAGAAGCGGTCTTCGATCCATTGAAAATCCACCCTCGGCCACTCAGGTTTTGTAGTGCTAATAATGTTGGAAAGAGAACCGTTTCGTTCAAACAGCACCACCGGGTTTTCCACCCTTTCTTTAAACTCTTGTAACGTAAGGAATTTAATATCCACATGCAGCAACGGATTATCATACAGGCAGATCAGCAACCGCGGTTCACCCACATGCTCGCCGGTGAAACCGGAAATCAGCTCGCCGAGCTTTCGGGCAAAAGCAAGCATTTTTGTTTTACTGCCGGCAATCTTTTCTTCGGTAACAAGCACAAGATCCAGGTCTGAATATTCATCCAGTTCATCCGTGATCCATGATCCGGCCACCGCCAGCCCGGTTACATTATCGTCTTTTTCAACGATGCGAACGGCACGGGTGGCAAATTCCTGTTGCATCAGCATGCACTAAAGATAAAACTTGCCCCTTGTACAGGTAATAAAAAAGCCCTTCTTTTCAGAAAGGCTTTTATTGTTATGCAGATTTTATCAGTTCATCCGGATACGGCGACCGCCACCGCCGGGCATATTCTCTTCCATTTCCTTCATCAGCTTTTCTCTTTCTTTTTTAAACTCTTCAGGTGTAAGATGTTTTTTGCCGCTTGGTTCTTTGATCTCAGACAGGTCAGCCTTTTCGGTCAGTTCAACGGCCTGGTACGTTTGCTTACCGTTGTTTACATCCACCTCGAGGATGAGGCCCGGCAGTTGCCCCTGGAATTCACCGGGACCCGCCATTACCGGAACTTCCGAAGTAAACCAAACGGTAATATTAGACGTATCGCTTACTTCCTTGCGCTCCATCTTGCCATCGTCCATCGTCATACGGGTTACCTGGCGGATATTGGTGGCAGTCGCCTTCATGCATTTATGGTTCAGGATGGTCTTTGTTTCACCGGTCATTTTCCATTTTAGCGGACGGATGCTGTCATCCACGATAAACGTTTTATCAAACAATTCCCGTTTCTCCACTTTTGTTTTATTGTCAAAATTGCAGAACATCACATCGTTGGCCCCTGCCACCACCATCCTGATCTGCACACCGCCATGATCGCCTCCCGGCCCTTCATCTTCCTGCTCCTGCTCTGTTGCTTTCCATAAGGACTGGTTATTGGCAAAATGTAATTCAAAATTCTCTTTACGGGTTTGGGGCACCACCTGTTCCACACCATTGATATTGAACCGGGCTTCCAGGTTGGTTACCCGTTGGTAAGTTACTTTTCCCTGGGTTTGCTGTGCCACAGCCAGTATGCTGCTGAAAATAAATGAACCGGCAAATACAATTTTCTTCATGAGTTTAAATTTATCATCAAATGTAAAAGCAAGGGTTTGCAAGATAAGTTAACCCACCTTTCAATTAGGTTAATAAAGGTTAATGCAGGGAAACGGCTGAGGGCAATGGTTTACATTTGTCAGGCAAACGAATACCATGAATAAACTCCGCTGGCTGGCTTCATTGATGGTGGTGGCGATACTCGGTATCACCGCCTTCCAGCTATACTGGCTGCGGCAAAATTACCAGCGGGAAAAAAGAAGCCTGTTGGTAAAAACGGATATCAGCTTCAAGGAATCTGTCTTCCGGCTGCAAGCCGCCAAACTGAAGCTGAGTGATATGGAATGGGAGCAAACAGACAGTACCAAAGGTAAAGTAAGGATAACGGTAAAAAGCGATTCCTTCCACCAAAACATCATCCGCACAGGGCCAAGGCAGGAAATTGTATCCACGATCAATGTTATCAGAAGTAAATTAAAAGACTCGCTCAAAACAATTACCAAAGGTGGAAAGGGCATGGTGATCATGACAGGCAAGCAGGAAGAGTTTGTCAGCGGCGATTCACTTCATATTCAGCGAATGATGCCACCACCAGGCGAAAGAGGCAATTATATGATCAGCCTGCTGTACGGGGTGGATTCATTGCAGGATTCACTCCGGCTCATGGAAATAGATTCCGCCTATAATGCCGCATTGAGAAAGGAACATATAGATGTACCCTTTTCCATCTCACGAAGCGATAGCGTACAGGAAAGAGAAGGGCCTGTAACCAATGAAGTAACGGTGGGACTGGCAAACCCGGTAACGTATAAATTGCAGCTCGGCAACACCACATCATACCTGCTGCGGCAGATACTCCAGCCAATCCTGCTTTCCATCCTGCTGCTGGGCATCACCATTCTGTCATTCGTATTATTATACCGAAACCTGGTGAAGCAAAAGAGACTGGCAGCATTGAAGAACGAATTTATCAGCAATATCACTCACGAACTCAAAACACCCATTGCCACCGTAGGCGTAGCCATCGAAGCGCTGAAGAACTTCAACGCCATGCAGGATACCACCCGCACCAAAGAATACCTCGACATATCAGCCAATGAACTGCAACGGCTGAACCTGCTGGTGGATAAAGTGCTCAAGCTTTCCATGTTTGAGAAAAAAGAAGTGGAGATGAAACCGGAGCCGGTGAATTTAACAGAGATCGTACAGGAAGTGGCAGCATCATTAAAGCTGCAATTGGAAAAACATAAGGCTACGATGAATATAACCAGCACCGGTGATACCGGCCTCACCGCCGATAAGCTGCACCTGGTAAGCCTGGTGTTTAACCTGGCTGATAATGCCCTGAAGTACAGCAAAGACAAACCGGCGATACAGGTGAACATTCAGGGAGGAAACAATGAAGTGATATTTCGCATTGCCGACAATGGAATCGGCATAGCCCCTGAATACAAGGATAAGATATTTGATAAATTCTTCCGGGTGCCGCACGGCGATACCCATGATGCAAAAGGGTACGGCCTCGGTCTCAGCTATGTACACCAGGTGGTGAAAAAACACAACGGCACTATAGAGGTGGAAAGCGAACCCGGCAAAGGAACCACCTTCACCATTACCTTACCCAAAAACCAGCCAACCACCGGCGCCTGACACCATCATGAAGCCTACGAGGATATTATATGCAGAAGATGAACTGTTTCTCGGCAAGATCGTACGGGAAAGCCTGGAGAGCCGCGGCTTTGAAGTGATCATGGAAGAAGATGGCGGGAAAGTAACGGGTTTATTTAAGAAACTCTGCACAGATCCTTCAACCAAACCCGATATCTGTGTGCTCGACATCATGCTGCCCAATAAAGACGGCTTTGCCATCGCCGATGAAATACGGGAACTGGATGAAGAAATACCGATCATCTTTCTTACTGCCAAAACACAAACAGAAGATGTGGTAAAAGGATTTTCACTTGGTGGTAATGATTATATCCGCAAACCTTTCAGCATGGAGGAGCTGATCGTACGGATACAAAACCTGTTGCGCAACAAACCCGCTGCCACCCGCATTACAGGAGGTTCCTTTACCATTGGCAAATACAGTTTTCAGTTAAACAGGCAGTTGCTGGTAAACGGGAAAGAGGAACGTAAACTTTCCTTTCGTGAAAGTGAACTGCTCAAGCTGCTGTATGAAAACCGCGACAAGATAATTGACCGCAAAGACATCCTGAACCTGCTCTGGGGCAACGACTCTTTCTTCAACAGCCGCAACCTGGATGTATATATCACCAAACTGCGCAGTTATATAAAAGAAGACCCCTCGCTGGAGATCATCACGATCAAAGGAGTGGGCTACCGCTTTGTGGCAGGATAAAATTCACCGCCTTCATTTCCCTTTGTATTTTTACCGGTCTTATGCCGGAAGAAATAATCTATACATCACCTGCGATCTTTACCGGAACGGAATGGCTTACCGCACATGCTATCGTTTGTGAAGAAGGAAGGATAAAACAGGTATTACCATACGATGCGGTGGCCGACAGGCCCAACCTTATTCAGTATGATGAGGCTGTCATTGCACCCGCTTTTATTGACCTGCAGATTTACGGCGCCGCCGGTCGCCTGTTTGCCGTTTACCCGGAACCGGATTCATTAAGCAAACTGGCAGACTACTGCCGCAGCGGCGGAGCAGCATTTTGTTTGACTACACTGGCCACCAATGAACTCCCTGTTTTCAAAAAAGGAATAGATGCGGTAAGAGAGTACTGGCAGCAAGGTGGTACAGGTGTATATGGACTGCACCTGGAAGGCCCTTGGATCAACCCGGTGAAGAGAGGCGCCCATGTGGAAGCATTGATCCACTCACCGCAACCGGGTGAAGTAAAGGAATTGCTGGAGTATGGTAAAGACGTTATCAAAATGATTACCCTGGCGCCGGAGGTATGCAGCCGGGAAGTAACAGATCTCATATTATCATATGGCATCATTATCTCCGCGGGGCATAGTAATGCCACTTACGAAGAAGCAAAAAAAGGTTTTGATGCGGGCATTAACGCCGTTACCCATTTGTTCAATGCGATGAGCCCGTTGCAGCACCGCAACCCCGGATTGGCCGGCGCAGCCATGGATGATGAAAGGATCATGGCCAGCATTATTCCCGATGGCCACCATGTGGACTATGCGGCGGTACGTATTGCCAAAAAAGTAATGAAGGAACGGCTCTTTGCTATCACCGATGCGGTAACCACAACCGGTGAAGGATATTACAAACACCAGCCCGCCGGTGACAAATACGAAGCAGACGGAATTTTAAGCGGCTCTTCACTTACCATGAATAAAGCGTTGCAAAACCTGGTCCATCATGCAGGAATCGAAACCGCCGAAGCATTGCGGATGTGCAGTCTTTACCCTGCCAGGCTGATCGGGGCAAATGATATGGGTAAAATAGAACCCGGAGCAAATGCCAGCCTGGTTGTACTGAACAATAAACTGGATGTGATCGAAACGATAATGTAAAACAACATTGAACAGAAAAAGTAACTATATCGCAGCCGGGCTCTTCACGGCTTTTATTTTTTTGGGTAAACTTATTTCGGCGCAGCCGGGCGATAAACGCATTCAATATCCTGCTTCATTGGCCAACTCTTATTATGGCGTAAACATTGGCTATATCCACTACCCTTTTTCAACGGCTACCATGCAGCCGGGCAATACCGTGGAAAAGATAACGATACCACCGGTGGCAGTAAGGCTGGTGCTGTACGGCCGGCAGTTTAATAAATATCTCTCCGCACAAATAACCTATATGCGTCCGGTGGACTGGGTGAAATACCACAATGTAAACGGCGATCAGAAACCGCATTCCGTATGGATGAATGTGGCGGGGATGACAGTAACCGGCGCATTGCCTGTAAATAAAAAACTTTCCTTCACTGGCGAGGCAGGTTTTGCTATTATTACAAGAAAAGGATTTGAAGTAAATGGCATACCTGTTGTCACCAATGCCGTGATGACCCAATGGCTTACCGGTGCGGGAATAAAATACCAGCTGCGTGATAAATGGGATTTACATGCCGGTGCTGTTTGGTCACCTGAAGTAAAAAAAGAAAGACAACCATCCAGCCTTTTCATCTCAGCAGGATTTAATTACTACATGCGGCCTCTTTCAAAAGAGAAAACAGAAAGTGTTCGAAAAAGCGGCTATCATTTTCCACGGCAACTGTTGCAGGTAAGTTATACCACCAATGCATTGGGCTATGGGGTAAATAATGCCGTATCAAAAGGACCGGTGCCCATTTTCTGGGGTGGAGAGGCACACCTGCGGCAGGGTGTTTCTATCAACTACCAGCGAAACATTTTTCATACCAGCAAAGTATTTGCATTCGATTGGGGCGCCACCGCCGGCTGGTGGAAGACCCGCCAAAACGGTGATGCCTTTTATACATTATCACTGTACCCCGTACTTAAGTTTACAGCCCTGCGTTCTAAAACCTGCGATCTTTTCTTTGAGTATTCCGTGGCGGGACCAACCTTTATTTCCAAAACATTACTCGATGGAAAGAACACCGGGCGCAAATTCACCTTCCAGGATTTTATGGGCGCAGGAATTGTGGCGGGCAAACAAAAGAACCTGAATGCCGGTATCCGCATTGCCCATTTTTCCAATGGTAATATTTATCCCAACAATGACGGCGTGAAAGTGCCGCTTACCTTCAGCCTTGGCTATTATTTACACTGATCAGGCATTATACATCCACTTGCGAAACAGTTGAGAGTTTTCCTGGCTGATCACAATGTGATGGTTCAGCTCGGGCCTGTTCAGCTCCACCAGCAGCTTTACTTTTTCAAAAGGTTTATATCCGCGGATGTAATCAATGTTTACAATGTATTGCCTGTTTACCCGGAAAAACTGGTCACCGTCAAGCATTTCTTCCAGGTCGCTCAGGTTGTTTTCCGCCACATATTTCTTGCCGTTCATATCGGTAACAAAAACCAGTTTGTTTTCGGTGTAGAACAAAACGATCTCATCCAGTTTCAGCGAAATATATTCCAATCCCCGTTTTACCACCAGGCGGGTCTTCTTTTTGCTGCTGCCGTATTGCACCAGTCTTTGCATGGCCGCCGTATGACTGTTGAAATGTTTCTCCAGCCGGCGGTATTTATCCAGCGCCTCTTCCAGTTCCTTTTCATCTACCGGTTTCAGCAGATAATCAATACCGTTGCAGGTAAAAGCATTAAGCATAAATTCATCATAGGCCGTGGTAAACACCACCGGGGCTTTGATGCTGACCTCTTTGAATATTTCAAAAGAATGGCCGTCGGCAAGCTGCACATCGCTGAAAATAATATCCACTTCGGGTGAAGAGGAAAAATAAGCGATGCTTTCTGCCACCGAGGCAAGTAATGCATCTACCTGCACATCAGGTGCGATGCGGGATAAGCTTTGCACCAGCGCTCTGCCGGCGAGCTTTTCATCTTCAATGATCACGGTTTTTGTCATGGCTTTAAGGTTTACAGGTATTTTATAATAGGAAGCTTTACCGTAAATGATTCTTTTGTTTTTTCTATCATAATGTCTTTGCGGCAAATCAGTTTGAAACGGGAACTAAGGTTCTTCAGCCCGATATTGGTGGAGTTAGCGGCATAGGGTTTGGGTCTTGTTTTATTGCTCACCTTCAGATAATGCCCGTTCATCGCAATGTTGATGAGCAAAGGATGTTCATTGGTAAACTCATTATGCTTGATGGCATTTTCAACCAGTATCTGCAAGGCACAAGGAGGAATCATGATGGAAGCAGCGTTCTCACCCAGAGAAAAATTGAGTTGCAGTTTTTTTTCATACCGTATTTCCAGCAGGAAGAAATAGCTGTTGATAAAACTGATCTCATCCTGCAGGGGGATGAGCTCCCTTGTTTTATTTTTCAGAAAGTATTTGAACACCAGCGCCAGGTTGTTATTAAACAAATGCGCCTGCATCGGGTTGTTCAATATAAGGTGGTTCATCGCATTCAGCGAGTTGAATACGAAATGCGGATCAAGCTGGTTGGTCAGCAATGCCAGTTCCGCATGTGAAAGCTCCCGGCCCATTTCATTCATCAGCCGGGAGGCTTTTTCCCGCTCTTTACTCAGGTACAATATTTCATAAATAAGGGTGAATACCACCACCGCTATCACACAAAGCGCAATAAAGCGGGTTAGAGCGCCATCAGGGAAGTCGGTATTGCGAAGCTTTTCCCATAATATAAAAGCAAATCCTCCCGTGGCTGCACCGTACAGTGAAGAAACAGAACAAATAGTGATGATCTTAAGGAATGGATTACTCTCTGCCGGAAACAAAGGCCGTAACCGTTTATGTATCCAGTGACAACCCGCCCAGATGGTAAATGAAGTAAGGATAAAGAAGAAATGGGCGGCAATAAGCCAGGCTGTATTCTGCTCATGATAAGACATCAGTCCCGACAGAACAGGAAGAAGAATTCCGAGCAGCGGAATGAACAAAGTACGTATGTAGATATCCCTTCTCATGCCAGTAGGGGCAGTGGTTATAAAAATTTAAGCCGGCCAGGAAGTATCTCATGCGTGGTAACATGTAAACAAAAGACAAACGATTGCATTCAATTGCTGTTTGTACTCAAAGAAATTTGTGGCACGGGTAAAATGCCTGTATGAGCGGTATTCAACTATCATCATTTTGCAAGCAAGATTATTTTACCCATAATAAACAAGTGTTTGTATTGATAAATGCGGGTTGCTTGTTTTATCTGCTTAAATCATGATTCAGTTTCCATTCTTCATGCTTCAGTGATAAATGAATGTTTCCAGTTTGCAAAAACGCTGTGCAGTGTGTCATACCAAAAGAAACAAATCTGATCAATCGAAAATTAACTTTTATGAAGAAGCTGCTGATCACGGTACTACTCTTTACAGGATTGCTTTCTTTAGCGCAGGCGCAAAGGACCATCTCCGGTAAAGTGACAGACAAAAAAGACGGGTCGCCAATAACAGGTGTATCTGTCAATGTAAAAGGCACTAACAACACGGTGCAAACAAATGCACAGGGCGACTACTCATTATCCGGCGTGCCTGCAGATGCCACACTGGTATTTTCCATTGTAAGCTATGGTACACTGGAAACAAAGTTGTCTGGCGGTGCCACGCTTAACATTGCACTGGAAGAAAATGCCCGTGAACTGCGGGAAGTGATTGTAACAGCCAATGCCATTAAGCGTGAAGCAGGCAGTATCGGCTATGCACAATCAACCATCAAAAGCGCAGAGCTGACAAGGGGCCGCGACCGCAGTGTGCTGAATTCACTGCAGGGCAAAGTGGCCGGTGTGCAGATATCCGGCAGCTCTGGTGGTGTGGGCAGTTCCACCCGCATTGTATTCAGGGGTGGTACTTCTATCACCGGCAACAACCAGGCACTGATCGTGGTGGATGGTATTCCGATTGATAACTCGCAGGTGGATGCAGGCGACAACCTGAATAACCAGGTGGATGCCGGCAACCGCGGTAATGATATCAACCCGGAAGATGTGGAGTCAGTGACATTACTAAAAGGCCCCGCTGCCGCTGCCTTGTATGGTACCCGTGCCGCCAACGGCGCCCTTATTATCACCACCAAGAATGGTAAAAGCCTGAGAGGGAAAAGAGCTGAAGTGGTGGTGAGCAGCTCATATAATATGGAGTCAATTTTAAAACTGCCCGAATACCAGAATCAATTTGGCCAGGGCGGACAAGGTGCACCTGATTCGAGAGAGAACTTTAGCTGGGGCCCCCGGTTCGACGGCGTGGTTCGTCCATGGGGACAGCAGATCGGCGATTCACAACGGGTAAAACCGTATGTGGGTTTGAAGAACAATGTAAAAGAGTTCTTCGACATCGGCCGTACGCTTACCAACAACGTATCCTTTGCGCTGAATAATGAGAAGACAAGTTTCTTCATGTCATTCAACAATGTGGACCAGAAAGGCATCATGCCCGGTACGGCTTACAACAGGAGCTCGGTTAAGTTTTCCGGTACGGCAGATATTTCTGATAAATTCTACACGTCTGCCACACTTAATTATATCCGTGCAAAAGGCGACCTGACCGTACAGGGCCAGGGAAATTCTCCCTACGACCAGGTGCTGCAAACACCAAGAGATATATCGCTGCTGGAACTGAAAGATTATCACAACCAGTTCAACGACCTGAATGGTTACTACGGCGCCTATACCGTAAACCCCTGGTACCTGCTGGGTGAAGATTCTTATACTTCCGTGGTGGACAGGGTGCTTGGAAATGTACAAATAGGTTACAAACCTGTAAAATGGATCGACATCAGTTTACGGGTGGGAACAGACGTATCTAATGATAAGCGCAAGCAGATAGAATCAAAACGGGTGATAGATGCAGCCGGTCAGAATGCGGGCAGCAATTTCCCCGGCCGCTATTCAGAAACAAGCATCCGGATAAGGGAATTTACATCAGATCTTATTGCCACCGCAAAGCGAAACCTTACCCGTGACCTTACATTGTCCGTATTGCTGGGACATAATATCCGCCAGCGTGACCTCGACAACCAGTTCAGCCAGATCAATTCACTTACCATTCCTTTTTATTACAACCTGGCTAACTCTGCGCAGCCGCCCATCACCAACAACGGGTACACACTGCGCCGCCTGTATGGTGTATATACAGACATCAACCTGGCATATAAGAATTATCTCTTTCTCGGTATGACAGGGCGCAACGATTGGTCGTCCACACTGCCACAGGGTAAGAACAATTTCTTTTATCCCAGTGTAAACAGTTCCTTCATCTTCAGCGAAGCCTTTAAGATGCCGAAGTTTATTTCCTATGGTAAAATAAGGGCCAGCGCTGCACAGGTGGGTAATGATGCCGCACCGTACCTGCTCGAATCTGTTTTCCTTACAGGAACCGTAACAGATGGACAGCAAAACTCACAGGTAAACTTCCCGCTGAATGGCGTACCCGGGTTTACACAGGGTAATGCGATCGGCAACCCGAACATCAAACCGGAGATCACCACTTCCTACGAAGCAGGCCTGGAACTTGGCTTCTTCAACAACCGGCTGAATATAGAAGGTACTTATTATTCCAACCGCAGTAAAGACCAGATCATTACGGTGCCCATCGCTGCTTCATCCGGCTATACCACGCAAACGCTGAATGCCGGCCTTATCACCAACAAAGGAATCGAAGTAATGATGAGAGCAACACCAGTAAAGAATAAAGATTTTTCGTGGGAGGTGACAGCCACCTTTACCCGCAACAGGAATAAAGTGGTGGAACTCTTTCCCGGTACAGACCAGCTTGCACTGGGCGGTTTCAATGGCGGCACCATGGTGGCCAAAGTGGGTGAACCGTACGGTTCCTTCTTTGGTTCCTCTTTCCTGCGCAGTCCTGATGGTAATATTGTGGTGGATCCTGTTACCGGCTATCCCGTTACTGACCCGGTGGCTAAAATACATGGCAATGTGCAGCCTGATTTTCTTGCAGGATTGAACAACAGTTTTTCTTACAAAAACTTCAGCCTCTCTTTCCTTTTTGATGCAAGACAAGGTGGTGTGTTTTATTCCCGCACCAAATCATTGCAGGAGTTTGTAGGTACCGACCCCCGTACATTATATAATGACAGAACTCCTTTCGTGGTGCCGGGAAGTGTATACATAGATGCCAATGGCAAATACCAGGTAAACACCACTCCCGTGCAGAATGCAGAAAACTACTGGACCTCATTCAGTGCGCCCCGTGCAATGGAGCACCTGGTGGATGCCAGCTTTATCAAACTGCGTGAAGCGGCACTTACCTATCGCCTGCCTTCCACACTGTTTAAAAACAAAGCCATCAAAAGTATTGTGATCGGTATATCCGGCCGCAACCTCTGGCTGAAAACACCGAAAGAGAATACTTATTCCGATCCGGAAACAAGCTCTTTCGGTACAGGCAATGTGCAGGGATATGAATATGGTACTATCCCTTCACTGAGAAGCTATGGTGCTAATGTGCGGGTAACATTTTAATCATTATTAAAAAAGAAAATCATGAGAACGATAAGATTAATAAAGCTGACCGCCGCCGCTGCCCTGCTGATGACGGCCGTCTCCTGCAAAAAGGACTACCTCGATGTAAACGTAGATCCCAATAACCCGACAAAGGCAACGGTAGACCTTGTATTGCCCACCGCACAAGGCTATGCCGCCTACAATCTCGGTAATCCCTACCAGGTGCTGGCCGGCTTCTGGGCACAGGTGTGGACACAGGGGCCTACGGGCAGTCAGTTCCAGGCATATGACCAGTACAGCATTACCAGCAGCACCTTCAATACACAATGGATAAATATGTATGCAGGTCCGCTGAATGACCTTCGCTATATCGTGGAGGAAGCTTCAAAAAACGGGAATAGGAATTATGCGGCTGTAGCCAAACTGATGCAGGCTTATATTTTCCAGGTGATGACGGACCTGCATGGCGATATTCCTTTTTCAGAAGCCTTGCAGGGCGGTCAGGGATTGACCACACCTAAGTTTGATTCGCAGCAGGATGTATATGATGGTTTAATAAAACTGGTGAATGATGGTCTGGCACTCGTAGACGAAAACAGCACCAGCCATCCGGGCACTGATGATTTCTTTTACCATGGCGATATGCACCAGTGGCGCAAATTTGGCAATACACTCAAGCTGAAGATTTACCTGCGGCAGGCCTATGTACGTCCTGCTGTGGCACAGTCCGGCATACAGGCCATGTATGCAGCCGGCGATGAATTTATTGACCAGGGTGATGAAGCATCGGTTCCTTTCACCAATGTCACCTTCAACCAGCATCCGCTGTATGCACATATAAAATCGGTGGGAGAATTCAACATTTTGGCCAGTCAGACAGCACTTGGTTCTTTGTTATCATTAAATGATCCGCGGGCAGATGTTTTTTATAAAAGAGCCACAGCCGCACCCAATACCGGTAATCATGCAGGTATATTACAAGGCAATGGCCGCAATCTGCCAAACCCCGCTTCGCTGAATGACAGGCAGTTTTCCAAACCCGGCGCTGCAGTGGGCGGTCCTGATGGACCGGCAGCGAGAGTGATCTTTATCAGTGAAGCCGAAAGTTATTTTCTCCAGGCAGAAGCCGTGGCCAGAGGCTGGGGTACCGGTGATGCAGAACAATTATACTATGATGGAATAGCCCTTTCATTCCTTAGCTGGGGACTGAGCATTGCACAGTTCAACACCTATGCTTCGCAACCAGCGATTGATTATCCCGTTGCCGGTACATTGGAACAAAAACTAAAAGCGATCATCTTCCAGAAATGGACCAGCATGTGCGGCTCGCAAAATGTGGAAGCCTGGACGGAATGGCGGCGCACGGGTTACCCGGATATTTTCACCATATCTGCCACCAGCAATATCGGCAATAAGTTTCCGGCAAGATTACTGTACCCCGATTCGGAAGTAACCAGCAATCCTAACACACCGGCACAGAAAACAGTAACCGACAAAGTATGGTGGGATGTGAACACCACCGGCCAAAACTGATTATTAATACAAAAAAACCCAGCGATGAAACATTATAGTAAAATACTGCTGCTGATACTGCTGCCAGCACTGCTGATAACAGGTTGCAAAAAAGAAACGACGGAGAATGTCTCAAAAACGGTGAAAGTAAGTTACCCGGAGATCACCTTGAACGGCAACGCCCTGGTGATAGTGCAAACAGGCAGCACCTATACAGATGCAGGTGCCAAACTGAAAGATGATATTACCGGCGCCATCTCAGATATACAACCCACCTCCAACCCGGTGAATACAGCAGTGCCCGGCCTGTATGTGGTAACATTCAGCGCCTCCAATGCCAATGGTTTTGAAACCACGGCCAGCAGGCTGGTGGCGGTAACCGGGGTGACAGGAACGACAAACCGTGCCGGTACCTACCTGCGTGCCGCTACCGGGCTGAATTGTTTTATTACCAAACTGGCCGAAGGTGTGTATGAATTGAAAAACCCCGGGGCCGCAGGTGTGAGTGTGAACACGAAAGTGATCATGGTGGAAACGGCGCCGAATGTTTACGTGTGCCCGCCGCAGCCCACGCCTGATTTTGGCACCATGTCGGTGATCAACATCAATTTCACAGCCACCGGCGTTACCTGGAATGTGATCAACCCATCATTCGGAACGGGAACAAGGGTGTTTATTAAACAGTAATTCTTTTTAATAATGGGAACGACTGCTGTTGCTCATGACATTGCTGCCACGGATCCTTTGGTTGCAATCCGACGGTAAGCAGTTACAGCAAGTCCAAACTGGCCGCTCTTTTCAAGGAGCGGCTTTTTCTTTTGTGCTATAAGCGGCAGAATAGTCGGATGAAAGACTTGAATATAAACCCGGCATTCGCAATTCATGTT
Organism: Chitinophagaceae bacterium; assembly: GCA_016787125.1. Lineage (GTDB taxonomy): Bacteria > Bacteroidota > Bacteroidia > Chitinophagales > Chitinophagaceae > JJ008. The sequence goes on along the minus strand of JAEUVM010000194.1, from coordinate 12,274 downwards.
TCGGTGAAACAAACTTGCAACCGCCTCTTCCACACGGTAGTTTTACATTGACTTCACACCAATGGCATTACCCCGCACAGATCCTGTTTTCTCATGTTTACATTTAAGCATTGTAATGACCGCAGGTGGCTTTTCAGCCGGCCTGCTTTTTTATGCAAGCCCGGCTGTTAATTTGTTGATATAAATATTTATCTTTCCTGTAGAAACCAACCAACCACCTAAACCTACGCCTGTATGAGAAAATCAATTGCCCTGGCCGGCCTGATTGCCGCTGCCATTTTCCTCACCTGTTATTCATCCTGCAACAACAAAAAATCGTCTTCCGGTACTGCCGGTGCAGATGATTCTTTGAAAAAAGTAATTGAACGGGGTTCTTACCTCGCCAACCATGTGGCTGTATGTATGGACTGCCATAGCAAGCGGGATACTTCATTGTATTCAATGCCCATCATTGCCGGCACTGAAGGAGGCGGTGCCGGATTCGCTTTTGGTAAAGCAGAAGGAATTCCCGGTGAAGTAACAGCACCGAACATTACTCCTTTTGCATTGAAAGACTGGACAGATGAAGAAATTATAAAAACCCTGACGGGCGGTATCAATAAAAAAGGAGACACCCTGTTTCCCATTATGCCATATCCTCACTACAGCGGACTGGCCAAAGAAGATGTACTGGCAATAGTAGCATATATCCGCACATTAAAACCGCTGGAAAGCACCGTGCCTGCCAGGAAATTCTTTATACCCGCAGCTATGTTTGGCCCGCTGCCTGCCAACGATATTGCACAGAATAAGATACCCGATCCGTCAGACAAAGTGAAGTATGGCGAATACATGATCAATGCGGCGGCCTGTATGGATTGCCATACACCCATGGGTCCGCAGGGGCCAGATTTCAGCAAAGCATATTCAGGCGGATTTGTATTTGATGTGCCAATGTTTAAAGTGGCATCTTCCAACATCACACCAGACAGTGCCACCGGTATCGGAACATGGACAGAAGAGATGTTTGTCAGCAAATTCAAAAACAACTCATCTGCCGAAGTGGTGAACCGTAAACCCGGCAGGGAGAACACTTACATGCCCTGGTCAATGTATGGAAAAATGAAAGAGGAAGACCTGAAAGCGATCTATGCCTACCTGCGCACCATTAAACCTATTTCTAATAAGGTGGAAAAATATCCTAAGTAAGTATTGGATAGTTGCCCCAAAGAAAAGCTGTCTCAAAACGAACAATTTCAACACAGGGAAACCGGGAATTTGAGTTACACAGAGTAGTGCATCTTTCGAATCAATACCCCGTGTATCTCTGTTGCCCTGTATCTCCGTGTTGAAAAACTTTTGAGACAGCTTATTTTTATTCATCTTTAAAACTATCCCGGCTATAAGTACCCGGACTGGCATGATCGCCTTCTTCCAGGTCAACATACACAAAGCGGATACCGGGTAATTCGGTAAGGTTATATACCAGGTCGGCCAGGTAAAGTGTGGGACCGGAAGAACCCATTTGTTGCGTGAGGTAAGTAGCCTCCGGTATTTTTACAAAAACAGTATCACCTGCAAGCTTGTCTTCCACCACCTTCACATTGGTATATTTATTATTGAGAAAAGAAAGGATGGCGGATACAGAAAGTGAATCCGGGAATGCCGTTTCCGTTTTTTTCACTTCCAGCCTGCCGGTGGAATCATTCAATGTAGCTTCCCAGGAATAGCCGGGACCGCTGTTGGTGGTATCTTCGATCACGTCGTTACTGTCTGCACTGTTGTTGCCACAGGCGGCAACAAGGGCCGCTACACTCAGGATAAAAAATATCTTTCTCATCGCTTGTTCGTTTTACCAAAGGTACGAAGCAACGCCTGCCCGAATCATAACACGGGGTTAAGATAACCGGCCCAGGGATAAACAAAGGGCCTTCTGTTTACGCAACAACAGCAGCCGTTTCTTTTTTCCGCCAGAGGAAATATGAAATAAACAGAAATATGATCGGCAGGATAAAAAACCAGAGCATATCTGTAAAAAAGCCCGCCATTTGGTAAACAGAATACAATGCACCGGCGAGGTCGAAGAAAAGACCGGCATAGGCCCACTCCTTAATAGTGCGGAAACCTTTCACCGGTATCAGCAATGCCACCACACCAGCCAGCTTTGCCCAACTGATCATAGGGATGAAATATTTGGGATAACCCAACCACGCAAAAACGCCGATGGTCTTTTCCGTCATCCTGATACCGGGAATAGCCGAGTACACCATGTAGCCGCAAAGCAAAACTGTAACGATCCAGAATAGTATGTTGGTCTTTTTCATTGTGTTTGTTTTTGTTATTGATGACTCCTGCATTTTTATTGCTATCAGGAAGGAAGTTTACTTTCATCCATATAGCAAAGTTCCCACTGGTGTCCGTCGGGGTCAGCAAAGCTGTGCTGGTACATCCAGCCATGATCGGCTGGTTGGGCATACAACGAGCCGCCGGCTTCCACCGCTTTGGCCACCAACTCGTCCACTTTTTCGCGGCTTTCGGCATCCAATGCTATCAGCACTTCGGTGGTTTTGGTGGCATCGGCAATTTCTTTTTGGGTAAAATTTTTAAACATCGGCTCAGTAAGCAGCATGACATAAATACTGCCATCATTAATTACAAGACATGCCGCTTTATCATCAGTGAACTGAGGATTAAAACTGAATCCCAGTGCTGTAAAAAAATCCATTGACCGTTTCAGGTCTTTCACTGGCAGGTTCACAAAAATTTTGGAAGGCATACGTTGGTTTTTATATATGAAAAAATAGCGGAGAAATGCGGATAAAAAGGCTCAGGCTTCGGCCAGCGCTTTAAGCTTTTCCAGCGCCAGCGGCCAGGTTTTTTCAAAATAGCTTTTGAATTCATCATTGATATCCATATCTACGGTAAGCAATGTGCCGCTTCCATCATCAGCGAGGGTATAATTTTCATGCGAGCCGGCCCATTCCTTTACTTTATCGCTGGTGGTATCTTCCACGCCGTTATTTATTTCACCCAGGTGGCGAAACGACATGAACTCATTGGGCCTGTTTGCCGCCACCATACTTACCATGCCGCGGCCGTTGCCATCAAGAAAGAGTACTTTGCTGCCTTCTTTCCAGTTGTCTGTTTGGGCATGTGACCCTTCGGTGAAAGCCGAGGTCCAGGCACGGTAAGAAGCATCATCCCATAAAGTGCTCCATACTTTTTCCCTTGGGGCATTGATCAGTGTGGAGAGAGTGAGTTTTTCCATAAACTATTTTTTAAAGTAAAAGAATCGTGGTTTTTGTTTCAGGTATATAAAGTGTTTTATTTGAAGGAAAGACCTTTTGCTTTTAGTGCTGCTTTCAGCAAAGGAATACTGGCCGGTCCCATGCCATGCAGTTGCAATACATTCTTTTCAGTAAGATTTGCCAATGCGGCCAGTGTTTTTATTCCAGCATTTTCAAGTGCTCTTCTTGCCGGGGCGCTGAGGCCTCCTGGAAAACCGGCCGGCACTTTCTCTTTTTCACAAACGGGGCATACCGGGCAGGAACTACTTTTATAAAATAGATGCCCGGTTGCGCAAACCTTTCGTATTCCTTTGTTGACTGACATCATCCATTATTTGCTGCCGCTTCCAGGTCGACGATGATCAGTTTTCTCATTCCCATCATGGCCTGCATCACACGACCGGCTTTTTCTTTGTCGGCATCTGCCATCAGTTTCATCAATGCCGGCGGAACTATCTGCCAGGAGAAGCCAAACTTATCTTTCAGCCAGCCGCACATACTTTCCTGCCCGCCAGTGTTGATAAAGCCATTCCAGAAATGATCGATCTCTTCCTGTGTATCGCAACTTACCAGGAAAGAAGTGGCTTCACTGAATTTGAATTGCGGGCCCGCATCAAATGCATAAAAGGTGTGGCCGTCAATTTCGAAAGTGGCGGTCATTACCTGGTTTTCAGGGAAAGGGCTGCTCTTTGACCAATATTTAATATCAATAATTTTTGCAGGCCGCGGATCAGGGCTCGAAGAGAACAACTTTACATAAAGGTTGATGGCTTCTTCAGCCTGCCCGTCGAACCACAGAAAAGGAGTTATCTTTTGCATGACACAATGTTTTTGTCGGTGAATAATTTATTATTTCTTTTTAGCTTTTGTGCCGCTGGTTTTCTTTTTTTCTTCAAGGATTGCTTCCATTTCTTTGACCCTGAACTTTACGATATCCGCTATGAGTTTTGAAGGCAAAGGTTTGTTTAACGGAAACTGTATGGTACCTTTTGAAACTGTATAGGTTGACAACTCTTTGGCAAAAGCTGTAATGCCCGATGGTGTTGGAAAAAAGCTGACATGATTTTTAAAACCGCCGAAGTACACCAGGTTCTTTCCCTGTACATACACGGGCATTCCGTAACTGATAGACTCTGTTGCTTTGGGCGCCGCTTTCTGAATGATCGAACGCAATTTGCGGAGTATTGGTTGTACGTCTTCGGGAAAACCGGCGATGTATTCGTCAGCTGAGCCAATGTTTGTATTCATACGCATAACAGCTATGATTTTTGAGTTTCAAACTAAAGCTAATTCATTTTTTCAACCCTGTTGTAATGCAACAGCCATTGGTTGCCAAACTTATCAACCAGGTTGCCGAATAAAGCACCCCAGAAAGTATCATGAAGCGGGTGCGTGGCTTTTCCGCCGGAGGAAAGTTTGGCGTAGCAGCTCCTCACCTCTTCTTCGCTGTCGCAGCTCAGCATCAGCGATACGGTGTTGCCATGTACCAGGCCGGGTTCATCCACCATGTCTGAAGCCATGAGCATTATTTTACCGCTTACCAGGGTGGCATGCAGAATGTACTCTTTCATTTCATCGGGCAGTTGTGATGCCACCGGCGATTCACCCGCTTTTTGAAGGGTGAGCCTGCCGCCAAGACAATCTTTATAAAACAACATGGCTTCGCGGCAGTTGCCATTAAATGTGAGATACGAGTTCAGTTGCATCCATTTCTTTTTTACAAAACAAACCTACAATACTGTCTGTCAAATGATGGTCGGTAAAAACGACAATCCGGCGGGTTGATTGCGACAGCGGGTATATGTACATTTATGGTATGAAAAGAGTATCCATATTAGTACCGGAATGTGCAGTAGTGGAGGCTATCGCCGATCCGCGGTATATGTTTATGGCAGTAAACCAGTTTATGGAGGCTTCCGGAAGGGCGCCTTTGTTTGATGTAAAAACGGTAGGAGCCAAACGGGAGATAAAACTGGAGAACAGCCTGTTTTCGGTACATACCGACCTGCTGCTGGATGAAGTAAAGGAAACGGATATCATTTTTATACCTGCATTGAAGGGCGACCTTGCATTTGCATTGAAACAAAATGAAGAACTATTGCCGTGGATAATACAACAACATCATAAAGGAGCAGAAGTGGCTTCCCTATGTCTCGGTGCTTTTTTATTAGCATCAACCGGTTTGCTGAATGGAAAAAAATGCTCCACACATTGGGGCTTTGCCAATGAATTCCGGAGTATGTTTCCCGAAGTGGAGCTGGTGGATGGAAGTATTGTTACCGAAGAACAAGGAATTTATTCCAGCGGCGGCGCATCTTCTTACTGGAACCTGCTGCTGTACCTGGTGGAGAAATATACCGACAGGGCCACAGCCATACTGGCGGCCAAATATTTTGCGATAGATATTGATCGTAACAGCCAGGCGGTCTTCATGATGTTTAACGGGCAACGGGGACATGAGGATAAAGAGATACGCCGTGCACAGGATTTTATAGAAGCCAACTTCCAGGAAAGGATAACGGTGGATCAACTGGCAGGGCAGCTGGCGATTGGCAGGCGAAGTTTTGAACGGCGCTTCAAAAAAGCAACCAATAATACGGTAGTGGAATATATACAGCGGGTAAAAATGGAAGCCGCCAAGCGAAGTTTTGAAGGCAGCCGCAAAAACATCAGCGAAGTAATGTTTGATGTGGGCTATACCGACACCAAGGCTTTTCGTACCATCTTTAAAAAAGTAACCGGGCTTACACCGATCGAATACCGCAATAAATATAATAAGCAGGCTTTGTGGATGGCGTGATCAGGTACGCAAGGCAAGCGCCTGTTTCAGCAATTGTTTTATTTTTCTTACAGGAAGATCTTTTTCAGGGTTGATCAGCAGTATTTTCATCCTGCGGCGATTGCCGGCTATAAGATCGGGGTGATCGAGGAGGTAGCCATCTGTAAATCCTATATAGGGCCAGCCGTCTGTTTTTTGAATCCAGCAATAGCAAAACATTTTTCCTTTGTAATAGAAAAAAGGCAGCTTGTATTTCCACTCGGGCCGTAAATCAGGATCTTGCTGCAGGATGATTTCCCGAAGGGCAAGCAAACAGCTTTTGGCTGGTTCCGGCTGCTGCAAATAGAAGTTATCAATTTCCCGAAGGCTCATTTTTTATTTCTGCCTCAGCTTCTTCTTTTTTCCATTGTCTGTCCATGATGAAAGTGCCGAAAGGAAGTATGGAAGCAAGTCCGGCCTTCACCAGCCAGTTGAAATTCTTTTTATAAGTGCTTTTTACCTCCCATGCCAGTGCGATAAATGCAACGAAGAGGATGCCGTGCAATCCGCCAACGATGGTGACGGCCATTGGCATGGAAGCAAAATATTTCAATGGCATAGCGATAAACAGCAGCACGAGGAAAGAAACGCCTTCAGCGAAAGCGACTTTGCGGAAAAGAGAGAATGTTTTTTTCATAAAGCAGGTTAATTTTCAAACATCGAAATAATCTGACGGATCACAGCTTGCCGGAAGCTGGTACTGAGCGGGGCGCTTTTTTTGTCCTGTGAGGTCAGTGAAGGGAAAAGGAATTACCACCACATCGCCTTTTACAAATCTTGCCATGCTTTATCTTCTTTTGCTGTAAGCCAGTTTTTGGTCAGCGATTTTTCACTGGCGATATGCGTTTGAATATTGTCTTTGCGGATTTTTTTCCCAGTATTGAAATCAATCAGGTCGTTTGCCCTGAGTTCTTCAAGCGCTTTGATGGCTTTCTTTTTTTTGATGGTAATAGTAAGTACGGTCATATTCAAATTTACAAAAGCCTGTTTAATAATCAATCACCTGCTCTTCAATGGCAGCCGGTATTTGTCTCCACTCATACTGCTGGTTGCGCAGTTGTGGTTCAAAACCGGCTTCACGGATGGCTTCCTGGATGGTTTTATAAGTAAAGCGATGCGGAGCGCCTGCAGCACTCACCACATTTTCTTCGATCATGATAGAACCGAAATCGTTGGCGCCGGCATGCAGGCAAAGGGAAGCGGTTTGCTTGCCCACCGTAAGCCAGCTTGCCTGTATGTTTTTAATATTCGGCAGCATGATGCGGCTCAGCGAGATCATTCGGATGTATTCATCCGGTGTGGTGAGATTGTGTACACCTCTTATTTTAGCCAGCAGGGTATCCACATCCTGGAAGGTCCAGGGAATGAAAGCGAGAAATCCTTTTGCATCAGCCGGTTTACGGCTTTGCACCTCGCGGATCTTAACCAGGTGTTCAAAGCGTTCTTCTATCGTTTCCACATGGCCAAACATCATCGTGGCTGAAGTGGTGATATGCAGCTTATGTGCTTCGTGCATGATATCGAGCCATTCCTGTGCGCCGCACTTGCCTTTGGAAATAAGCCGCCGTACCCGGTCAACTAAAATTTCAGCGCCGGCACCGGGTAATGAATCCATACCGGCTTCTTTTAAGGCCAGCAGCACATCATGATGGGTCAGCTTTTCACCATTGGGGCCCTTTGATATTTTAGTGATATGTGCCACTTCGGGCGGACCAAGTGCATGAAGCCGGATATCAGGAAATTCTGCCTTGATCTGCCGGAAGGTGTTGGTGTAAAAATCCAGTCCCAGTTCCGGGTGATGTCCTCCCTGGAGCAGCAACTGGTCGCCGCCATATTTCAGGGTTTCTTCTATCTTTTGCCGGTACACGGGCATTTCGGTGATGTAGGCTTCAGCATGGCCGGGTATGCGGTAAAAATTGCAAAACTTGCAATTGGCGATACACACATTGGTAGTGTTCACATTACGGTCTATCTGCCAGGTCACTTTGCCATGCGGCACCTGTTTTTTGCGCAGCTCATCAGCAATATACATCAGGTCGGCAAGCGGGGCCTGGTGATACAGGAATACCCCTTCTTCCACTGTAAGCGGTTCGAAATCCGAGGCTTTTTTATAGAGGTGAGCTAATTGCATGGCGCAAAGGTACAGTGGTATAACAGATAAAGTGGTGAACGGTTTTGCAAGGCATTATAAATGAACTAAATTTAATTTGAACGGCAGGCTTCATTGCATCATTTTGGCCAAAAGCCTTGTCTTTCAACTATCGCTGCCGGCACAGCTTTAACCACATGAAGAAACATCTCACTTGTCTTGCCATTATTGCTGGCTGCCTGTTTTCCCTGACACTGCCTGCCCAGGAAGAATTCATCCAGCCGCCTTCCCGTAAGCTTACCGAAGTGCATTTTTCCCAGCTTACCGGGGGTATTGTGATGCTGCGGGCCACTGTGGGTACTGCTCCGGATACCCTGAATTTTATACTTGACACCGGCAGCAGCGGCATTTCACTTGATTCTTCCACCGTAGAATATCTTGGATTGAAGCCCGTCCCGTCTGACCGTACCATTAAAGGCATTGCCGGCATCCGCAAGGTGAGTTTTGTTTATAACCAGCAACTGCACTTTCCCGGACTTACGGTTGACAGCCTCAATTTTCATATCAATGATTACTCCATCCTTACAGCTGTATATGGCGAACAGGTGGATGGTATCATCGGCTATTCCTTTATCAGCCGCTATATCCTGAAGATGGATTACGACAGTATGAAGATGGGTGTATGGACGAGAGGAAGTATGCGCTACCCCCGTGGCGGTTATTTACTCAAGCCCACTATCAATATGCTGGTATCGCAACCCATGCGTGTAAGAGATGAAAGGGCCATCAATTCCCGCTTTCTGTATGATATGGGCGCCGGACTCTGCATGCTTTTCTCCCGTGAGTTTTTGGACGACAGCAACTTTGTAAGCCGGAAAAAGAAATTCTGGATAAAAGAAGGAGAAGGCCTGGGCGGAAAGATAGATATGGAACTGATGGTGCTGAAAGAAGTAAAGATCGGCCCTTACCGCTTTCGCAATGTGCCCACCTACGTGTTTGATGATGTAAATAATATAACCAGCTATCCCAATATGTGCGGACTGATCGGTAATGATATCCTGCGCCGGTTCAATTCTATTATTAATTATGAAAAAGGGGATATCTACCTGGTGCCGAATAAACATTACGCTGAGCAATTCGACTATTCTTATACCGGCATAGAGCTGTATATGGTCGGCGGCGTTATAGTAATAGGAGATGTGGCCAAAGGCTCACCGGCCGAAGCCGCAGGGCTTAAAGAGGGAGATGAAGTGGTGGCGGTGAACAAGAACTTTTCACAAAACCTGAACCAGTACAAGATCGCCATGCAAACCCCCAATGAAAAGATACAACTCATCATCCGGCGGGAAGGATTACTGAAGGATATTGATTTTAAAGTGAAGAGTATTCATTAACCGGCTTTCAAACGCATTTTTCAATACTTTTACAGGCCTGCCTTTTCCCGGCAGGCGGATATTTATAAACCTGTAGTGTCTCACTTTGAACTGAGAATGTTTCCCACCAAGGCACAAAGAAAATGGCAGGCGGTGATTACGATCATTTCCTGGTGGTGTTTGTGGCCTGGCGGAAAACGAAGTTTTAAATGAGACTTAAACTAAACCCGGCAGGGAATTGTATGGCAACTTATTTTTCAGGATTTTGTTTAAGCATATATGATACAATTTGAAAGATTTACTTTGGCCAATGGCCTGCGGGTGATCGTTCACCAGGATACCAGCACCCCGATGGCCGTGATGAACATTATGTATGATGTGGGTGCCAGGGATGAAGACCCGGAAAAGACCGGCTTTGCCCACCTGTTTGAACACCTCATGTTTGGCGGCTCGGTGAATATACCGGAGTACGACGAACCACTCCAGATGGCCGGTGGCGAAAACAACGCCTATACCACCAACGACCTTACCAATTATTATATTCAGTTACCAGCCGATAATCTTGAAACTGCCTTCTGGCTGGAAAGCGACCGGATGCTATCACTCGCCTTTGGCGAAAAAAGCCTGGCCACCCAGCGCAAAGTGGTGTGCGAGGAGTTTAAAGAACATTACCTTACCAAACCATATGGTGATGTTTGGCATAAAATGCGGGAACTGGCCTACACCCGTCATCCTTATCGCTGGATGACCATCGGCAAAGAATTATCACATATTGAAAATGCCACGCTGGAAGATGTAAAACAATTCTTCTTCAAACATTACCGGCCGGTAAATGCCATACTCGTAGTAGCCGGCAATGTAACCACAGAGAAAGTGAAAGCGCTTGCTGAAAAATGGTTTGGTGATATTCCCTCCGGCGAAAAATATAAACGCAACCTGCCACAGGAGCCGGAACAAACCTCGGAGCGACGGCAGGTGATAAAGGCCAATGTGCCGCTGGATGCATTGTATAAATGCTGGCACATGGGTTCGCGGCTCGACAGGCGCTACTATATCACCGACCTGCTTACCGACATACTAAGTGGCGGAGGCTCTTCACGGCTCTACCAATCGTTGGTAAAAGAACAACAACTGTTCAGCAATATAGAATGTCATCACTTTGGCAGTACCGACAACGGGCTGGTGGCCGTAGAAGGCAAACTGGTAAAAGGAGTGAGTATTGAAGAAGCTGAAGCCGCCGTAATGAAAGAGATAGAACGCATGAAGAATGAACTGGTGAGTGATACGGAATTGCAGAAAGTGAAGAACAAAACAGAAAGCATGATCGCCTTTGAAGACCTGAGTGTGATGAGCCGTGCCAACAGCCTGGCTTATTATGAAATACTCGGCGATGCCTCCTGGATGAATTTTGAACTGGAAAAATATGCTTCCGTAACTACAGAAGATATCTTACAGGAAAGCCGCCTCATTTTCCGTGATACGAACTGCAGCACCATTCATTATTTGTCAGACAATTAATTATTACCGAAAGAAAGGAACGTATGCCAGACAGGAAACAAGCGCCCGAAATAGTAGATGCCGTCAATTTTAACCTGCAGCTGAAACCGGTTGAAAAATTTTTGCTGCGCAACGGAGTAGAAGTATATGCCGTGAATGCCGGTGCGGAAGATGTATTATCAGTGGAGTGGGTGTTCTTTGCCGGCAACTGGCAGGAGGAACAAAACCTGGTGGCAGCGACGGCCAATTTTTTGCTGCGCAACGGCACCAGCACCCGCAATGCATTCCAGTTAAACGAGCATTTTGAATACTACGGCGCATACCTCAACAGGGCCTGTTATAATGAAACGGCCACTATTACCCTTCATTGTTTATCTAAGCATGTAAAAGAATTACTGCCGGTGGTAAAAGAACTGATCACCGATTCCGTCATGCCGCAACAGGAGCTGGATATTTACAGGCAAAACATGAAACAGCGGCTGCAGGTAAACCTGAAGAAAAGTGATTTTGTCGCCAACAGGCTCATTGATGTTTATCTCTACGGCGCACAACACCCTTACGGCCGCTTCAGTACAGCAGAAGAGTTTGATCTGCTCAACAGGGAACAACTACTTGATTTTTATAAAAAATATTACCAGCAGGGTAAGCTGATCCTTTTTGTGGCGGGTAAACTGCCGGCAGATATTGCTCCATTGCTTGATCAGCATTTTGGTGATCTTGCCTGTGGTGATATTCCGGCAAAAGCATTTACCAAATTGCCGGCGGCAGAAAAGAAATACCGGGTGATCAATGATGAAGCCGGTGTGCAGGGCTCAATACGAATGGGCCGGCCGTTTATGAACCGACATCACCCGGATTTTATGCGGGTAATGGTGCTGAATACCCTGCTCGGCGGTTTCTTTGGTTCCAGGCTGATGAGTAATATCCGGGAAGACAAAGGATATACATACGGCATACACAGTTATTTGCAAAACCATATGGGCGACTCGGCCTGGGTGATCAGCACCGAAGCAGGTAAAGATGTAAGTGAAGCCACGGTGGAAGAAGTGTATAAAGAAATGAAACTGCTGCGGGAAGAACCGGTGGATGAGGAAGAACTGCTGCTGGTACGCAATTATATGATGGGCAGCATTCTGGGCGATCTTGACGGCCCTTTCCAGATCATTGCCCGCTGGAAGAATATTATACTGAACAATCTTACCGAACAATATTTCTACGATTCAATCAAAAC